>DAORUD010000141.1:0-5155 GCA_035433005.1 Arenimonas sp. | reverse complement strand
CCGGTGCTGGGCTCGTTCGTGTGCCTGGCGCTGGTGCTGCAGATCTACCGACAGCGCGATCGGGGCTGATCGGTCTGCCGTCGGCCCGAAATCAGCGGGCGGGCGGTGGTGGGGCAACGGGCACGACGTGCACCGGCGCCGCCGGCACCTCGCAGCCGAAGCTTTCGCCCAGGCCCTTGAGGTAGCCGCGGCGCACGCCGCCGGCGGCGATGGCTTCGGCGATGCGGCGCTGGCGCGCCTTGGCGCCGGTGATCACCCGCAGCACGCCGCTGTAGGGCACCAGCCCGCGGATGGCGTTGACCAGGGCGGTCTTGGCGAAATCGTCGGGTTTGTCGGCGGCCTTGAGCGTGTCCAGGTCGGGCCCCAGCACGATGTCCAGCGCGCGCACTTCGGCGGCCAGGGTGTCGCAGTTGAGGGGCGTGGGCTTGAGGTAGGTGTCGTTGACCGCGCGCAGCAGCACGTCGGGGATGTCGCCGCCGCCGATGTTGAGGTCCGACAGCGGGGAGTCGTCCAGGGTCTTGATCGGGGCCGGCGGCACGGGCGCGGATGGCTTGGCCGCCGGCCGCGACGCGCAGCCGCCCAGCGCCAGCGCCAGGGCCAGGGCCAAGGGCAGCAGCGGCGGCAGCGGGCGGTTCATCGTTGCACCATGCAACGCCCAACCCGGGCCGATTGCAAGCCGCCGGCGCCCGCCGCCTTGTGCGGCGGGGACCGATCACGCACAGTCGGGCATCAGGGAAAACCGGGAGTGGGCCATGCGTCGTGCCGCGGGTGTCGTGCTGTTCTCGATGGTGTCGGGCTGGGCCTTCGCCGCGCCGGTGGTGGAAGAGTTCACGGTGGTGACCGGCGGCAACAAGGTCGGCCACCTCACCGCCACGCGCAACGGCGCCGCGGTGGCGATTGACTACGACGTCAAGAACAACGGCCGCGGCCCCACCATCGCCGAAACGCTCACGCTCGACCAGCGCGGCCTGCCCACGCAGTGGGCCATCAGCGGCGCCACCACCTTCGGCAGCAAGGTGGACGAGCGCTTCGCGCTGGCCGACGGCAAGGCCACGTGGACCGATTCGGTGGGCGAGGGCAGCGCCAGCGTCAGCGAGCCCAGCCTGTACATCGGCCAGGCCGCCAGCCCGTGGTCGCTGGGCCTGTACGCGGCCGCGCTGCTCAAGGACGCCGACCGCAGCCTGCCGGCCCTGCCGGGCGGCGCGGTGCGCGTGGTGCCGGGCGATTCGCTGGCGGTCACCGACGGCAAGCAGTCCATCAACGTGCGCGTGCACGCCGTCAGCGGCCTGGAGTACGCGCCCGACTACGTGCTGCTGGACGATCGGCAGGCGCTGTTCGCGGTGATATCGCCGGGCAGCGTGGTGGTGCGCAAGGGCTTCGAGGGCGAACAGGTGCGGCTGCGCAAGCTGGCCGCCGACCTGAGCACGAAGCGGCTGGAGCAAATCCAGCAGCTCACCGCGCACCGCTACGGCGCGCCCGTGCGCTTCCGCAACGTGCGCATCTTCGACCCGCGGGAAATGGCCCTGTCGGCGCCGGTGAGCGTGGTCATCCACGGCCGCCACATCAGCTCCATCCAGCCGATCGACAGCCCCGTTTCGCCGGGCGAGGTGCTGGTGGAAGGCGAGGGCGGCACCCTGGTGGCCGGCCTGCATGAAATGCACGCGCACACCGGTCAGGAGGGCGCCCTGCTCAACATCGCCGCCGGCATCACCACCACGCGCGACATGGGCACCGACAACGCGGTGCTGGACGCGCTGGTGGCGCGCATCGAGGCCGGCACCATCGGCGGCCCGCGCGTGCACCGCAGCGGCTTCATCGAGGGCAAGAGCCCGTTCAACTCCAACAACGGCATCCTGGTCAACAGCGAGGCCGAAACCCTGGCCGCGGTGCGCTGGTATGCGGCGCGCGGCTACGGCCAGGTGAAGCTGTACAACAGCATGCGGCCGGAGTGGTCGGCGGTGGCGGCGAAGGAAGCGCATCGCCTGGGCCTGCGCGTGGCGGGCCACGTGCCGGCCTTCTCCAATGCCGACGCGATGGTGGACGCCGGCTACGACGAGCTCACCCACATCAACCAGATCGTGCTGGGCTGGGTGCTGTCGCCGGAAGAAGACACCCGCACCCTGCTGCGACTGACCGCGCTCAAGCGCCTGGCCACGCTGGACCTGTCCGCGCCGCGCGTGCAGCGCACCATCAACCACATCGCCGAGCGCAAGGTGGCGGTGGAGCCCACCATCGCCATCCACGAGAACCTGCTGCTCAACCGCGGCGGCGCCGTGCCCTCGGGCGCGGTGGACTACATCGACCACCTGCCGGTGGGCGAACAGCGCGGCGCGCGCCAGGGCTGGGCCGACATGTCGGCGCCCGGCGACGCCGAGGCCTACGCGGCGGCGTACGCCAGGATCCTGGACACGCTGCGGCAGATGCGCGCGCGCGGCATCCTGCTGATCCCGGGCACCGACCTGGGCGGTTCGTTCACCTTCCACCGCGAGCTGGAGCTGTTCGCGCAGCTGGGCTACACGCCGGCCGAAGTGCTCAGACTCGCCACCTGGGACATGGCCACCTACCTGGGCCAGGACCAGAGCACCGGCTCGATCGAGCGGGGCAAACTGGCCGACTTCTTCCTGGTGCCGGGCGACCCCACGGCCGACCTCAAGGCCATCAAGACCATCCGCGCGGTGGTGAAGGACGGCGCGGTGTACTACCCGGCCGAGGTGTATCCGCACTTCGGCATCAAGCCCTTCGGCACGGCCCCCAGGGTGACGCTGCCCGACGCGCCGTGAACCTGGCGCTGCCTGGTTTCGACGGCACCCTCACCACGCGGTGATGCGCGGCCCCTTGGCCCGCATCACGCGCCGAACCGCGCCACCACGAAATCCACCAGCGCCCGCAGGCGTGCCAGCCGCCGAAGGTCGCGGTGGTAGCCCAGCCAGGTGTCGCGGCCCGGCGGTTCTTCGCCCAGGTCCAGGCGCTCCAGGCCCGGCAGGCGATCGCCCAGCGGTCGCGGCAGCACGCTCACGCCGGCACCCTGCAGGCAAAGCTGCGCCTGCACGTCGCGGTTGTTGCTGCGCAGGGCCACGTGGGCGTTGGGCAGCACGGTCTGCAGCCAGCTGTCGTCCGGGGCGCCCGCGAATGCCGAGTCCAGCGCTATCAGCGCGGTGCCGGCGCCGTCGCCCCGCGTGGGCCTGGGATCGCCGGCGCGCTGGTAGGCGCCGTAGGCAATGTGCATCAGCCGCATGGACACCACGTCGGGCTCGGTGAAGCGACGGATGCGGAACGCCAGGTCCGCTTCACGACGGGACAGGCTGAGGAATCGCGCGTCGGTCAGCAGCTCCACCGTGACGCGCGGGTGCAGGCGGGAGAAATCCGCAAGCGCCGGTGCCAGCAGGTTCACGCCGAACCAGTCCGAGCAGGTGACGCGCAGCGGGCCGTCCAGCTGCTGCGCCTGGCCCGCGAGCTCGCGCTGGATCGCCAGCGCCTCGGCCTCCATGCGCTCGGCGTGGCGCATCACGGCGCCGCCTTCTTCGGTCAGCACGAAGCCCTCGGACGTGCGCCGGAACAGCGGGTGTCCGACGGCGGCCTCCAGGGCACGCAGGCGCCGGCCCATGGTGGGTTGGGTCTGGCCCAGGGTGCGGGCGGCCGCCCCGAGCTTGCCGTCGCGGGCAACGGCCAGGAACACGCGCAGGTCACTCCAGTCCATCGTGGATTCCGCCGTTCGGTGCCATGCAAGTATGCATGGCCACGATGCATGTTTCGGTGTTCCGATGCGCGGATGTGGTGGGTAAGGTGGCGCTGCCGTCGTCCCTGCGACGGCGCGGCCCGGCGCTCTCCGGCTCGAACGGGACGCGACCATGCTGGCAGTAAGGCCCCTGGGACGAATGTTGAAGCACGGCCTGCTGGGCCTGGCGATGGTGGTGGGTGCGCTGCTGGCCGTGCGCCAGGGCCTGGTGCCGGCCCTGGAGGCGGTGTTCGCGCCCGATCCGGCGACGGTGAGCCTGCTGCGCCGATCGGGCATTTTCCTGGCGGTGCTGTTGGCCTATGCCGCGTGGCGCCGCTGGGTGCTGCCCGGGCCGGGTCGCGATCTGCGCTTTCGTCCATGGGCGGTGCTCGGCGGTGCGTTGGGCGGCGCGGCGCAGGTTTCGCTGGTCACCCTTGCGGGGTTCGCGGCCGGTTACTACGTGGTGGTGGCTGCGCCGGGAGCATCGCCGGCATTGCTGGGCGTGGCAGGCATGATCCTGGTCGCGGCATTCCTGGAAGAGGTGCTGTACCGCGGCGTGCTGTTCGGCACGCTGGAAGACGGCATGGGCAGCGCGGCGGCGATGTGGCTGCAGGCGCTGGTGTTCGCCGCCATGCACTTGTCGAACGCGCCCGCCAGCGCGGTGGAGCTGGCCACCACCCTGGTGGCCGGTACCCTGCTGGGCGCGATGTGGGCGGCGCTGTATGCGTGGACGCGCAGCCTGTGGGTGGTGGCCGCGCACCATGCGTGCTGGAACTTCGCGATCATCCTCACGGGCCTGCCGCTGTCGGGCCTGGGCGACTGGCGTGGGTTGGCGCCGGTTGAAAGCGCCTACCGTGGGCCGCCGTGGCTCACCGGCGGCGTATTCGGGCCGGAAGACGCGCCGGTTTGCCTGGTCGTGGTGGCGGTGTCGCTGTGGTGGATCGTGCGGCAGGCCAGGCGCAGCGGCCGCTGGCTGCCGGCGGCCAGCCGGCGCGCGGATGCGGACAGTGGAAAGGCTGCGACCGACGTCGCCTGAGCGGCGACGTTCCGCCCCTCCACGGCTAGGTCCGCTGGAGCTCTCCGGCGGACTGGCCGAACCAGCGGCGGCAGGCGTGCTGCAGCGCCGCCGGCTCGGAGAAGCCGAGCAGGCAGGCGGTTTGCGTGATGGACAGCCCGCGCGCCAGATGGTCGCGGGCCAGGTCGCGGCGGCCTTCGTCAAGCAGCTGGCGGAACGTCGAATCGTGCTGCGCGAGGCGTGAGCGCAGGGCTTTTGCGCCGAGCTGGCAGGCCTTGGCCGTGGCGTCCAGCGTGGGCACGCGCCCCTGCAGCAGCACCGATGAAATTTCGTGCCGCACCTGCTGCAGCAGGACATCGGGCGTGGCGGGCGTGCGTGCCTGCGCCACGCGCGCCAGGATGGCGTGCAGGTAGGCGTCGTGCGTC
>DAORUD010000140.1:0-5221 GCA_035433005.1 Arenimonas sp. | reverse complement strand
AACGGCGCCCTGGGGCGCCGTTTCTTTTTGCCTGTGCGTGGGCTGGCGTCAGTGCGACGTGCCCGCCGTCTTGTCCTGCGTGGCGTCGCCCACTTCCACCGTGCCGCCGATGTGGCGGCCGAAGAAGCCCAGCATCTGGGTGTACAGGTTCACGTTGTTCTCGAGCTTGTAGAAGCCGTGCTGCTCACCCGAGGCGATGATCATGCCCTCGGGCTTGTTGCCGGCCCGCTCCAGCGCCGCGAACATCTTCTCGGTGTGCTCGGGCGGGCAGCGCGGGTCGCGGGCGCCGGCGGCCATGAACACCGGCAGGGTGATCTTGTCCACGTGGTTGATCGGCGACATCGCGTCCTGTTCGGCGCGGGTGGCGCCGAAGGCACGCTGCAGGTAGCGGATGCCGTCGTTGCGGTCGCCCGTGTCGCTGAGCTTGAACTGGATCTGCGCGTCGTACAGGCCCACGTAGCCGAACGCACACTTGTACAGGCCCGGCTCGCGCGCCGGCGCCATCAGCGCCGAATAGCCGCCGAAGCTGGCGCCGTAGATGCAGATGCGTTCCTTGTCGGCCACGCCGTCGGCGATGGCCCACTTCGTGGCGTCCAGGATGTCGTTCATGATGCCGGTGGCCCACTGGCCGTAGGCCATGTCCTGGAAGGCCTTGCCGAAGCCGCCCGAGCCGCGGAAGTTCACCTGCATCACCGCGTAGCCGCGGCTGGCGAACAGCTGGGTTTCCGGGTTGTAGCGCCAGTTGTCGCGCGGACCCATCGGGCCGCCGTGCGGGTTGACGATCAGCGGCAGGTTCTTGCCGTTCGAGCCCGCGGGGATGGTGAGGTAGCCGTGGATCTTCAGGCCATCGCGCGAGGTGAACGAGAACGACCGGATGCTGGCCGCCTTGGCCGGGTCCACCCACTCGCGGCCCTTGATCAGGAAGCGGGCCTTGCCGGTGTCGCGGTCGTACAGGTAGAGCTCGCCCGGGTTCTTGTCGCTGTAGGTGGAAACGATGATCTGCTTGCCGTCGCGGGTGGCGCTGGAGAAGTTCACCACCTGGCCCGGGAAGGCACCCGCCAGGGACGCATACAGGTCGGTGTCGGGGTGGGTTTCGTTCACCAGCGTGACACGGGGGGCGCCGGCTTCGGTCATCACCGCCAGCACCGTGTCGTCGGTAGGCGAGGTGACCCAGCCCGAGACTTCCGTGACGGGATCCTGGAACAGCGACTTGAACTCACCGGTGGTGCGGTCAATGGTGCCGAATGCGGCCGGCACCTTGCGGTCGTCCTGGGTGGCGTAGATGGTGCCGTCCTTGGCCGTGCCCAGCACGCTGATGTCCTTGCCGCCGCCGCTGGACTTGTTGAGCAGCTTCCAGCTGCCGTCGGCTTCGCGGCGGTAGAGCTCGGTCACCGAGTCGTACTGGCCGGTCTCGTCCTGGCTGTCGAAGCACAGCGCGTAGCGCGCTTCCTTCTTTTCATCCAGGGTGAGGCTGCAGTTCTCGCGCGGCGCGCGCGCCAGCGACTTGCGGGCGCCGGTGAAGGTGTCCACCTGCACCAGTTCGGTGCCGACGCCGTCCTTCGAGCGCGGGTAGTTGACCTCCATCAGCACCAGGCGCGAATCCTCGTCCAGCGGATCGGCCAGCGAGAAGCTCTCGTTGCCGACGGCCTTGCTGCGCTCGGCGGCCGAGCGGGTGCCGTAGAAGATCACGGGCCGCGCCTGGGTGCCGTCGGCGTTCACCGCATACCATTCGCCGGTCGGGTTGGGCCGCGCGAACTGGCCGAACTTGCGCACCGCGGTGAACATCACGCGGTCGTCGCCGACCCAGCGGAAGCTGGCCACGCTCTTCTGGTCGGGCAGCTGGTTGACCTTGAGGATGCTCATGTCGGCCATCTTCAGGATGGTGAGCACGTCCTGGTCGCCGCGGTCGACGATGATGCCCAGGTACTTGCCGTCGGGCGAAATCTGCGCGCTGGTGTAGGCCGAAGGACGGAAGAAGTCCTCGATCGGCGGCGGCGCGGCCAGGCTGGTGCCGGCGCTGAGGCCGATCAGGACGATTGCGGTTTTCATTGCGTTCCCCGGAGTGTGCGTTGTGTGCCGCCCGAAGATTAGGGGGCGCGCGCAGGCCCCGCAAGGGCATCGAGCACCTCGGCCATGCCTTCACGCCAGTCACCTATGTGAAAGCCGAAATCGCGCTGGAACCGGCCCGTGTCCAGCCGCGAATAGGCCGGGCGCCGGGCCCGCGTGGGGTACTCCGCGCTGGTGATCGCCTCCACGGACGGCGCCCGCGCCAGCAGGCCGCGCTCGACCGCGCCCTGGAAGATGGCGGTGGCGAAGCCGTGCCAGCTGGTTTCGCCTTCGGCCGACAGGTGCCAGGTGCCGCTGAGCGCAGGCTGTGCGGCCAGCGAGCGGGCCACGCCGGAGGCGATGCGCAGGGCGGACGTGGGCGCGCCGACCTGGTCGGCCACCACCCGCAGGTGGTCGCGCTCGCGCCCCAGGCGCAGCATCGTGAGCAGGAAGTTGCCGCCGCGCGGGCCGTGCACCCAGCACAGGCGGAAGATCTTGTGGGCGGCGCCGCTGTCGCGCACGGCCTGCTCCCCCGCCCACTTGCTGGCGCCATACACGCCCAGCGGCGCCGTGGCGTCGTCTTCGCGATACGGGCGCGTGCCGCTGCCGTCGAACACGTAGTCGGTGGAAAAGTGCACCAGCGGCACGCCCGAGGCGGCGCAGGCGGCGGCCAGGGCGCGCGGGGCGTCGGCGTTGATGCGATGCGCCAGGCCGGGTTCGTCCTCGGCGCGGTCCACGGCGGTGTAGGCGCTGGCGTTGACCACCACGTCGGCGGCCGCCCGATGCACCAGGCCGGCCAGCGAGGCGGTGTCGGCCACGTCCGCGGCCAGGCAGGCGCGCCCGTCGGGCAACTGGCCCGACCGCGTGCTGGCCACCACGTCGCCCAGCGGGGCCAGTGCGGCCAGCAGCGCGTGGCCGACCTGGCCATTGGCGCCGATCACCAGGAACCTCATCCGGCGTAAACCGGCAGCCTGTCGGCGGGCACGTCGGCCAGGAAAGGCGCGGCGGCGTCCTTGTCCGACAGCAGCGGCGCGCTCACCGGCCAGTCGATGGCCAGGCTGGCGTCGTCCCAGCGGATGCCGGCGTCGGCGGCGCGGTCGTAGGGCGCCGTGACCAGGTAGCTGAACAGCGCGCGCTCGGACAGCACCACGAAGCCGTGGGCGAAGCCCTCGGGAATCCACAGGTGGCGCTTGTTTTCCGCGGAAAGCACCGCGGCGGTGGAGCGCCCGAAGGTGGGCGAACCGCGGCGGATGTCCACCGCCACGTCGTAGACCTCGCCCTCGAGCACGCCCACGTACTTGCCCTGCGGGTTGGGCCACTGGTAGTGCAGGCCGCGCAGCACGCCGCGCGACGAGGACGAGACGTTGCTCTGCACGAACTCCGGCGCCAGGCCGTGTTCGGCGAAACGGGCCTTGTTCCAGCCCTCGTAGAAGAACCCGCGGGCGTCACCGAACACCGCCGGCTCGATGATCATGCAGCCCGGCAGGTCGGTGGCGATCACCTTCACCTGACCACCCCGCGCGACACCAGCGAGAGCAGGTACTGGCCGTAGCCGTTCTTGGCCAGCGGCCGGGCCAGGTCCTGCAGCTGGGCGTCGCTGATCCAGCCGTTGGCCCAGGCGATTTCCTCGGGGCAGCACACGCGCAGGCCCTGGCGCGCCTCGATGGTCTCGATGAAGTTCGAGGCCTCCAGCAGCGACTGGTGGGTGCCGGTGTCGAGCCAGGCGTAGCCGCGGCCCAGCTGTTCCAGGTGCAGGTCGCCCTGGTCGAGGTAGCAGCGGTTGAGGTCGGTGATTTCGAGTTCGCCGCGGTGCGAGGGCTTGAGCGAGGCGGCGAAGTCGCTGGCGCGGCCGTCGTAGAAGTACAGGCCGGTGACCGCGTAGTTGGACTTGGGCTGGGCCGGCTTTTCCTCCAGCCCCACCACCTTGCCGCTGGCGTCGAAATCGGCCACGCCGTAGCGCTCCGGGTCGCGCACCCAGTAGCCGAACACGGTGGCGCCGTGCTCGCGCGCGGCGGCGCGCTGCAGCAGGTCGGTCAGGCCGGTGCCGTGGAAGATGTTGTCGCCCAGCACCAGGCAGCTGGGCTGGCCGGCCAGGAACTCGCGGCCGATCAGGAAGGCCTGCGCCAGGCCGTCGGGGCTGGGCTGCGCGGCGTACTGGATGTCCATGCCCCACTGCGAGCCGTCGCCCAGCAGGCGCTTGAACAGCTCCTGTTCGTGCGGGGTGTTGATGACCAGCACTTCGCGGATGCCCGCCAGCATCAGCACGCTGAGCGGGTAGTAGATCATCGGCTTGTCGTACACCGGCAGCAGCTGTTTGCTGACCGACTGCGTGATGGGATACAGCCGGGTGCCGGAGCCGCCGGCCAGTACGATGCCCTTGCGTGCCATGTCAGGACTCCTGTCCGATGCGTTCGAGGCGATAGCTGCCGTCCAGCACGCGGCTGACCCAGCCGCCGTTGGCCAGGTACCAGTCCACGGTGGCGGCGATGCCCTGTTCGAAGCTGACCGTGGGCTGCCAGCCCAGCTCGGACTGGATCTTGCCGGCGTCGATGGCGTAGCGACGGTCGTGGCCGGGGCGGTCCTTGACGTAGGTGATCTGCGATTCGCGCGGCTGGCCGTCGGCGCGCGGCCGACGGGCGTCGAGCAGCGCGCAGATGGTCTTCACCACGTGGATGTTCTCGCGCTCGGCGTCGCCGCCCACGTTGTAGGTTTCGCCCACGCGGCCGGCTTCCAGCACGCGCCGGATGGCGGCGCAGTGGTCGGTGACGAACAGCCAGTCGCGCACGTTGCGGCCGTCGCCGTACACCGGCAGCGGATCACCGGCCACCGCCTTCTGGATGATCAGCGGGACGAGCTTCTCGGGGAACTGGAACGGGCCGTAGTTGTTCGAGCAGTTGGTGGTGAGCACCGGCAGCCCGTAGGTGTGGTGGAAGGCCCGCACCAGGTGGTCGGACGCGGCCTTGGACGCCGAATACGGCGAGTTGGGCGCGAACGGCGTGGTTTCGGTGAACTTGCCGGTGTCGCCCAGCGAGCCGTAGACCTCGTCGGTGGACACGTGCAGGAAGCGGAAGCCGTCGCGGGCCTCGCCCTCGAGCCCGCGCCAGTAGTCGCGCGCGGCCTCCAGCAGCGCCAGCGTACCCACCACGTTGGTCTGCACGAACGCGGCCGGGCCGTC
>DAORUD010000139.1:3159-5249 GCA_035433005.1 Arenimonas sp. | reverse complement strand
ATCCGCCTGCTGGCGGCGCGCGATTCGCTCGACGCGCTGACGGCGCTGCTGCACCGTGCCTACACGCCGCTGGTCGGCATCGGCGTCGTGCTGCCCGAGGCCACGCAGTCGATCAGCGACACCCAGCAGCGCATCGCCGAAGGCCAGTGTTTCATTGCCGCAATGCGCGGGCGCATCGTCGGTACGGTCACGGTGTGCGGGCCGCAGGACCTGGGCGGGTCGCCCTGGACGGCGGGCTCGGGCCCGTTCCGCAACCGCGACACGGCGCATTTCCATCAGTTTGCGGTGGCGCCCGAATTGCAGCGCCAGGGGCTGGGCCGGCGCCTGGTGGCGGCCTGCGAACAATGGGCGCGCGAACGCGGCTACAAGCGCATGGCCATCGACGCCGCCGAGGCCGCCACCGAGCTGCGTGCGCTGTACCGCCGGCTGGGCTACGAGGTGGTGGCGCTGGGCCTGCCGCAAGAGGGCGGCGGGCGCAGCGTGGTGATGGAAAAGCCGCTGGACCACTCGCCGCTGCGCGAACACCTGCGCACCCTGGCGCGCTACAACCTGTGGGCCACGCGCGAACTGTTCGTTCACGTGGCCGCGCTGCCCGACGAGCTGTACCGCCGCGACGCCGGCCTGTTCTTCCGCAGTGTGCACGGCACGCTCAACCACCTGCTGCTGGCCGAACACGAGATCTGGTACCGCCGCTTCGCCGAAGGCGGCTCGCCGGTGACGGCGCTGGACACCGAGATCGAGCCCGACCGCCAGTGCCTGAACGAACGCCTGATCGAAGGCGCGCTGGCCTGGTTGCCGCTGATCGAGGTCTGGCCCGAGGCGCGGCTGCTGGGCCGGCTGCACTACCGACGCATCAGCGGCGACGCGGTCGAACTGTCCTTTGCCGCCGCGCTGGCCCATGTCTTCAACCATGCCACGCACCATCGTGGCCAGATCACGGCGGCGCTGACGGCGATGGGCCGGCCCTGCCCCGAACTCGACATGGTCATGATGCTGAGGCAGGAGAACCCATGAACATGCTGGACATTCGCCGACCGTCGGCCCATGTGGCCGAGGTCTGGCTGAACCGGCCCGAGGTGCGCAACGCCTTCAACAGCGAACTGATCGCCGAGCTGACGTCGACCTTCGCTGCGTTGGGCGCCGAGCCGCAGTTGCGCGCCATCGTGCTGGCCGGGCACGGCAAGGCTTTCTGCGCCGGCGCCGACCTGAACTGGATGCGCGCCATGGCCGACTACAGCTGGGCGCAGAACAAGGCCGACGCGGCCGGCCTGGCCGAGATGCTGTGGACGATCTACAGCTGCCCGCTGCCGGTGGTGGCGCGTGTGCAGGGTGACTGCTACGCCGGCGGCGTGGGCCTGGTGGCGGCCTGCGACGTGGTGGTGGCCGCCGAGGGCCTGCAGTTCTGCCTCAGTGAAGCGCGGCTGGGCCTGTTGCCGGCCACCATCGGGCCCTACGTGGTGCGGGCCCTGGGCGAGCAGGCGTCGCGCCGCTACTTCATCACCGCCGAACGCTTCAGCGCCGAACGCGCCCATGCATTGGGCCTGGTGCACGAACTGGCCAGCGCCGACACGCTGGACGGCAGCGTGGCGCAGATCGTGGGCACGCTGGTGGCCAATGGCCCCGCTGCCGTCAAGGCCAGCAAGCAGCTGGTGCAGGATGTGGCCGGGCGCGCGATCGACGCCGCGCTGCGCGACGACACCGCGCGCCGCATCGCCGACATTCGTGCCAGCGACGAAGGCCGCGAAGGCGTGTCGGCCTACCTGGCCAAGCGCGACCCGCACTGGAAACGCTGAGACAACGATCATGCAAGCGCTGGACACCACCCATCTCGTCGCGCTGGCCGCCGCGCTCGGCTGGGCCAGCGGGCTGCGCCTGTACGCCGTGCTCTTCATCACCGGCGCTGCCGGCTGGGCTGGCTGGCTGCCGCTGCCGCCGGGCCTGCAGATCCTGCAGAACCCGCTGATGCTGGGCGCCAGCGGGGTGATGCTGCTGGTCGAGTTCTTCGCCGACAAGATCCCGGCGCTGGACACGCTGTGGGACCTGGTGCACACCTTCATCCGCATCCCCGCCGGTGCCGCGCTGGCGGCGGC
>DAORUD010000139.1:0-3059 GCA_035433005.1 Arenimonas sp. | reverse complement strand
GGGACCTGGTGCACACCTTCATCCGCATCCCCGCCGGTGCCGCGCTGGCGGCGGCGGTGTTCGGTGCCGATTCGACCACCTGGGCCGCGGTGGCCGGGGTGATTGGCGGCGGCCTGGCGGCCACCGCCCACACCGCCAAGGCGACCACGCGCGCGGCCGCCAACACCTCGCCCGAGCCCTTTTCCAACATCGGCCTGTCGCTGGCCGGTGACATGGCCGTGCCCGCAATGCTGTGGCTGGCCTGGCAACAGCCGCTGCTGTTCTTCGTCGCGCTGGGCCTGGCGCTGATCGTGGCGCTGGTGCTGACCGTGATCCTGTTCAGGTTCCTGCGCGCCCTGTGGCGCCGGCTGACCGGGCGCGCCGGGCCGATGCCCCCGACGCCCCTGCTTTCAAGGTAGACCATGTTCACCCAGATCCTGATTGCCAACCGTGGTGACAGTCGCCGCGCAGCGGCGGCTGCGGCGCAGACTCACGGGCGCCTTGGCGCCCGTGAAGTCGAAGCCAAATGCCTGTGAGCGAAGCGAACGGCGATCGAGCCGCGGAGATTCCATGTTCCGGAAGATATTGATTGCCAACCGCGGCGAGATCGCTTGTCGGGTCGCTGCCACGGCGCGCCGCCTGGGCGTGCAGACGGTGGCGGTGTATTCCGACGCCGATGCCAACGCGCGCCACGTGCGCGCCTGCGACCAGGCGGTGCACATCGGCGCGTCGGCGCCGCGCGACAGCTACCTGCGCTGGCAGGCCATCCTCGACGCCGCGCGGGCCAGTGGCGCGCAGGCCGTGCACCCGGGCTACGGCTTCCTGTCCGAGAACCAGGACTTCGCGCGTGCCTGCGCCGACGCCGGGCTGGTCTTCATTGGCCCGCCGCCGTCGGCGATCGCCGCGATGGGCAGCAAGTCGGCGGCCAAGGCCCTGATGGCGCGCGCCGGCGTGCCGCTGGTGCCCGGCTATCACGGCGACGACAACGACCCCGCGCTGCTGGCGCGCGAGGCCGACGCCATCGGCTACCCGGTGTTGATCAAGGCCAGTGCCGGCGGTGGCGGCAAGGGCATGCGCCGCGTTGACAACGCGGCCGACTTTGCCGCCGCGCTGGCCAGCTGCCAACGGGAGGCCAAGGCCTCGTTCGGTGACGATCACGTTCTGGTCGAGCGTTATGTACTGCGCCCGCGGCACATCGAGATCCAGGTCTTCGGCGACAGCCAGGGCAACGTGATCCACCTCGGCGAACGCGACTGCTCGGTGCAGCGCCGTCACCAGAAGGTGCTCGAGGAATCGCCGGCGCCCGGCCTGTCGGCGGCGCGCCGTGCCGAGATGGGTGCTGCTGCCGTGGCCGCCGCCAAGGCGGTGGGCTATGTCGGCGCCGGTACGGTGGAGTTCGTTGCCGAAGAACTGGACGACGGCGACATCCGCGCCTATTTCATGGAGATGAACACGCGGCTGCAGGTCGAACACCCGGTCACCGAAGCCGTGACCGGGCTCGACCTGGTCGAGTGGCAGCTGCGCGTGGCCAGCGGCGAGCCGCTGCCGCTGACGCAGGACCAGGTGCTGCTGCGCGGCCACGCGATCGAAGCGCGCATCTGCGCCGAGAACCCCGAGAGCAACTTCCTGCCCGCCACCGGTACGCTGAAGGTGATGCGCTGGCCCGAGCACGTGGGTTTTGTGCGCGATGCCGTGCTGCCGCGGGTCGACACTGGTTTCGACGAAGGCGATGTGGTCAGCCCCTGGTACGACTCGATGATCGCCAAGCTGATCGTCTGGGGCGAAGACCGCGCACAGGCCTTGGCGCGGCTGGACGTGGCCTTGGGCGCGACGCACATCACCGGGCTGCACAGCAACGTGGCCTTCCTGCGCCGCGTGGTGACCAGTCGGGCCTTTGCTACCGCCGACCTCGACACCGCGCTGATCGAGCGGGAACGGCCGGTGCTGTTCGGCCAGCCGGCGTTGGCGCCCGAACTGGCCGCTGCCGGCGTGGTGGCGCGCGTGCTGGCCGACGAACAGGCGCAGGAGGGACCTGACCCCTGGTCGCGGCGTGACGGCTGGCGGCTGCACGGTGGCGCGCGGCGCCGGCTCGACCTGGACCTGCAGGGCCAGCCGCTGGCGGTGGTGATTCAGCGCCTGCACGACGGCGCCACCACGCTGCAGATCGCCGACCACCGCTGGGCACTGCAGACACGCGCGCTGGGCGGCGACCGCTACGACGTGCAGCTGGATTCGGCGCGTCATACCTTGTCCGTCTACCTGCGCGGCAACCGCTACAGCGTGTTCGCCGCTGCGGGGTCGGAACTGCTGACGCAAATCGACCCGCTGGCGCAGGCTGGCGTGCATGCCGGCGAAGGCGGCCGGCTGACGGCGCCGATGCCCGGCAAGCTGATCAGTTTTCTGGCCCAGGCCGGCGACAAGGTGCAGCGCGGCCAGGCGCTGGCAGTGATGGAGGCGATGAAGATGGAGCACACCATCAGCGCGCCGCGCGACGGTCAGGTCGGTGAACTGCTGTTTGCTGCCGGTGACCAGGTGACCGAAGGTGCCGAGCTGCTCACCTTGACTTGAAGGACTCGACATGAAGTCGCTACCCAGCCAGGTCACCCTGGTCGAAGTCGGCCCGCGCGACGGCCTGCAGAACGAGGCGCAGCCGGTCAGCACCGAGCACAAGCTCGGGCTCATCGAGCGCCTGCACGAGGCCGGCTGCCGCGAGATTGAGGTGACCAGTTTCGTCAGCCCCAGATGGGTGCCGCAGATGGCCGACGCGGCCGACGTGATGCAGGGCCTGCATCGGCGCAGCGGCGTGCGCTATTCGGTGCTGACGCCCAACCTGAAGGGCCTGCAGGCGGCACTCAGACAGCAACCGCATGAAGTGGTGGTTTTCGGCGCCGCCACCGAGGCCTTCAGCCAGCGCAACATCAACTGTTCGATCGCCGAGAGCTTCGAGCGTTTTGCGCCCGTCGTGGCCGCCGCGCATGAAGCGGGCGTGAAGGTTCGCGGCGCCATCTCCTGCGCGCTGGGCTGCCCCTACCAGGGCGAGGTCAGCGCCGACGAGGTCGAGCGCGTGGTGCGGTTGATGA
>DAORUD010000138.1:0-5407 GCA_035433005.1 Arenimonas sp. | reverse complement strand
CTGGACACCAACGTGCTGATGCACGACCCGACCGCGCTGTTCAAGTTCGAGGAGCACGACGTCTTCATCCCGATGATGGTCCTGGAGGAGCTGGACAACGGCAAGAAGGGCCACTCGGAAGCCAGCCGCAACGCGCGCCAGGTCAGCCGCTTCCTCAACGAGATCATCGAGGCGCACGGCAGCGACAACATCGAGGGCGGCGTGAAGCTGGTGCAGCCCAAGGGCCTGCAGCTGCGCGCCAACGAAAGCGTGGGCCGGCTGCTGTTCCAGCTCAAGCCCGTGGAAGTGGGCAAGCGCTTCGGCCTGGTGCTGCCGGACAACCAGATCCTGGGCTCGATCCTGCAGCTGATCGAAGACCACCCGGGCGTGCCGGTGGTGCTGGTGTCCAAGGACATCAACCTGCGCATCAAGGCCTCGATCTGCGGCGTCAAGGCCGAGGACTACGAGAACGACCGCGCCATCGACGACTTCAACCTGCTCTTCACCGGCGCCAACGAACTGCCGGCGGATTTCTGGGACCGCCACGAAGGCAGCCTGCGCAGCTGGACCGAGAAGGGCCGCACCTTCTACGAAGTGCGCCGCACCGACGACGACGGCTGGTACCCCAACCAGTTCCTGTACATGCCCGGCACCGACGAAGTGGAAATGAAGGTGGCCAGGCTGGACGACGACCGCGCCATCCTGCAGATCGTGGACGACTTCCGCAGCCCGCAGCACCAGGTGTGGGGCATCAACGCGCGCAACCGCGAGCAGAACTTCGCCTTCAACGCGCTGATGGACCCGGAGATCGACTTCGTCACCCTGCTGGGCACCGCCGGCACCGGCAAGACCCTGCTGGCGCTGGCCGCGGGCCTCACCCAAACCATGGACGTGCAGCGCTACCGCGAAATCATCATGACCCGCGCCACGGTGAGCGTGGGCGAGGACATCGGCTTCCTGCCCGGCACCGAGGAAGAAAAGATGACGCCCTGGATGGGCGCGCTCACCGACAACCTCGAGGTGCTCACCCACACCGAGGACCACGGCAGCTGGGGCCGCGGCGCCACCAACGAACTGCTGGCCAGCCGCATCAAGATCCGCTCGATGAACTTCATGCGCGGCCGCACCTTCCTCAACCGCTGGGTGATCGTGGACGAGGCCCAGAACCTCACGCCCAAGCAGATGAAGACCCTGATAACGCGCGCCGGCCCGGGCACCAAGATCATCTGCATGGGCAACGTGGAACAGATTGATACGCCCTACCTCACCGAGACCACGTCGGGCCTGACCTACGCCGTGGACCGCTTCAAGAACTGGGCCCATTCGGCCCACATCACCCTGCGCCGCGGCGAGCGTTCACGCCTGGCCGACTACGCGTCGGAAGTGCTGTAACCCATGGCGTCACGGCTGGCCACGTGGGTATGGATCGGGGCGGCCGCCCTGGCCTGCGTGGCCGGCATGGTGAACGTGGTGGGCTACCTGGGCTTCGAGCACCAGGCCATCACCCACCTCACCGGCACCACGTCCCTGCTGGGCGCGGCGCTGGCGCAGGGCAACCTGCGCGCGGGGCTGCAGCTGGCCGGCATGCTGCTGGCCTTCGTGCTGGGCGCGGTGCTCAGCGGCCTGCTGATCAAGGACAGCGTGCTGCAGCTGGGCCGCCGCTACGGCGTGGCGCTGTCCTTCGAGGCGGCGCTGCTGGTGCTGGCGGTGCCGCTGTTCGAACAGGGCTATTTCGCGGGGCCGCTGCTGGCCGCCGTGGCCATCGGGCTGCAGAACGCCATGGCCACCACCTACAGCGGCGCCATCATCCGCACCAGCCACGTCAGCGGCATGTTCACCGACCTGGGCATCAGCATCGGCCACGCCCTGCGCGGGCTGCCGGTGGACCACCGCCGGCTGTCGCTGTGCCTGGTCATCATCAGCGCCTTCCTGGCCGGCGGCGTGATGGGCGCCGTGCTTTACGGGCACTGGCAGTACCAGGCGCTGTACCTGCCTGCCGTGCTCACCGGCACCACCGGACTCATCTACGGCGTGTACCGCCACCGCCAGATCGCAAGGACCACGCCGTGAGCCACCGACCCGTCTCCGTCCTCACCATCGCCGGCTCCGACACCGGCGGCGGCGCAGGCATCCAGGCCGACCTCAAGACCTTCGCCGCGCACGGGCTGCACGGCCTGAGCGTGGTGGCGGCACTGACGGCGCAGCACACGCGCGGCGTCACCGCCGTGCACGTGCCGCCGGTGGACTTCCTGCGCGCGCAGGTGGACGCCTGCTTCGCCGATTTCCGGATCGGCGCGGTGAAGATCGGCATGCTGGCCAACGCCGAAGTCATCCACGCCGTGGCCGATGCCCTGGAATTCCACGGCACGCCGCCGCTGGTGCTCGATCCGGTGATGGTGGCCACGTCCGGCGCCAAGCTGCTCGCGGACGACGCGCTGGACGCGCTGCTGGTGCGGCTGGTGCCCATGGCCACCGTGGTGACGCCCAACATCCCCGAAGCCGAACTGCTGCTGGACATGGCCATCCCCGACGAGGACGCCGCCGGCAACGCGCTGTCGAAGCTGCTGGCCGAAGGCGCACGCGCCGTGCTGCTCAAGGGCGGCCACCTGCCGCACAACCCGGTGATGGTGGACCGCTTCGGCGAGGGCCACGTGCGTGCCGAGTTCAGCAACCCACGCCTGGCCATCGAGGGCCACGGCACCGGCTGCACGCTGTCGTCGGCCATCGCGGCCAACCTGTGCCTGCACCTGCCGCTGCGCGAGGCCTGCGAGGACGCCGTGGACTACGTGCACGGCGCCCTGCTGCACGCCTATCGCCCGGGCGATTCACGGGTGTCGGTGCTGCAGCATTTCTGGCGCCTGCGCGGCGACATCACGCCCTGACCTGGCCCCCGCTGGCTTCCTGCCGGCGGCTTCGCTAGCATCCCCCGCAACCCCTACCCGGAGCCAGCCATGCGCAGCGGCAACCCTGCCCTGAACCAGAACACCTTCCTCGACGTCTCCACTGGCCAACTGGTGTCCGGTGCCGGCGCCGACGCGATGACGCTCAACGGCACGGTCAACAAGACCGGCATGATGCTGCTGATGCTGGTGGCCACGGCGGCCTACACATGGAGCCTCTACACCCCCGAAAACCCCGGCGCGGTGATGCCCTGGCTGCTCGTGGGCGGCATCGGCGGCTTCATCGTGGCGCTGGTCACCGTGTTCAAGAAGACCTGGGCGCCGGTCACGGCCCCGCTGTACGCGCTGCTCGAAGGCCTGTTCGTCGGCGCCGTGTCGGCCATGTTCGAAGCCAGCTTCCCGGGCATCGTCATGCAGGCCGTCATGCTGACCATGGGCGTGCTGGCGTCGCTGCTGCTGGCCTACAAGAGCGGCCTGATCAAGGCCACCGAGAACTTCAAGCTCGGCGTGGTCGCGGCCACGGGCGGCATCGCCCTGCTGTACCTGGTGAACATCGGCATGCGCCTGTTCGGCCTGGACGGCATCGGCTTCATCCACGAGGCAAGCTGGATGGGCATTGCCTTCAGCGGCTTCGTGGTGGTGATTGCGGCGCTGAACCTGGTGCTGGACTTCGACTTCATCGAGTCGGGCGTCGACGCCGGCGCACCGAAGTACATGGAGTGGTACGGCGCCTTTGGCCTGGTGGTCACGCTGGTCTGGCTGTACCTGGAAATCCTGCGCCTGCTGTCGAAGCTGCAGTCCCGCGACTGATCGGGTGACCGCCCTGCACGCGCCGGCTGCCTGGCCGGCCCGGCGCCATGCCTGACCTGGCGCTGTTCGACTTCGACGGTACCCTGACCCACGGCGAGACCTTCCCGGGCTTCGTGCGCAGCGTCGTGCCCCAGGACCGCCTGCGGTGGGGCCGCCTGGCGCTGGCCCCGCTGGTCGCCGGCTACCGGCTGGGCCTGGTCAGCGGCACGCGCGTACGGGCGGCGGTGGTGAAGCGTGGCCTGGCCGGGCTGCCGGAAGCCGACTTCATGGCATCGGCCCGCGCCTGGGCCCATGCCGGGATTCCCTCCCTGCTCCGGCCTGCGGCCCTGGCCCGGCTGCGCGCGCATCGCGACCGCGGCGACACGGTGCTGGTGGTGTCGGGCAATTTCGAGGTGCTGGTGCAGGCCTGGGCCGACACAGAAGGCGTCGAGGCCATTGGTTCCCGGCTGCAGGCGCAGGCCGGCCGCCTGACCGGCCACTACGCCGGGCCGCAGTGCGTGCTTCAGGAAAAAGTGGCGCGGATCCGCGCCCGGCTGCAGCCGTCCGATTTCGATCGCGTGCACGCCTACGGCGACACGCCCGAGGACCGGCCGATGCTGCTGATGGCCGACGTCGCGCACTACCTGCCGCGCGGCTGGCCCGACGACCTGGCCCCCGACCGGTTCGACTGACGGCCGGCACGGCGCCGCGGCGGGCGCCGTCGGGGCCCGTACGTGGCCTTACGCCCGGGCCCGCGCGCCGGTACGCTGCGCGGGTCCTTTGAATCGTCCAACGCCGCATCCACCACCGGAGCCACGCATGGCCATGTCCGAATCCGACATCCTCAAGGGATGGATCTACCGCACCAGCCATCTGCAGGAGCGCCTGGTGCTGGGCTGGGACCGCGACGGCCGCGTGGTCTACAGCTCGCGCGGCAAGAATCCCGCGAAGGAATTCATGAACTGCCACGTGCGCATCACCGGCGCCAAGTTCGCCCAGCGCGCCATCGGCAAGGTGCGCCAGGTGGAGGACATCGCGCCCTACCTCGTCGCCAACAAAGCCACCACCGTGGTTGTCCGCTGACGCCAGGCGGTGCTGGCCAGTCATGGCGCCGGCGACGCCCCGGGAGCGAGGGTCACTTCCTGCTCACGGCAAAGCCTTTTAGTTCGCAGGAAGTGACCCTCGCTCCCGGGGCGTCGCCGGTGCGTGACTGTTTGGTTTCGTGGCGGAAGGCCCGTGGCGGCGCGCTTCGGTGCTTGCGCGAATCGATCCGGACCAAGGCGGGGCATTGTTCTCGCTGACCTCGTTGGGCTAACCCGGTCCTGGCACTTCTCGCCTGCACGCCTCCCGCGCGCGTCCCTCCGGACGCGATACGCGGCCGCCTGGCCAGCGTGGAAGACGGCCAGATTGCGGGAGCGATCCGCCCGGCGGCGGGTGTGGGTTCCTGGCGCGCACACCGACACATCAGGTTTCAACCCGGGGCCAACACTCATGCCAATCTCCAAAGCCCAGAGCACTAACCAACGCTGACTCCATTCCCTGAGTCGACGAACCGCCGTCGGGCACAAGTTCGTCAGCGTGGAAAGCGAGGATGGTGCTGCGGCTGACCCCAACGTCGCGTTCGCGGCCTGTTGCCGCGGTGTGCCTGCCTCGAACTCACACCCGCCGCCGGGCGGATCGCTATCGCAATCTGGCCACCTTCCACGCTGGCCAGGGCGCGTCGTATCGCGTCCGAAGGG
>DAORUD010000137.1:0-5419 GCA_035433005.1 Arenimonas sp. | reverse complement strand
GCTGTGCAGGAACTTGTGCGCCAGCTTCTCCACGCCCTCGAAGCACAGGAAGGCGCCGCCGATCATCATCAGGCCCGTCACCAGCGGCACGCCGTAGCCGCGCGACACCAGCCAGGCTTCAAAGGCGCTGATGGCCAGCGCCGCCGGCACCAGGATGGTCTTGTTCACCGCCGAGCCCTTGGCCACCGCCCACACCACCGGCAGCTCGCGGTCGGGCTTCACGCCGCTGACCTGCTGGGCGTTGAGCGCCAGGTCGTCGCCCAGCACGCCGGCCGTCTTCTTGGTGGCCACCTTGGTCATCACCGACACGTCGTCGAGGATGGTGGCGATATCGTCTAGCAGGGCAAGCAGGCTGGAGGCCATGGGCAGCGGGGTTCCTGGTGTGAGCCGCGATTCTCGCATTCCACCTGCGCGCCGGGAACCGCGGCGCGGCGCCGACCGTCGGGTCAGCGGGTGGCGGTCTCGGTCTTCACGCGATTGCCGGGGAAGGGCGCCTCTCCCGTCCGGCGCAGCCAGTCGGCCAGGCCAGCGGGCTCGCCGGTGCGGCAGCGGCCGGGCGCGGTGCCCGACGGCGCGGGCCAGAACGCGGCGTTGATGTCGTGCTCGAGCTTGGTCCGGCGGGCAATACGCAGGTTCGCCACCGCGATCGATTCGCCCGGGCCCAGCACCACGCTGTCTTCGAGCTTGGTCACCCGCGATACGTCGCCCTTGAAGCCCACGCGCGGCCGGATGCAGTAGGCGTGGCGGGAGTGGTTGCGCACGACGGCAACGAAGGCGTCGCCCTCGGCGGCCACCGCCGCATCCACGTAGCCCCAGGCGAAATCGAAGTCCAGGCCCGCCGGCCCGCTGAGGGGGGCGCTCTCATACTGCCACTGGGACCACTGGCCCGCGGCGGCGCCCTGGCCCTGGCGCGTGAGTTCAGCGTCGAAGGTGTCGCGCGCCGAACGCTGGGCGGCGGCCGGGGTGGCGGCCAGGAGCAGGGCGGCCAGCAGCAGCCAGGCGAAGGAGGAAGGGGCTGAAGGGCTGGTCATGTCATGGCTCCCGGGCGGAACGCCAGACTGCCGCGTGCCGGCCGGCCGGACAAGGTGAAGTTGGCTGGACGGCCGCAGCGCGCCGACGCGCGCGAAACCGGCCCCCGGCGCGCTTGCCAGCCGTGGCGTCGCTGGCACCTAATGCCGGCTGGACTTCCAGGGAGAGGCGAACGTGGCCACGAGGCGATGGGCGGGCATGGTACTGGCGCTGCTGCTGGCCGCGCCGGTGGGTGCGGCGGTGAAGGACAGCAGCCCGGCGGGCTTCACCATCGAGAACGCCAGGGACGTGCCGGCCAGCGTGCAGGACACCTGGGACGCCCTGGTGGACGACGTGGGCCTGTGGTGGCCGGCCGACCACACGTGGTGGGGCGATGCGTCGAACCTGTCCATCAAGGCGCGCGCCGGCGGCTGTTTCTGCGAGCGCGCAGGTTCACGGCAGGCGCGGCACATGACGGTGGTCTTCGTGGATCCCGGGCGGACGCTACGGATGGTCGGTGGCCTCGGGCCGCTGCAGGGCATGGGCCTGGACGGCGCGCTGGAGTTCCGCCTGTCGGCCAACGAACAGGGCGGCACCCGGGTGACGATGTGGTACCGCGCCGGTGGCTACACGCCCGACGATTTGTCGAAGTTCGCGCCGGTGGTGGACAAGGTGATGGCCGCGCAGCTGGGTGGCCTGGCGACGCTGCTGGGCGCGCGGGCGGCGCCGGTGCTGGAGGAGCGCTGAGTCAGAAGCGTTCGGTCACCGGCAGGTAGCGCCACTGGCCGGGCGGCATCTTCGACAGCGGGATGCGGCCCAGGCGGATGCGCTTGATGGCGGTGGCCGTCAGCCCGACTTCCGCACACAGGTGCTGCAGCAGGCCCGGGCGCACGCCCTTGATGGCGAAGCGCAGCCTCTGTTCGCTCTGCCAGCTGACCTTGAACGGTGCCACGGGCCAGCCGTTGAACTGCGTGCCGTGGGTGAGGCGGTTCCAGCCGTAGGGCGCGAGTTCGCCTTCCACATCCACGATGAATTCCTGTTCGAGCTTGCCCGCGTCCTCGGTCAGGCGGCGGATCACGCGGCCGTCCTGGCTGAACACCAGCAGGCCGCTGGCCATCGGCTCGAGCGCCATGGCCGGTGCCTGGTGCGCGAAGTGGCGCTTGTGCACGCGCCACCCGGAGGGGTCTTCGGCCCAGCGGTTGGCCGGGGCCAGCAGGGCGAGCGCGGGCAGGGCGCCCTCGCCGGAGTCGTGCCCAGCGGGCTTGTGCAGCAGCATCGTGGCGGGCTCGGCGGCTTCCAGCCGGGCGGCCGGGTCGAGTTCGACCGTCTGGTCGCCGACCTTGAACTGCGGCTCCTCGACCACGACTCCATCCACTCGCACCCAGCCGCCCTGGATGTACTGCTCGGCCTCGCTGCGCGAGCAGCCGGCCAGTTCGGCCAGGCGTTTGGACAATCGGATGGGTTCGGACATGGAAGGGGCCAGGCGGGACAGGCCCCATTGTAGGCGCTGGGCACGCCGGGAGCGGACGCCGTGGCGGCGCCCGTCCGGGGAATTACTTGGCGGCCTTCTTGTTGGCCTTGTCGGCGCGCTTTTCCTTGAGCGTCTTTTCCGGCTTCTTCTTCTCGGTCTTCTTCTGGTTCAGGCCCTTGGCCATGGCGGACTCCTGGGTGGTCGCGGCCCGGCGCCAATGCCGGGTCCGGCGGCGTGAGCATGCATCGGCGGCGGTGGTTTTTCCAGCCCGGCAACCGGTCCACAATGACGGCATGAGGCCTCTTGTCATAGCCCTATGTGGCGTCTGCGGCCATCGCCCCGCTGCGGCGGGCATCGGCGCATGAGCCGCGACCCCATCGCCAGCCGCCTGCAGCTGCCGCCCGGACCTTGGGGCACCGTGCTGGAGGCGCTGTGTGCGCGTTTCCCGCGCATTGACCCGGCGCAATGGCTGGCCCGCTTCCAGTCCGGCCGCGTGCTGGACGCGTCGGGCGCACCTCTGGCCGCCGACGCCAGCTACCGCGTGGGCCTTGAGATCCAGTACTTCCGCGACGTACCGGACGAGGCGCCCATTCCCTTCGTGGAGGACGTGCTGCACGTGGACGAGCACCTGGTGGTGGCGGACAAACCGCCCTTCCTGCCGGTGACGCCGTCCGGCCCCTACCTTGAACACACGCTGCTGCGCCGGCTGGTGCGTCGCCTGGACAATCCGCACCTGGTGCCGCTGCACCGCATCGACCGCGCCACGTCCGGGCTGGTGCTGTTCTCGGCCCATCCCGACAGCCGCGCGGCCTACCAGGCGCTGTTCCGCGACCGCCGAATCCACAAGACCTACCTGGCGCTGGCCGCGCCGCTGCCGCAGGTCTCTTTGCCGCATGTGCGCCGCAGCCGCATCGCAGTGGGCGATCCGTTTTTCCGCATGGCCGAAGCGTCGGGCGAGCCCAACAGCGAAACGCACATCGCCCTGGACGCCGACCTGGGCGCGTGCTGGCGCTACCGGCTCACGCCGGTGACCGGACGCAAGCACCAGCTTCGCGTGCACATGGCGGCGCTGGGCGCACCGATCCTCAACGACGACCTGTACCCGGACCTGCGCCAGAACCCGGGCAATGATCCGTCGCGACCGCTGAAGCTGCTGGCGCACGCGCTGGCGTTCGACGACCCGCTGACCGGCCAGCCGCGCCGGTTCGAAAGCCGGCGCACGCCCTAGGCTGCGGCGCGCCGCCGCGGCAGCGTCAGGGCGATGCCGCCCAGCACCGCCAGCGATCCCAGCGCCAGGCGCAGGCCGATGCTTTCATCCAGCAGCGCCCAGCCCGCCAGCGCGGTGATCACCGGCACGGCCAGCTGGCTGCTGCCCGCGGCCTGGGGCGAAAGCCCGCGCAGCGCTGCGTACCACACCGCGTATCCCAGCCCCGACGTGATGGCCCCGGACGCCACGGCGCAGGCGGCGCCCTCCGCGTCCACCCGCAGCCAGGGCAGGGCGGGCAGGCAGGCCAGCACGGCGAACGGCACCGCGCGGATGAAGTTGCCGGCGGTGGCCGCCGTGGGGTCGGCAACGCCGCGCCCGCGCAGGCTGTAGACGCCCCAGGCCACGCCGGCCGCCAGCATCAGCGCGGCCGGCAGGGCCGGCGGTGCGCTGAGGCCGGGCAGCAGCAGGCCCACCAGTCCCGCCAGCGCCAGCGCCAGGCCCGCGGCCTGCAGCGCGGTCCAGCGCGTGCCGCGTGCCAGGCCCACGCCCAGCATCGTGGCCTGCACCGCCCCGAACAGCAGCAGCGCGCCGGTGCCGGCCGCCAGCCCCACGTAGGCCCAGGAAAAACACGCCGCGTAGGCGAACAGCGCCAGCGCCGACACCGTGTCGCCGCCGCGACGCCAGGACTGCCCGGGCCGATGCGCCAGCAGCGCCAGCACCACCGCGCCCGACAGCAGGCGCAGCGCGGTGAAACTGGCGGGGTCGGTATCGGTGTCGTCCAGCGCGCGCCGGCACAGCAGCGAATTCCCGGCGAACGCCAGCAGCGCCAGCACCGTCAGGGCGAGCGTGCGCGGGCGCGAAAGGCGGGCAGGGTCCAAGGGCGGTGGCCGGGGTCCGGGGCGGCCATTATCGCCATGGCGACGCCCGCGAAGGTGAGCCGCGGCGCCGGCGCGGCTATCATGCCCGCATGGCCAAGCTCCTCCTGAACCTGCGCAACGTGCCCGACGACGAGGCGGACGAAATCCGCGACCTGTTGGTCCAGCACGCCATCGACGTCTACGAGACCAAGCCCAGCCTGTGGGGCGTGTCGGCCGGCGGCATCTGGCTGGCCGACGCGGCCCAGCTGGACCAGGCCCGGCAGCTGCTCGGCCAGTACCAGCAGCAGCGCGCGCAGGCGGCACGCGCCGAGCGCGAGGCCGCGGTCCGCGAAGGCCGCGCGCCCAGCACCTGGTCCAACCTGCGCGACAACCCCCGGCAGGCCGTGGTCGCCGTGGTGGGCATTGCCCTGATGCTGGCGATCGTGACGCTGCCATACCTGCTTTTCAGCCGCTGAGCGGCGGCCGCCTGGTGACCGCGACGCGCCGCCCGCTGTTCTTCCTGCTGCCCCGGGGCCTGCGCGCCGCGCTGGCCGCGGTGCTGGTGGGCGCCAGCACGCTGCTGCACGTGCCGGTGCTGCTGGTGGTGGCCATCGCCAAGGCGCTGCTGCCCGTGCCGTCGCTGCGGCCGTGGCTGGACCGCGCGCTGATGGCGATTGCCGAAAGCTGGATTGGCGTGAACAGCCGCCTGATCGACGCCTTCACCCACAGCCGCTTCGTGGTGGAGGGCCTGGAGTCGCTGCGCTACGGCGGCCACTACCTGGTGCTGGCCAACCACCAGAGCTGGGTGGACATCCCGGTGCTGCAGAAGGTGTTCAACCGGCGCATCCCGCTGCTGCGCTTCTTCCTGAAGCGCCA
>DAORUD010000136.1:0-5426 GCA_035433005.1 Arenimonas sp. | reverse complement strand
TCGGCCACGCACCAGCGCAGGCCGTTGGCGGCCTCCTTCATGTCGGTGACCACCGGCGCCAGCAGGTGCGGGATGTTCTGGTAGACCGACAGCTCCAGCATCTTCGGGTCAATCATCAGCATGCGCACTTCCTTGGCGGTGGCCTTGTACAGCAGGCTCAGCACCATGGCGTTCACGCCCACCGACTTGCCCGAACCCGTGGTGCCCGCCACCAGCAGGTGCGGCATGCGCGCCAGGTCCACCACCACCGGCCGGCCGCCGATGTCCTTGCCCAGCGCCATCGCCAGCGGCGAGGCCAGCTTGTCGTATTCCTTCGAACGCAGGATCTCGCTCAGGTAAATGGTTTCGCGGTGCGAGTTCGGAATTTCCAGCCCCACCACCGACTTGCCCGGAATCACGTCCACCACGCGCACGGACTTCACCGACAGCCCGCGTGCGATGTCCTTGTCCAGCGAACTGATCTGGCTGCCCTTCACGCCCGGCGCCGGCTCCATTTCGAAGCGGGTGATGACGGGACCGGGATACGCACCCACCACCTGCACCTCGACGCGGAAATCCTTGAGCTTGAATTCGATCTGCCGCGACAGGGTTTCCAGCGTGTCCTCGGAATAGCCCTTGGGCTGTTCCTTCGGGTCGTCGAGCAGCGACAGCGGCGGCAGGCCTTCGCCGCCGCCGACGTTGAACAGCGGGATCTGCTGTTCACGCTGGGCGCGCTCGGACTTTTCCACCACCGTCTTGGCCGGGGGCTCGATGCGCACCGGCTCGCGCTTGGCGCGCTTGGCGGTGTCCACCTTGCGCACTTCCTCGCGCTCCTCGCGCAGCACCCGCGCACGCTGCCATTCCGCCGCCTGTTTGGCGCCCTGGCCGAAGCGGCTGAACAGCGCCAGCACCTTCGCGCCTATCCAGTCCATCAGCGCGAACCAGCTCAGGCCAGTGGCCAGGGTGACCGACATCAGCACCAGCGACAGCAGGAACAGGTTGCCGCCCATGCCGCCGAACACCGTGCGCATGGAGCTGCCCACCAGTTCGCCCAGGATGCCGCCCGACGGTGCCGGCAGGTTGGGCGCATTGCCCCCCAGCGCATGCATCAGGCCGCAGGCCGACACCAGGAAACCGACGATGCCGATCAGCCGCAGCGCCGGCCCGAAATCCACCCGGCCGTCGCCGTCCGAATCCAGCCCGAACAGCGCAATCCAGGCAATGCCGCCCAGCACCACGGGAATGGTGTAGGCCACGTAGCCGAAGAACCAGAACGCCAGGTCAGCCAGCTTGGCCCCCACCAGGCCGCCGAAGTTGTGCAGGGGCCCGGCCACGCTGCCGGTGCGCGACCAGCCAGGGTCGTCGGTGTGGTAGCTCAGCAGGCTCGCCAGCAGATACAGCAGCAGCGGCGAAATGGCGACGAGGGCGAGTTCGCGCCAGAGTTTCTGGCGGCGTTCCAGGCCGGCGTCGGAGCTTCTGTCTTGGGATCGCGCCACTGAGAGGAAAGACCTCAGGAAAACGGTGTAGGGTTTTGTTTATACAGCAGTTGAACCATGGCCGTCCCGGGCCATCGGGCAGCGTCGCAGGACACAGCCATGGCGCGGGCCGCCTTGAATTGACCCGTCGCGACCGCCAAGCTACCCCATCACCGCCCGCGTGCCCGGACCTGCGTCCGGCGCCGGCGCGCCGCCCCTTTCCACTGTGAAGAATCATACATGACAGCCCCCAAGCACTGCCGCCTGCTCATCCTCGGCTCCGGTCCGGCCGGCTATTCCGCCGCCGTCTACGCCGCCCGGGCCAACCTCAAGCCGGTGCTGGTGACGGGCCTGCAGCAGGGCGGCCAGCTGATGACCACCACCGAGGTGGACAACTGGCCCGGCGACGCCCACGGCCTGATGGGCCCGGACCTGATGGCGCGCATGCAGGCCCACGCCGAGCGCTTCGAAACCGAGATCATCTTCGACCACATCCACACCGTGGAGCTGGGCAGCCGCCCGTTCCGCCTGGTGGGCGACAGCGGCGAGTACACCGCCGACGGCCTGATCATCGCCACCGGCGCCAGCGCCAAGTACCTGGGCATCGAGTCCGAAACCAGGTTCATGGGCAAGGGCGTGTCGGCCTGCGCCACCTGCGACGGCTTCTTCTTCCGCGACCAGGACGTGGCGGTGATCGGCGGCGGCAACACGGCCGTGGAAGAGGCGCTGTACCTGAGCAACATCGCCCGCAAGGTCTACCTGGTGCACCGCCGAGACAAGCTGCGCTCGGAGAAGATCCTGCAGGACAAACTCTTCGCCAAGGCCGCGGCCGGCAAGGTCGAAATCATCTGGGACCACTCGGTGGACGAGGTGCTGGGCGACGACACCGGCGTCACCGGCATGCGCATCCGCTCCACCAGGGACGAATCGTCCACCCGCGAGATCGCCCTGCAGGGCTTCTTCGTGGCCATCGGCCACACGCCCAACACCTCGCTGTTCGAGGGCCAGCTGGCCATGCGCAACGGCTACCTGACCATCAAGTCGGGCCTGGATGGCAACGCCACGGCCACGTCGGTGCCGGGCGTGTTCGCCGCCGGCGACGTGGCCGACCAGGTGTATCGCCAGGCCATCACCTCGGCGGGCTTCGGCTGCATGGCCGCGCTGGACGCCGAGAAGTTCCTCGACAAGGAACACTGAGCCACGCCTGTGGGAGGGCCTTCAGGCCCGAAGCCCTTCGCGAAAGGCGTCGGGCCTGAAGGCCCTCCTACAGGTATTCCCCAAGTCTTCGTCACGCCCTGCGCGGTATGGTGTGCGCATGCCTGAGCTGCGCCTGCACGCCACCCTGGACGAGATCCCCGCCGCCGCGTGGGACGCCCTGCACGACCGCCGCAATCCCTTCGTCGAACACGCCTTCCTGGCCGGCCTGGAGCGCGAAGGCTGCCTGCGCCCGCGCTGGGGCTGGACTCCGCGCCATGCCTCGCTGTGGCGCGACGGGGAACTGGTGGCCGCCGCGCCCGGTTACCTGAAGACCAACTCCCACGGCGAGTTCGTGTTCGACCACGCCTGGGCCAACGCCTACCAGCGCTTCGGGCGCGAGTACTTCCCCAAGTGGCTGGTGGCCGTGCCCTACTCGCCCGTCACCGGGCCGCGCCTGCTGGCGCGCGACCCGGCCGACCGCGCGCCGCTGCTGGCGGCGATGCAGGCCCAGGCCGGGCGCGACGACCTGTCGTCGCTGCACGTGAATTTTCATGCCGCCGATGAATCGCCCGCGTTCGATCAAAGCTGGCTGGCGCGCGAGGACGCGCAGTTCCACTGGCGCAACCGCGGCTGGGCCGGGTTCGACGATTTCCTGGCCGCGCTGCAGCCCAAGAAGCGCAAGAACCTGCGCCAGGAGCGCGACAAGGTGGCCCGCGCCGGCTTCCGCTTCCGCACCGTGCACGGCGACGAGGCCAGCGACGACGACCTGGCCGCGATGCATTTCTTCTACTGCCGCACCTTCGGCGACTACGGCAACCACCCGGCGCTGACGCTGGAGTTCTTCCGGCACCTGGCAAAGACCATGCCGCGGCAGCTCGTGCTGTTCCTGGCCGAGCGCGAAGGCGAAGCGGTGGCCGGCGCGCTCTGCCTGCGCGGCGGCGACAGGCTGTACGGCCGCTACTGGGGCAGCAGCGAAGTGGAGCCCACGCCCGGCCTGCACTTCGAAACCTGTTACTACCAGGGCATTGATTACTGCCTGCGCGAAGGCCTGCAGGTGTTCGAGCCGGGCGCCCAGGGCGAACACAAGATCGCCCGCGGGTTCCTGCCCGTCACCACCTTCAGCCACCACTGGCTGGCCGACCCGGCCTTCGCCTCGGCCGTGGGCGACTGGTGCGCCCAGGAACGCGCGGCCACGGCCCATTACCGCCAGTCCGTGCTGGCCCACAGCCCCTACCGCGATGCCGATCCGCCTGCCCCTGCTGCCGGCTGACCCGGCCGCAGCGTTTCCGCCCGCAGGGCGCGCGCTGCGCGAGCCCAACGGGCTGCTGGCGATGGGCGGCGACCTGTCGCCGGAGCGGCTGCTCAACGCCTACCGCCACGGCATCTTCCCCTGGTATTCGGCCGGTGAACCGATCCTGTGGTGGTGCCCCGACCCGCGCATGGTGTTCCACACCGACGCCTTCGCCCTGCCCTCGCGCTTCCGGCGCCGCCTTCGCTCGAGCACGTGGCAGGTCCGCACCGACAGCGCTTTTGAACAGGTCATCGCCGCTTGCGCCACCAGCCCGCGGCCGGGCCAGGACGGCACCTGGATCACCGACGAGATGCGCGCGGCCTACGTGCAGCTGCACCGGCGGGGCCACGCGCACAGCGTGGAGGTGTTCGACGGCGAGCGCCTGGTGGGCGGCATCTACGGCGTGGCCGTGGGCCGGATGTTCTTCGGCGAAAGCATGTTCAGCGCCGCCAGCGGCGGCTCGAAGGTGGCGCTGGCGGGCCTGGCCCGGATCCTGTCGGGCTGGGGCTGGCCGCTGATCGACGCCCAGGTGGAAAACCCGCACCTGGTATCGCTGGGCGCCCGGCGCCTGCCGCGGCCGGAGTTCCTGGCCGAAGTGGCGCGATGGTCCGCCAAGCCCGACACGCCGGACTCCTGGGCCACCCGCGTGGCCCCGTTCCCGGCCTCCCGCCTGGCCTTCCCCGAGCCGCCTTAACCAAATTTTTGCAAGCGCGGCAGGGACATGGCAGAATGCGCGGCTTCCAAGTCCGGCTTTCCCGGCCAGCGAAACCAAGAATGTCCAAAGACGATTCCATCGAATTCGAAGGCACGGTGCTCGAGACCCTTCCGAACACCATGTTCCGGGTCAAGCTCGAGAACGGCCACGTCATCACCGCCCACATCTCCGGCCGCATGCGCAAGAACTACATCCGCATCCTCACCGGCGACAAGGTCAAGGTCGAAATGACGCCCTACGACCTCACCAAGGGCCGCATCACCTACCGCATGAAGTAATGCGCGGTGCTGGCAACGACAACGGCGGCCCTGGGCCGCCGTTTTGTTTTGTCCGCCGCCCCACCCGGCCCGCGCCGGCAGGAGTCGCCATGAACGAAGCGGTCTTTTCCCCGCTCAACCCGCTGGAAGAATCGCTGCTGCAGGTGCAGCTGGGCGCGGCCCCGGCCGATGATTTCTTCCACCTGCTGCTGCAGTCGCAGGTGTTCATCCTGGTGGACAAGGCCATTGGCGAAGACGGCCAGTGGGATCCGTCCATCAACCTGTGCCTGCTGACCAATGCCGCCGGTGCGCCGGTGGTGGCGGCGTTTTCCGCGCCCGAGCGATCGGCGCCGTGGTACCGGCACCTGCCGCAGTTCCAGTACGGGCTGCTGGTCAGCTTCACCTGGCTGATGCAGGGGCTGGGGCCGACCGTGGGCGTAGTGATCAACCCCGGCCACGGCGTGGGCGTGGAGCTGGCGCCTGAAGCGGTGGCGCGGCTCAGGCAGCAGGCC
>DAORUD010000135.1:0-5437 GCA_035433005.1 Arenimonas sp. | reverse complement strand
ATGGATGCGGCCCATCGGCGTGTCTATCGGCACGTCCCAGTGCGCCTTCGAACTCAGGCGCAGCTGCGACCAGACCCCGGCGGGATAGAAGGGGCGGCCGTACGGGAACTTCGGCTCGCGCGCGCCGGGCATCGTGCTCCAGCGCAGCAGGCGGAAGCTGCGCACGGCGTCGGCATCAATGGGATGCATGGACAGCACCAGCATGCCGTACTGCCCCGGGTGCAGGCCGTAGCCCCAGGCGTCGTTGCCGTGGTAGCGGCCTTCGCCGCCGACGCGGCCATCCTGGTCCAGGTCCAGTCCGCTGGGCACGCCGGTGTTCACTTCGGCGAAGTAGCGGTAGGGGTAGGTGATGGGCTGCTGTCCGGACTGGCCGACGCCGAGGTAGCGCTGCTGGAACAGCGTGGCGGCACGCCCCTGCGGGTCGTAGTCGAATTCGTTGAGCAGCAGCACGTCGGGGCGCTGGTGCTGGATGGTGGCGGCGATCCGGCGCGCGTCCTGGTCGCCTTCGTCCAGGCGCGCCACCAGGCCGCCGTGCTCTTCGTCGAACAGGGACGTGTTGAACGTGGCGAAGCGCAGGGGCATGGCGGGCGTCACCGGTTCGGTGCGGGCGGCGGGCCGCACCTCAGCCGTGCCGCTGCAGCCGGTCAGGACGAGGAGGGCCAGGCAGGCCGCGGAAAAAGAGGGCATTCGCATGGGCGCGATTGTGCCTGAGGCGGCGCGGCCCGTCTGCGAGGGCCGTCACGCCGGGACGGGCCGCCAATGTGCGCCGTCCAGGTACTCCAGCGGCCGGTAGCCGCGCTTGTAGGCCATCTTGGGGTGGCCGTCGAGCCAGAAGCCCAGGTACACGTACGGCCGCCCTTCCTCGCGGGCGCGCTGCACCTGCCGCAGGATGGCGTAGCCGCCCAGGCTGCGGTGGGCATGTTCGGGGGCGAAGAAGGTGTACACGGCCGACAGCGCGTCGGGCACCACGTCGGTGACGGCCACGCCCACCAGTTCGTCGCCCAGCCGGAACTCCATGAAGTCGGTGGGGCTCCAGCCGCAGGCGAGGAAGGCGTCGAAGTTCTCGGGCGCCGGGTCGTCCATGCCGCCGCCCGCGTGCCGCGTGTCGAGGTAGCGGCGGTACAGCGCGAAGTTCTCCTCGGTGCGCCTGGCCGGCGCCACGCGCACCTGCAGGTCGGCGTTGCGCGCCAGGCAGCGGCGCTGGCTGCGGCTGGGCTGGAACCGCGCCACCGGGATGCGCACCGAAATGCAGGCGCGGCAGCCGTTGCAGTGCGGCCGGTAGACGTGGCCGCCCGAGCGGCGGAAGCCCATGGACAGTGCGCGCCCGAACACCGACGGCAGGTGCGGGTCGGTCGGGTCGATGATCAGGTCGCGCGCCAGCCGCTCGGGCCAGTACCCGCAGGCATGCTCGACGGTCTGGAACAGGCGGATGCCGTGCTGGTCTCCCATGCCGCCAGTCTATAGCGGGGAAAATGTACCAGGTACATTTCCATGGGGAATCCGGCGGAAACCGGACGCCGCATGGAAATGTACCTGGTACATTTTCCCCGCTGCCGGCTCAGCGCCGGAGCACGCGGCCCAGGCGCTGGCCGACGCGGGTGGGGGTTTCGGTGGCGAAGGCGTCCAGCGCCACCGCGTCGCGCGGGAACAGCAGGATTACCGTGGAGCCGTAGTTGAAGCGCGCCATCTCCGCGAAGCGGCCCAGCGTGATGCCCTGGCCGCGCCAGTCGCGGCGCACCGGTTTGTGCGCGTAGGGCGGGATTTCCTCGCCGTTCCACACCGACTCCACGCCCGACACCAGCAGCGCGCCCACCATCACCGAGCACATCGGCCCGAATTCGGTGTCGAAGTGGCAGACCAGGCGCTCGTTGCGCGCGAACAGCCGCGGTATGGCCTGCACGCCCCAGGGCGCCACCGTGAACAGCCGGCCCGGCACGTGCAGCGTTTCCACCAGCGTGCCCGCCCAGGGCATGTGCACGCGGTGGTAGTCGCGCGGCGACAGGTAGATGTTGGCGAACGAACCGTCCGCGTACGGCGCCGCCATGGCCTCGTCGCCCAGCAGTTCGGCCGCGGTGAAGGACTGGCCCTTGGCCTGGAAGATGCGCCCGGCCTCGATGCGGCCGGCCTGGCTGATCTTGCCGTCCGCCGGCATCAGCAGCGTGGACGGGTCGGCGTCGGCCGTGCGCGCGCCGGGCTTGAGTTCGCGGGTGAAGAAGGCGTTGAAGTGCGGGTAGTTCGTGGCCACCGGGTCGGCGGCCTCGGCCATGTCCACGTTGAACTTGCGCACCACCAGCCGGATCAGCCAGTCCTTGAACCAGGCCGTGCGCGTGCGCGCCACGCCGTAGGCGATGCGCGAAAGCAGCCGGTGCGGCAGCACGTACTGCAGGAAAACCTTCGGGCTCATGGCGTGGCCTTGGACAGTGCGATCAGGTCGGCCGCGATGTCGGCGGGCACGAACGGCGGGCGGATGATGCCGGCCTGGCGGCCGCGCGGGTCCAGCAGCACCAGGGCGGTGGAGTGGTCCATGGTGTAGTCGCCGCCCTCGGTCGCCACCTTCATGTAGACCATGCCCAGGCTGTTGGCGAAGGCCTGCAGCGCCGGCTCGGGCAGGGTGGCGGCGAGGGTGTCGGGGTGGAAGTAGGCGGCGTATTCGCCGGTCTTCTCCGGCGTGTCGCGCTCGGGGTCCACCGACACGAACAGCACCTGCGGCCGCAGCGACGGGTCAATGCCGGCCCACTGCTTCTGCACCTGCGCCAGCTCCGACAGCGTGGTGGGGCAGACGTCGGGGCAGTGGGTGAAGCCGAAGAAGACGATGGTCCAGCGCCCCTGCAGCTCCCGGGCCGACAGCGCCGTGCCGTCGGACTGCATCAGCGTGAAGTCGGGCACCGTGCGCACCTGCGGGAACAGCCGCACGGCCTTCATGGACGCCGGGTCCAGCGCCGGGCCTTCGGCGGGGGTGGCGACGGTGGCCGCGCGCGGGGGTCCGAACACGACCTGGGCGGCCCAGAGGCCAAGCCCGGCCGCCAGCGCGGCCATCAGGATGAGCAGGGTGGTGCGGTTGAACACGGCGCGTCCGGACAGGGTGGGCGGGCGGCAATTATAGCCGGCGCACGGCTATACTCACGGCATTGCAAGGGATTTCAAGAACATGCCGGCCGAACTTGCCACCATCGTCGACTTCATCCGCTACGGCGCCAGCCGCTTCGGCGCCGCCGGGCTCAGCTTCGGCCACAGCCACGACAACGCCCTGGACGAAGCCACCCAGCTGGTGCTGTTCGCCCTGCACCTGCCGCCCGACCTGGGGCCGGCCTACGGCCAGGCCAAACTGGTGGCGGAAGAAAAGAAGGCCGTGCTGGCCCTGTTCGAACGCCGCATCCAGGAGCGCATCCCGGCCTGCTACCTCACCGGCGAGGCCTGGTTCGCCGGCCTCAGCTTCAAGACCGACCCGCGTGCCCTGGTGCCGCGCTCGCCCATCGCCGAACTCATCGAGGCGGGCTTCGAGCCCTGGCTGGGCGGCCGCGAGGTGCAGCGCGCGCTGGACATGTGCACCGGCTCGGGCTGCATCGCCATCGCCACCGCGCACTACCACCCGCACTGGCAGGTGGACGCGGCCGACCTGAGCGAGGACGCGCTGGCGCTGGCGCGCGAGAACGTCGAGCGGCTCGAGACGCGCAACGTGCGCCTGGTGCACTCGGACCTGTTCCGCAACCTCGACGGCGAGGTGTACGACCTGATCGTCACCAACCCGCCCTACGTCACCCACGCCGAAACCGACGCGCTGCCGCCCGAGTATTCGCACGAGCCCGAGATGGGCCTGCGCGCCGGCGACGACGGCCTGGACCTGGCGCTGGAAATCCTGCGCGACGCCCCGCGCCACCTCTCGGAAAATGGCCTGCTGATCTGCGAAGTGGGCGAGAGCGAACGCGCGCTGGTCGAACTGCTGCCGGAAGTGCCCTTCGCCTGGGTGGAGTTCAAGGTCGGGCAGATGGGCATCTTCGTGGTCGAGCGCAGCGACCTGGTGGAGCACCACGCGCGCATCAAGGCGCTGGCCGACGCCAGGCGGGCCTGACCGGGCATGAGCGACAACAGCTTCGGCCGGCTGCTGCGAGTCACCACCTTCGGCGAAAGCCACGGCCCGGCCATAGGCTGCGTCATTGACGGCTGCCCGCCGGGCATCGCCATCGCCCCCGACGATTTCCGCGCCGACCTCGACCGCCGCGCCACCGGCAAGAGCCGCCACACGTCCCAGCGCCACGAGGCCGACGAGGTCGAGATCCTCAGCGGCGTCTACGAGGGCCGCACCACCGGCGCGCCCATCGGCCTGCTGGTGCGCAACACCGACGCGCGCAGCAAGGACTATTCGAAGATCGCCGAACAGTTCCGCCCCGGCCACGCCGACTACAGCTACTGGCAGAAGTACGGCGTGCGCGACCCGCGCGGCGGCGGCCGCAGCTCCGCGCGAGAAACCACCATGCGGGTGGCCGCGGCGGTGATCGCCAAGCGCTGGCTGGCCGCCAGGCACGGCATCACCGTGCAGGGCCACGTGTCGCAGATCGCCGGCATCCGCCCGCGCGGCTTCGACGCGGCGGCCATCGAGGCCAACCCGTTCTTCTGGCCCGATGCCTCGCAGGTGGCCGAACTCGAAGCGTTCATGGACGCCCTGCGCAAGTCCGGCGATTCGGTCGGTGCGCGCGTGGACGTGGTGGCGCGCAACGTGCCGCCGGGCTGGGGCGAACCCATCTACGGCAAGCTCGACGGCGACCTGGCCGCGGCCATGATGTCCATCAACGCGGTGAAGGGCGTCGAGATCGGCGCCGGCTTCGCCAGCATCGAACAGAAGGGCAGCGAGCACCGCGACCTGATGTCGCCCGCGGGCTTCGCCAGCAACCACGCCGGCGGCATCGTCGGCGGCATCAGCAGCGGCCAGGACGTCACCTGTTCGGTGGCCTTCAAGCCCACGTCCAGCCTGCGCCTGCCGGGCGCCACGGTGGACGTGCACGGCCAGCCGGTGGAGGTGGTCACCACCGGCCGCCACGACCCCTGCGTGGGCCTGCGCGCCCCGCCCATCTGCGAAGCCATGATGGCCCTGGTGCTGATGGACCACGCCCTGCGCCACCGCGCCCAGTGCGGCGACGTGGGCCCGGTGTCGCCCCTGGTTCCCGGGTCGGCGCCGTGAACCGCTTTTTTTGCCACGGATTTACGCGGATGCTCGCGGATCGGAAGCGGATGAAACGGGATCGAAAACGCACGCCTCGGCGAGCCTGGGTCGTAAGCGCCTGAGTGCGCACCGGCCCCTGCGCGCCCGAGGCCCACTTCCAGCCTTTGCTGTCATCCGCGTCCATCCGCGCAAATCCGTGGCCAAAATCTCTTTCCGGAACCCCCCAAACCCATGAGCAAGACCTACACCGTAGCCATCGTCGGCGCCACCGGCGCCGTC
>DAORUD010000134.1:0-5605 GCA_035433005.1 Arenimonas sp. | reverse complement strand
GCCCGGTCCACCACAGCCGGCCATCCGGCCCGAAAGCCACCCCGCTGCCCAGGGCGGGTGGTGGGGCCTTCTTCACTTTCGGCGCCGCCGCGTCGGGATGGCCTGCATGTTGGGCGAACGCGGGCAGCGCAACGGCCGCCAGCAGCAGCGCGGCCCCGATCCGGCGGAACCGGTTGAAGAGGGTCGAAACGTTCATGCGCTGATCTCCTCGGTCAGTACTGCACACGCAGCTCGGTGAACAGCGTGCGGCCCGGATAGGGGTGCGCCTGGTAGCCGCGCGAGTCCGCCACGTTGTCCACCCCCAGTGCCAGCTCCAGCTTGGGGTTGATCTTGTAGCTGCCGCGCAGGTCGACGAAGGTGAACGACGACACGCCGCCATACACGTTCGGGTTCACGTCCAGGTTGTAGGCGTCGTTGTAGGCCCGGCCGGAGTGACGCACCCCCAGGCTGCCCATCCACTCGGCCGTCGGGCGGTAGGCGGCCAGCAGGTTGGCACGCACCTTGGGCACGCGCAGCCATTGTTTGCCGACCATGAGCGGATCGCGCGTGTTCTCGGTCACCTTGGAATCTGCCAGCGCCAGGTTGGCGTCCAGCGACAGCCCGGTCAGCAGCCAGTCCTGCGTCTGCCACACGAACTCGATGCCCTTGGTTTTGACCCGGTCGACGTTGGAGATGCGCGTGACGGACGGCGTGACGGTGGTGTCGCTCTGGCGCAGGATGGCGTCGCGCACGTCGTCGTGGAACAGCGAGACGCGCAGGCGTTGACGGTCCCATTCCTTCTCGGCGCTGAGTTCCAGGGCATTGGAGCGCTCAGGCGCCAGGTCGGGGTCGCTCAGGCTGGTGCTGGTGGCGGTGACGGTGCCGTTGTAGAGCTCCTCGACATTGGGGAAGCGCACGCCGCGACCGGCGCTGATCTTGAAGGTCAGGTCGTCCTGCGCGCGCCAGGCCAGCGAGGCCTTGGGGCTGGTGCCGGAGAGTTTGCGTTCCTCGTAGGTCACGGTGCGTCCGCCACCGAACTGTTCGCCGTCGTACGCACGGAAGCGCTCCGTACGCAGGCCGGCGGTGAGGGTGATGGCTTCGTCGATGCGCCAGGCGTCCTGGGCATACAAGGCCTGCACCTCGGTGTGACCCTGGTAGTACTGGCTCTTGGCGGTCGCGCTGGACTCGTGACGCCAGTCGCTCACGGTGTAGGTGGGGCTGTCGAGCACATAGGCGTTGCGGTGTGCGCCCAGCGTCAGGCTGTGGCGACCATCGCCCCAGTCGCCGGCCACCGGGGTGTAGGCGGCCTGCACCTCGAAGGTGTTCCAGCCGGTGCCATCGCGGTAGGTGGCGCTGCCGCTGCCCCCGTTGGCCGCCACCGGGTCGGGCTGGCTGGCCTGGCGGGCCACGTCCTCCAGGATGCGGTAGTTGGAGTAGACGACCGAGCCGTTCCAGCCCGTGCGGTGCTTGGTCTTGAGCGTCAGGCCGGTGTGCAGGTGCGCCTCGTCCCGGGTGGAGGGCGCAAAGGCCGTGGCCGGGAGGTTGAAGGTGTTCGTGCCGTCGGTGACATAGCCGGACCAGACGGTGTTGCCGTTGGCGTCCTTCAGGAAAGGGGCGTTGCGGGTTTCGGTGTGGTTCGTCCAGTACCCGGCCATGCCCTGCAGCAGCAGCTCGGGCGTGAAGGCGTAGCCGACCTTCAGCTTGACCGTGTCCTGCTTGGTGTGGTCGATCGCGCCACCGCTGGCGCCGAACACCGCCCGGTTGACGCCCTTCGGGTCGCGGTCGTAGACGATGCCGGTGACCGGCGTCGCGGTCGCTCCGGTGGGCGGCGTGACGGTGGCGAACCGGCCGGTGGTCGCGTTGGCTGTGACGTTGTAGTAGTTCATCGGCTGCGAGGTGGAGTCCTGGTGGTTCACCCCCAGCGTGGCCCACAGCCCGGACTCCAGCCGCGTGCCCAGGAAGACCGATTCCTGGTGGCCGTTGTAGCTGTCGCTCTGGCCGTACTGGTCGAAGTGCTGGCGGTAGCCGGTGAGGCGGGCCGAGGCCTCGAACTGCCGCGGCTCGCGTTCGGTCACCGCCACCGTGGTGCCGATGGAGTTGCCGGGGTAGATGGCGGAGAAGGGGCCGTAGAGCACGTCCACCCGGGCGATGGCCTCGGGGGTGATCATGTTCCAGCGCGGCCCGTCGAAGCGGCCGAGGAAGTTGGAGATCAGGTAGCCGTCCACATAGGCCAGCCCGCGCGAGGGCTGCAGCGTGCCGAAGCTGCGCCCGCCGATCATCGCGTTGCGGTCGCCGATGTAGCGCTTGCGGATCGAGGTGTTGGGCACGTACTTCAGTGCGTCCTCCGGGTTGAAGAGGTTCTGCTCGCGCAGGTCCTCCGCTGTCTTGCTGGCGCTGTTGCTGGGCACCTGGCGGGCCAGGCCGTTGCGCACACCGCCGGTGATGGTGACGGTCTCCAGCTGGGCCTCGGTGGCCACGCCCTGGGCGGTGGCGGGGCCGCTGAACAGGCTGGTGCACAGGCAGGCCACGGCCAGGCCGATGCTGCTGAGGGCCGGGAGGTGGAGGGTCGGTTGAACGGGGGCGACGCGCACACGGGCGCGGGAATGGGCGGACATGGCAGGTGTTCCAGGCAGGCAGTCGGCCGACAGAGGCCGCCGCAGGCGGTGAGCGGGAGGCGTTGCGCGCGGTGGCTCGGCCCGGGCAGCCGGGTGAGCGCGTCAGGGCGCGAACGGTCAGGAAAGGTCGATGAGCCGGTGGGGCACCGGCGGGCCGCTCAGGCCGGGAGGGGTGGGGCGCGGGACTGGACGCCCGCCCAGACGAACAGCGGGCGCGGCGCCCGCAGGAACAGCCGCGGCAGCAGCTCGGCGCCGCCTTCCGGCAGCCGCCAGCTCAGCGGCGGCAGCGGCGCCAGGCCGGCGCCGGGGCCGGCCAGCCCGCACAGGGGGCAGTGGTCCAGGTGGCCGCCGTCGGCCTGCGGTGCGGCCGGCGCGTCGGTCGCAGGCATCGCGGTGCCGCCCATGCCGTCCATCGTGCAGACCTCCGCCATCGGATCCAGGCCGGACTCCGCGGTGACGTTGGTGGCGGCCAAGGCTCGCGACAACGTCGGCACGACCGCCAGCGCCAGGATGGCCAGCAGGGCGACCCAGGACAGGCGTTGCAGACGGTGACGCAGCAGGTTCAGCACAGGCCGGATTCTAGAAACGGATCTTCATGTGCGGACTTGACTTGGGATAAGTCCGAGTGGCGCGGCGCCAACGCTCGCCACGTCCACGGTGCCAAGGTGTGGCGGATCCGCCCGTCTGAGTGGCGTACCAGCGGGTGGGCTGGGTGCGAAAATCCCGGGTCCCGCTTGCTCCCAGGAACGCCTCATGTTGCCCAAGTTCTCAGCCTTCCCCGGCGTGGCCGGCCCGGTGGTCACCATCGTGCTGGACGGTTACGGCATCGGCCGCAGCGAGGTCGGCAACGCCATCGCGGCCGCCCGCAAGCCCACACTCGACCGCCTGTTTGCGCAGTACCCCAACGTGCGCCTGCGCGCCCACGGCACCGCGGTGGGCATGCCCTCCGATGAGGACATGGGCAACTCCGAGGTCGGCCACAACGCCATCGGCGCCGGCCAGGTCTACGCCCAGGGCGCCGCGCTGGTGGCCGATGCGATCGCCGCCGGCTCGATCTGGGCCGGCCCGGCCTGGCAGGAAATCGTCGCCGCCGCGAAGGCCGGGCGCGGCGTGCTGCACTGCCTGGGCCTGTTCTCCGACGGCAACGTGCACAGCCACATCGACCACCTGAAGGCCCTGGTGGCGCGCGCCAAGGCGGAAGGGGTGCGCAGCGTGCGCATCCACGTGCTGCTGGACGGCCGGGACGTGCCCGAGACCAGCGCGCTGGACTACGTCGAACCCTTCGAGGCCTTCCTGGCCGGGCTCAACGACAGCCAGTTCGATGCCCGCATCGCCTCCGGCGGTGGGCGCCAGAACATCACGATGGACCGCTACGAGGCCAACTGGGCCATGGTGGACAAGGGCTGGCGCGTGCATGTGCTGGGCGAGGGCGCGCAGTTCGCCGACTGCGCCACGGCCGTGCGCACCCTGCGCGAGATGCACCCCGGCACCATCGACCAGGACCTGCCGCCCTTCGTCATCGCCGAGGCCGGCCAGCCCATCGGCACGGTGCAGGATGGCGACGCGGTGGTGTTCTTCAACTTCCGCGGCGACCGCGCCATCGAGATCACGCGTGCCTTCGAGGACGGGGCGTTCGACAAGTTCGACCGCCAGCGCCACCCGAAGGTGACGTATGCCGGCATGCTGCAGTACGACGGCGACCTGAAGCTGCCCCAGCGCTTCCTGGTCGCACCGCCGGCCATCCGCAACACCACCGGCGAGTGGTTCGCCAAGGCCGGGCTGGCGCAGTTCGCCTGCTCCGAGACGCAGAAGTTCGGCCACGTCACCTACTTCTGGAACGGCAACCGCTCCAGCAAGTTCGAGGGCGAGACCTGGCAGGAGGTGCCCAGCGACGTGGTGCCCTTCGAGCAGCGTCCGTGGATGAAGGCCGCCGAGATCGCCGACGCGATGATCGCCGCGCTGCAGTCCGGCCGGTACCGCACGCTGCGCTGCAACTTCGCCAACGGCGACATGGTCGGCCACACCGGCAATTTCCGCGCTGCGACCATGGCCATCGAGGCGGTCGACCTGGAACTGGCCCGCGTGCTGGCCGCCGTCGATGCGGCGGGCGGTGTCGCGCTGATCACCGCCGACCACGGTAACGCCGACGAGATGTTCGAGATCGACAAGAAAACGAAGCAACCGGCCACCAACCCCGACGGCAGCTTCAAGGCCAAGACCGCGCACACGCTCAACCAGGTGCCGCTGGTGCTGTACGACAACGTCAGCGGCGGGCGCCTCGGCCTGCGCCAGACGGACACGGCCGGCCTGTCCAACATCGCCGCGACCACCGCCAATCTGCTGGGCTTCGAGAAGCACGCCAGCTGGGACGAAAGCCTGCTGACGGTGAAGTGAGCACGGGGCCGCGGTCGGCCCCTCCCGCCTGATCGCGGCCGATAATCACTGGATGGCCATCCAGACCGACGACCTGGGCGCCGCGCCCGCCCCGCAGCGCCGCCTGATCAGCGCCGCGCCCACCTCGCCCAACGAGGAGGCGCTGGAGCGTGCCCTGCGGCCCAAGCTGCTGCAGGAGTACGTCGGCCAGGCGAAGGCCCGCGAGCAGCTGGAGATCTTCATCGGCGCGGCCAGGAAGCGCGCCGAGGCGCTCGACCATGTGCTGCTCTTCGGCCCGCCCGGGCTGGGCAAGACCACGCTCAGCCACATCATCGCCGCCGAGCTGGGTGTCAACCTGCGCCAGACCAGCGGCCCGGTGCTGGAAAAGCCCAAGGACCTCGCCGCCATCCTGACCAACCTGGAGGCCAACGACGTCCTGTTCATCGACGAGATCCACCGCCTCTCGCCGGTGGTCGAGGAAATCCTCTACCCCGCGCTGGAGGACTACCAGATCGACATCATGATCGGCGAGGGCCCGGCCGCGCGCAGCATCAAGCTCGATCTGCAGCCCTTCACCCTGGTGGGCGCCACCACGCGCGCCGGCATGCTGACCAACCCGCTGCGCGACCGCTTCGGCA
>DAORUD010000133.1:0-5655 GCA_035433005.1 Arenimonas sp. | reverse complement strand
TCCTCGAGAGCCTCGAGCGCGTCGGGGTGCCCCAAGCGCGCCAGCGCACCCACGCGCGGCGGTCCGCTCAGCTCGCCGAACACGTGCGGCGCGACCGGCGAGCCGGTGGCGTAGATCGCCTCCTTGACCAGCGCGTGGTCCAGCACCGACAGGCCCAGGCCGCCCATCTGCTCGGGCATCGTCATGCCGTAGAAGCCCAGTTCGTGGGAGCGCTTCCACACCTGCTGCAACAGCGCACGGCTGGCGCCCTGTTCCTGGCCGATGCCATGCGCGCGCGCCAGCTCGGCCAGTTCGCCGTTGAGGAAGGCCTGAACCTGGCGCGCCAGTTCGGCCCCGCGCTCGGAGCCCTCGAACGGCCCGCTGAAAACGGGCGCCGAGGCGGCTGTCGGGGGTTGGGGTGTGTCGTTCATAGCGGTTCTCCAAGGGCGCTAGTGGCCCATGCCCATCGGCAGGCTTGAGATTCAGTTGGCCGCGGAGCAGGCCACTGGCGTTGTCCCCCCTCGCGCAGCAGAGGGAGGAGGGCGCGTAGCGACTCAGGAGGGTGGCGCACCATCAGTTCACCTTCCGCTCGCGGCCCGCCCAGTAGGGCGCCTGCACCGCCTTGCGCATCACCTTGCCGTTGGGGTTCTTGGGCAGCTCGGTGACGAATTCGATGTGGCGCGGCCGCTTGAAACCGGCCAAGCGCTCGGTGCAGAAGGCGTCGAGCACGGCGGGATCGAGCTGCTGTCCGGCCCGGAGCACCACCTGCGCCGCCACCGCCTCGCCCCATTTGTCGTCGGGCACGGCGAACACGCAGGCGTCCTGCACGGCGGCGTGCTGGTAGAGCACGGCCTCGACCTCCGAGGGATAGACGTTGAAGCCGCCGCTGATCACCATGTCCTTCTTGCGGTCGACGATGTAGACGTAGCCCTCCTCGTCCATGCGCGCCAGATCGCCGGTGTGGTAGCGACCGTCTTTCAGCACCTCGGCCGTCAGCTCGGGCGCGCGCCAGTAGCCGGCAAACACGTCCTCGCCGCCGACCACGATCTCGCCCACCTCGCCGGTGGCCACCGGCTGGCCGTCGTCGTCCACGATCCGCACGTCGCACTCCAGCAGCGGACGGCCGCACGAGGCCAGCCGCTCAGGCCGCGCGGCGCGGGCATACAGGTGGTCTGCGACCGTCAATGCACACACGCCCGAGGTGGTTTCGCCCGCCCCGTAGCCCTGCGCCAGCACCGGGCCGAACACGTCCATGGCACGCAGGATGCGCGCCGGCGCCATGGGGGCGGCGCCATAGCCCAGGCGCTGCAGGTCGGGCAGCGGGCGATACTGGCCCTCCAGCTCGGCCAGCAGCATGCTAATCATGGTCGGCACCATGAAGGTGTGGGTCACGCGCTCGGCGCGCATCTCGGCAATGAAGCGCGCCGGCTCGAAATGCGAGAACAGCCGGATGGTCATGCCGCTGCACAGCGCCGGCACCATCTGCATGCCCGAGGCGTGCGTCACCGGCCCGACCAGACCCAGGATGCCGCCTTCGCTCAGGGCGTCCGAGCGCAGCAGGAACTTGCGCAGCTGCGCCAGCCGGTTGCCGAAGGTCTGCATGGCGGCCTTGAGCACGCCCGACGAGCCGGAGGTGTAATGCAGCACCGCCAGCTCGTCAGCGATCACCGCCACCGGGGTGAAGGCGTCGCTGGCGCGCGCCAGCACGTCCTCGTAGCCCTCGCCGCCGCTGCCGTCCAAAAGCAGCAAGCGCGGCAGCGGGCCCTCAAGGTGGGGGCGAAACGCCTCGGCTCGCCTGGCCGTGGTGACGATCACCCGCGCCTGGCTGTTGGCAGCGATCTCGCCCACCTCGGCAGGCGACAGGCGGGCGTTGAACGGCGCCTTGACCAGCCCCGCCTTATAGCAGGCCAGCTCGATCTCGACGATCTCGACGCAGTTGGGCAGGTAGATGCCGACGCGGTCACCGCGTTGCAGGCCCAGGCCCAGCAGGGCGTTGGCCAGGCGGTTGGAGCGCTGCTCCAGCTCGGCGTAGCTGACGCTGCGCTCGACGCTGCGCACGGCAACGCGCCGCGCATAGGCCCGCGCGCAGCGGGCGACGAGCGCGCCGACATTGGCCACCGGACGGCTGGCGGCGGCCTGCGGGGGAAGGTCTGAGGGGTTGATGGCGGTCTCCTGGAAGGCGGCGCGGCGAGGCCGCCGCGCATGCCGTCACTGTCCCAGAAGACAGCCTGCAGGAGGAAATACCGTTTGCTGATGCGCGGCGATCAATCGAATTGATGGCCGGCCGGGTGCGGCGCACAGCCTCAGTCGGGCATCGCGTCACCCAGGCGAGGGCCCAGCCAGCAGGCCTGCCACATACCCGATTCGATCAGCGTGCGCCCCTCCAGCGCCAGCGCATCGCGCACCACCTGCGCGGCGGCACCGAGCGGCTTGTCGGCAACGGTGGCCAGACTGTAGGTGCGCGACAAGTCTGGTTGCACCACGCGCGCGGCAATCCAGTCCGGGCCGCGCTGCGGCGCGTCGGGCAGCGAACACGCTGGGCTGAAGGTGAACCCGGCGCCGCTCAGGTAGAGCGATCGAATCACGCGCGTGGAGTCGTGTTCCTGCGCGACGTTGAGCACCACGCCGCGCGCTGCCGCGGCCTCCTCCACGCTGCGCCGGATGGCAAAGCGCCGCGACTGCAGCAACAGCGGCTGACCGGCGGCGACCTCGAAGGCGATCTCGGGCCAGCGCTGGTGGCCCGCGGTGGTCGCCACGCCGCGCCCGCGTGGCGCGCGCAGCAGCGGCCGCACCTGGCCGCTGGCATCGTGGCCACAGAAAAAGATCGATTCGCGCGCCAGCGGCCGGCAGTGCAAGCCTTCCACCACCGGCGCGTCAACCAGGATGCCGATGTCGGCGCGTCGCTCCAGCATGGCCTGGCGCACCAGCAGGCTCAGGTCGTCGAGCACGAACACCCGGATGCGGGGATGCGTGCGCGCCAGCCGCGCCAGCACCGGGCCAGTCAGCAGCGAGGCCAGCAGGAAAGGGAGCGCCAGCGTGACCGACCCCTCGGGTCCCTTGGGCAGGCGGCGGATGCGTTCGCTCATCGCCTCGGCGTCGCTCAGCAGGCGGCGCGCGTCCTCGTAGAGCTGCAGGCCGGCCGGCGTCGGCGTGACGCCGACATGCGAGCGCTCGAACAACTGCGCGCCCAGCTCGTCCTCCAGCTTCTTGATCTGCGCCGTCAGCGCAGGCTGGGCGATGTACAGCGTGCCGGCGGCGCGCGACAGACTGCCCGCCTCCAGCACGGCGATGAAATAACGCAGGGTCCGCATTTCCATGCCTGCATGGTAAGCACTGGCCCGTCACGCACAAAAGTCCACGGCCGCGCCAGCCGCGTGCTACAACGCGGCATGCGCACACTTCGCCCCCACCTGCTCCTCGCCCTGGCCCTGGGCGCCGCCCTGCTGATCAGCCTGCCGGCACGCGCCGCCGACGCCACCGTGGCGCGCGGCCTGATCGTCACGCTGAAGGCGCCGTCCGACGGCGCCCGCGAATCGCCCCAGGCCACGCGCGAGCGCCTGCGGGCCGTGGCCGCCGACGCCGGCCTGGGCGGCGCGCAGGCGCCGATGCCGGTGGGGCCTGGGGCGCACCTGCTGCCGTTTGCCGCCCCGCTGACCGGCACCGCCGTGCAGGACGCCGAGCGCCGCGTGCGCCTGAACCCGCAGGTGGCCCGCGTCGAGCCCGACGTGCGCCTGAAGCGCCAGGCCGCGCCCAACGACCCGTACTACACCGACGGCATCCAGTGGCACCTGCGCACGCCGGCCGAAGGCGGCGCGGCCGCCATCAACCTGCCGCCGGCCTGGGAGCGCACGCGCGGCAGCGCGGCGGAGGTGGTGGCGGTGGTGGATTCGGGCGCGCTGTACGGCCACCCCGACCTGGCCGGCAAGCTGCTGCCGGGCTATGACCTGATCAGCGACCTGGACACCAGCAACGACGGCAACGGACGCGATCCCGATGCGTCCGACCCGGGCGACTGGATCAGCCCGTCCGAAGCCAACAGCGCGCGCTACCCGCTGTGTCCGGCCGAGGACAGCTCCTGGCACGGCAGCTTCATCGCCGGCGAGATCGCCGCCGCCACCCACAACGGCCTGGGCGTGGCCGGCGTGGGCTGGGACACGCGGGTGCAGCCGGTGCGCGTGTCGGGCAAGTGCGGCGCCTGGCTGTCGGACGTGGTGGACGGCATCCGCTGGGCGGCCGGCCTGCCGGTCAGCGGCGTGCCGGCCAACCCGACGCCGGCGCGGGTGATCAACGTCAGCTTCGGCGGCAGCTCCAGCTGCACGCCCACCTACCAGAACGCCATCGACGACGCCGCGGCGGCCGGCAGCCTGGTGGTGGTGGCCGCCGGCAACGAGAACGGCCCGCTCACCCGCCCGGCCGACTGTGCCGGCGTGCTGGCGGTGGGCGCCGTGCGCCAGGACGGACTGAAGACCTACTACTCCAGCCACGGCCCCAACGTCGGCATCATGGCGCCGGGCGGCCCGGGCGCCGCCGACACCGGCCCGCGGCTGTATTCCACCTCCAACGCCGGCAAGCGCGGCCCGGCCGAACACATCTACGACGGCAAGGACGGCACCAGCTTCGCCGCGCCGCTGGCGGCCGGCGTGGCGGCGCTGATGCTGTCCGTCAACCCGGCGCTGACGCCGGCGCAGTTGGTCTCGCGCATCCAGTCCGGCGCGCGGCCGTTCCCCAGCAGCGCGGCCTACCCGACCTGCAACGTCAGCACCCCGCTCAACAGCGCCTGCAACTGCACGCGCGAGACCTGCGGCCCCGGCCTGCTGGACGCCGACCGCGCGCTGCAACTGGCCACCAGCCCGTCGGCGGTGATCGCGCCCATCGGCAGCGTGCCGGCGGGCAGCACCGTCACGCTGGACGGCCGGGGCAGCGCGGCGGTGGCCGGCGCCAGCATCGCCAGCTACCAGTGGAGCCAGGTCTCGGGCAGCCCGGTCGGCATCCGCGACGCCGGCGCGCCGGTGGCCAGCGTCAGCCTGCCGGATGCACGCGGCGACTGGGTGTTCCGCCTGCTGGTGACCGACACGCTGGGCCGCTCGGCCGACAACTACGTGACGGTGAGCACCTTCCGCCAGGACGATGGCAAGGGTGGCGGCGCCACCGGCCTGGCCTGGGGCGCGGGGCTGTGGGCGCTGGCCCTGCTCGCGCTGTGGCGGCGGCGCGCCGGCTGAGGCCGCGTCGCGGTGTGGTGACGCAGCCCCGTTTGCTATTGAATAAGTAGCTCCTTGCGCTTGTCAGGCAAGCGCGCGGACCCTATTTCATCCTCATTCATCGTCCGTCATTCGACGACGGGTTCGCGTCAAGGGCGGTCTGGCGCTGCGCCCGTCTCGCGCGCCACGTCGGCCAGAAAATCGTCCTGCACCAGGTCGCTGCGCAGACTGCCGGCCGGCAGCCAGTTGCCGTACACGCGGTGGAAGTCCGCCACGATGCGCGCCAGCGGCAGGTCGTCGAACGTGCCGCGGTCATTCACGTATTCCATGTGGCGGTTGCCCGCGGCGTCGAACGGGTGGTAGATGGAGTCGTGCACGCCGTCAAAGTCCAGCGGCAGCAGGCCGAACTTCTGGCACAGGCCGAGGTTGAAGGCCGGCGTGGCCTTGCGCCAGGCGCCCTCCAGCCACAGCTCGGCGT
>DAORUD010000132.1:0-5774 GCA_035433005.1 Arenimonas sp. | reverse complement strand
GCGCAAAGGCCACCGGGCGTCTGGTAAGGTTTGGGCATGGGCGTTGGCATTCTCATCGTGAGTCATCCGGGGGTTGGGGCACCGCTGCTGGCGGTGGCGCGGCGACTGCTGGGCGCGCTTCCCCTGGCCACCGAAGCCTTCGAGGCCGACTGGGACGGCAGCGCCGACGCCCTGCTGCCCGCGGCCAGCGCCGCCCTGCGCAAGGTGGACAGCGGCGACGGCGTGCTGGTGCTGGTGGATCTTTACGGCGCCACCCCGGCCCGCCTGGCCGAGAAACTCTCGCACCTGGGCACGCCCTGCCGCCGCGTCAGCGGCCTGTCGCTGCCGATGCTGCTGCGGGTGCATAACTACCCTGAGTACGACTTGGACGAACTGTGCCGCACCGCTGCCGCGGGCGCACGCAACGGCGTGGTGGTGGACGATGCTTGAACGCGAACTCAGGGTGGCCAACCGGCTGGGGCTGCATGCGCGCGCCGCCGCGAAGCTGGTGCAGCTGCTGTCGGGCTTCCAGTCGCAGGTCACCCTGACCGGACGCGGCCGCGAAGTGAACGCCAAGAGCATCATGGGCGTGCTGCTGCTGGCCGCCGCGCCCGGCGCCAGCCTGCTGATGCGCGTCGAGGGCGACGACGAGGAAGCCGCGATGCAAGCGGCGGCCGACCTGTTCGACCGCCGGTTCGACGAGGACGGCTGATGCGGCGCGCCCTGCGCGGCCAGCCGGCATCGCGCGGCATCGCGCTGGGGCGCGTTCGCGTCCGCACGCCGCAGGCCCTGGCGGTGGAAGAAAGGCGCATCGGCGCCGACGAAGTTCCCGACGAGATCCTGCGCCTGCACCGCGCCCTGGACGCCACCCGCCAGGAGCTGCACGGCCTGCGCGAGCGCCTGCACGGTGCGCTGGCGCAGGAGGTGGGCGAGTTCCTGGACCTGCACGCCATGATCCTGGACGACCCCGAGCTGCTGCACGGCCTGGACGACCTGGTCACCACCGCCCGCTACAGCGCCGACTATGCCCTCAAGCTGCAGCGCGACCGCCTGGCGGCGGTGTTCGAGGGCATGCACGACGACTATTTCCGCAGCCGGCGCGAAGACCTCGACCACGTCATCGGCCGCGTCCACGCCGCCCTGCAGCAGCGCAACCACGACGCCGAGCGCGGCTTCGCCGGCGACATCCTGGTGTGCGAGGCCATTGCCCCGCAGGAGCTGGCCGAGCTGCAGTCGCAGGGCGTGGTGGCGGTGGTGGCGGCCACCGGCAGCCCGCTGTCGCACAGCGCCATCCTGGCCCGCAGCCTGCACCTGCCGCTGGTGCTGGGCGCGGCCGAGCTGATGGCCCTGGCCAACGACGGCGACGCGCTGATGGTGGACGGCGGCACCGGCGAGCTGGTGCTGGAACCCGACGACGGCGACCTCAGGCGCTACCACCGCCGCGAAGCCGAGATCAGCCGCGAACAGGCCCAGCTGTCGCGCCTCAGGCGCCAGCCCACGCGCACGCTCGACGGCGTGGACATCCGCCTGTACGCCAACGCCGAATCGCGCGAGGACGTGGCGCAGGCACACGCGCTGGGCGCCGACGGCATCGGCCTGTACCGCACCGAATTCCTGTTCCTGCAGCGGCGCGAACTGCCGGGCGAAGAGGAACAGTTCCTCGCCTACCGCGACCTGGTGCTGGGCATGGCCGGCCGCGTGGTCACCATCCGCACGCTCGACCTGGGCGCCGACAAGGCCGACCACAGCGGGCTGGCGCTGCGCAGCGAACCCAACCCGGCGCTCGGCCTTCGCGGCGTGCGCCTGTCGCTGGCGCACGAGGCGGTGTTCCTGACCCAGCTGCGCGCCATCCTGCGCGCCGCGGCCTATGGCCCGGTGCGCGTGCTGGTGCCGATGGTCTGCCGCCGGGAGGAAATGCAGGCGGTGGTGGCGACGATGGAAGCGGCGCGGCTGTCGCTGCGCGCCGACGGCCTGCAGGCCGGCGAACGGGTCGAACTGGGCGCGATGATCGAAGTGCCGGCGGCGGCGCTGGGCCTGGCCGACTTCATCGACCTGGTGGACTTCGTCTCGGTGGGCACCAACGACCTGGTGCAGTATCTGCTGGCGGTGGACCGCGGCCACGAGTCGCTGTCGTCGCTGTACACCCCGCGGCACCCGGCCCTGCTCCGGCTGCTGGCGGAGCTGTTGGCCTATGGCCGGCGCAACGGCATCCCGGTGGCGGTGTGCGGCGAGATGGCCAGCGAGGCGGACAACGTGCCGATGCTGCTGGCGCTGGGGCTGCGCGAGTTCAGCCTGCACCCGTCCACGCTGCTGGAGGTGCGGCGCGCCATCCGCGGCGCCGACCACGCCAGCCTTCGCCGGCGCGCGCACAGCCTGCTGCGCGCGCACGACCGCGCCGGCATCGAGAAGTGGCTGGCCCGCTGACGCGTCTCCCGGTGGGAGGGCCTTCAGGCCCGATGCCTTCAGGCAGAAAGCGTCGGGCCTGAAGGCCCTCCTACAGGGGTGCCGGCCCGCCCCGTTGGGCGGCGGGCCGACGAGGGGATTACTGGTCCCCGACCGGGTCCACGCGGTCACCGCCTGACGGCGGCGGCGGGGGCGGCGGCGGCGGGGGCGGCGGCGGAGGCGGCACTTCCTCGTCCGTCGGGATCTCGCCTTCCGTGGGCAGTTCGTCGCCGGTCGGAGCCGCTTCGTCCATGCCGCCCGTGTCTTCCATCGGCGCGGGCTCGGCCATGGGCGCGGGTTCGATCGCCTCCAGGGCCGGTTCTTCGGCCGCGGGCGGCGGCTCCGGGGTGGCCGGCTCGGCCGCCGGGCGGCAGGCCGCCAGGCTTCCGCCCAGCAGGGCCGCGACTAGCAACGCTTTGGTGGTGCGCATGATCAACCTCTCCCGTTGAATGCCAACCGATGGGTTCCCCAATGTCCGCGCGCCCACCCATGTTGTGACGCGCATCACATTGTGTTCCCGCCCCCAGCGTGAATACAACGGGGACCACGGGCCACCGGACCGCGGTCGCTCAGGCCGGGTCGAACCCGAGGCTGTCGAGCAGACGGGCCATGCGCGGGTCGCCGCGCAGCGGGTCCAGGAAGGGGTCGTTCCGGGCGTACACCAGGCCCGAATCGCCGTGCTCGCGCGCCGCCTGCAGCGCCGCGATGGCGGCGTCCACCTCGCCCCACTGGGCCAGCACCTGGCCCTGCTGGTACAGGACGCGGTCGCCCTCCTCGCGCACCAGCTGGTCCATCGCCGCGCGGGACGCCTCGCCCTGCCCGCGGCGATGCGCGGCAATGGCCAGGCCCGTCAGCCGGAAGTCGGCGATGGGTTCGGCGGCGTACTCAGCCTGGGCTTCCTCCAGCCGCCCCAGGTTCACCAGCGCGTCGCCCAGCGCGGCGTGCGCCTGGGACATTTTCGGGTTCATCTCCAGCGCCTTGCGCATGGGCGCCAGCGACGGCGCGAAGCGCCGCGCCGCGTATTCGATCGATCCCTGGGCGCGATGGATCAGCGGGTTCAGGAGGTCGCGCGGCAAGGCCCGCGCCATGGCGTCGGAGGCCAGGTCATGGCGGCCGGTGCGGGCGCAGTAAAGGGCCCATCGCGCCAGCACCGACGCCTCACCGCCGCCCAGCGCGTGCGAGCGCTCGAACGGTGCCTTCGCGGCGCGCGCGTCCAGGCGGCCCTGGAACAGGGCGAAGGCCAGGGTGGAATGCGCGGCGGCATAGCGCGGCGCCAGCTGCACCGCCAGCTCGGCGGCGGCGATGGCCTGGTCGTACATGGCCACCGTCTCGCCCACGCCGGCATGCACGTTCGCGAACGTGATCAGCGACCGGGCGCGGGCGGCATGCGCCGCGGCATAGCCTGGGTCCAGCGCGATGGCCTTGTCGAACAGGGCCATCGCCGCGCGGTCGGTGGCTTCGTCCGAACTCAGGCCGTACAGCGCCTGCCCGCGCAGGTAGGCATCGTAGGCGTCGACGTTGAGCGTGCCGCCCGAGGCCTCCCGTTCGTCCGCCGGGTCGGCCTGCGCGGCGCCCGACGGCTCCACCTGCGCCGCCATCGCCGCGGCCACCGCGTTGGCGATTTCGCTCTGCACGGCGAAGACGTCGTTGATCCTGCGCTCGAATATCTGGCTCCAGCGGCTGAAGCCGGTGCGGCCGTCCACCAGCTCGGCGGCCACCCGCACGGTGTCGCCCGCCCAGCGCACGCTGCCGTCAAGCAGGTAGGACACGCCGAGTTTGCCGGCGATGATCACCGCGCCCTCCCCGCTGCCGCGGAACTGGCCCGACGAGGACTGCGCCATCACCTGCAGGCGCAGGTTGCGCGCCAGCGTGGCGCGCACTTCCTCGGACAGGCCGTCGGAGAAATAGGCGCGTTCGGCGTCGCCGCTGAGGTTCTTGAAGGGCAACACCGCCACGCTGGAACCCGACACCGGTGCCGCCGGGCGGAACCAGCCGCGGCGCCAACCCAGCACGCCTGCGCCGGTGGCCAGCACCGCCGCGGCCGCGCCGCCCACCACCAGGCGCCGCCGCGATGCGCTCGGCGGCGAAGGCCCGGAGACTCGGCCAGCGGCCCGCGGCGAAGCCGCTTCACCGGCGACGATGGCCTGCACCGCCCGCACCACGGCCGCCACGGCGGCCGGGTCGGCGCCGCCCGCCGAGGCCGGCAGCGCGATCGCCTGGTATTGGCGGAAACCCAGCGGCGGCAGCGTGCCGTCAATGGAGAGGGGCACGAGCTTGCGCAGGTCGCGCCCGTGGGCGGCTTCGTCCAGCACCCAGTCCGACGCCACCGACGTGCCCGACCACAGCACCACCACGGCGTCGCTGGAGTGCAGCGCGACTTCGATGGACTTGGCGAAGGACGCGCCGCCTTCGATCAGGGTGTCCCACCACACCGTCAGGCCGGCCTGGCCGAGCGCGTCGGCCAGTTCGGCCGCACGCGCCTGGTCGGCGCGGCTGTAGCTGAGGAACACCGATCGGTTGGCGGTCCGGTCGCTGGCTTGCGGTTGGCTGGACATGCATCCCCGCGGGGGCAAGGGTTCCCGCCCCCAGCTTACGACAAGCGCCCGGCCGTGGGAGCGGTCAGCGGTTGAAGCGCTCGTCGAAGAAGGACGCCATCGCGGCATAGGCGCGCTTGGCCGCACGCGGCTCGTACAGGCAGCCGGGGCTGTTGGCGTCGGCTTCGGCGAAGCAGTGCACGGCGCCGCTGTAGTTCACGAACTGCCAGTCGGCCTTGGCGTCGGTCATTTCCTTCTGGAACGCGGCGATCTGCTCGGCCGGCACGTAGGTGTCGTCGGCGCCGTTGAGCACCAGCAGGCTGGCCTTGACGCCGCCGGCCTGGGCCGGGATGGAAGTGGACAGGTTGCCGTGGAAACTGACCACGCCGGCGATGTCGGCGCCGCTGCGGGCCAGGTCCAGGGCCACCGCACCGCCGAAGCAGAAGCCAATGGCGCCCAGCTGCGCCGCGTCCAGCGGCGCCTTGCCCGCCGATGCCTTCAGCACGCCCAGCGCGGTGTTGATGCGGCCGCGCAGCGCCTCGCGGTCGGCATACACGGCGCCGGCGGCCTTGCCGGCCTCGTCGGCGTTGGCCGGGCGCACGCCGCGGCCGTACATGTCCACCAGCAGCACCACGTAGTCGTCGCCGGCGACCTGCTTGGCCTTCTCGACCGCCGCGTCAGTCACGCCCATCCAGTTGGGCACCATCACCAGGCCGGGGCGCTTGTCGCTGCCGGCGTCGTCGTAGACCAGAAAACCGTCGAAGTCGGTGCCGCCGTGGTTCCAGCTCACCGGTTCGGCAACGGGCTTGGCGAAGGCGG
>DAORUD010000131.1:0-5934 GCA_035433005.1 Arenimonas sp. | reverse complement strand
TATTGACATAATATACATTATGCGTACTTGACCGTCATGCCACCGACCCACGTTTTGGGTCAAAATCCATGGGCTGCCGCCGCTGCGGCACCACCACCGCACCAGGGGAAATCCATGCTTCGTAACCTCGGCCGCGCTGTCGCGGCAAGCCTCATGTCTGTTTCCGTCCGTCGCGCCTTGCCCGTCCTGCTGGTCTGCGGCTTCGCCGCACCGGCGCTGGCGCAGAACATCCCGGTCACCGGCGGCACCTACAGCCAGGACTTCGACACGCTGTCGAACGTCGCGGGCAGCACCACCAACACCGCGCTTCCCAGCGGATGGCTGATCAACGAAACCGGCGGCGGCGCGCGCGACAACGAGCAGTACGCCGTGGACACCGGCGGCAGCAACACCGGCGACACCAACAGCTACGGCGCGGCCGGCGCCACCGAACGCGCCCTGGGCAGCCTGCGCAGCAGCAGCCTCATCGCCAGCTACGGCGCCTGCTTCACCAATTCCACCGGCGGCACCCTGGCCACGTTCGACGTTGCCTACACCGGCGAAGAATGGCGCGTGGGCACCGCGGGTCGCCTTGACCAGATCGATTTCCAGTACAGCCTGGACGCGAGCTCGCTGACCACCGGTACCTGGGTGGACTTCAACGCCTTGGACTTCACCACGCCCAATGCCTTCTCCACCGGCGCAAAGGACGGCAACGCGGCCGGCTTCCGCACCGCGCTCTCCGCAACCATCAGCGGACTGAACATCGCCAACGGCGCGAGCTTCTGCCTGCGCTGGAACGACGCCGACGGCTCCGGCGCCGACGACGGCCTCGCCATCGACGACTTCTCGCTCAGCGTCGGCGGCACCGGCCTGCCGGTGATCGCCATCAACAACGTCACTGCCCAGGAAGGCAATGCCGGCACCAGCACCATGACCTTCGGCATCGGCCTGAGCGCACCGGCCGGCGTCGGTGGCGTGACGGTCGATTACGCCACCGCCGACGGCACCGCCACGGCGGGCAGCGACTACGTGGCGGCCAGCGGCACGGCCACCATCGCCGAAGGCGCCACCGCCACCACGGTCGAGATCACCGTCAATGGCGACACGACGTCCGAGCCGGACGAAACCTTCTTCGTCAACCTGAGCAACCCCGGCGGCGCCGCCATCGGTGATGCCCAGGGCCTGGGCACCATCGAGAACGACGACGTCACCGTCGTGCAGATCCACGACATCCAGGGCAACGGCCTGTTCTCGCCCCTGGAAGGCGCCGTGGTCACCACCGAGGGCGTGGTGACGGCCCAGAAGTTCAACAACGGCTTCTTCCTGCAGACGGCGGACGGCCAGGCGGACGGCAATCCCGCCACGTCCGAGGGCATCTTCGTGTTCACCTCGACGGCGCCGCCGGCCAGCGCCGCGGTCGGCAACCGCGTCCGGGTCACGGGCACGGTCACCGAGTTCACGCCGGCGACCAACCTCAACCAGCTGGCGATCACCGAAATTGTTTCGGTCACGTCCATCCAGGTGCTGGCCACGGGCGTTGCCCTGCCCGCCCCGGTCGAACTGACCAGCGCGGATTTCGGTCCCACCGCCCTGCCCGGCACGGCCGAACGGCTTGAGGGCATGCGCGTGGCCGCCGCCAGCAGCCTCGTGGTGGCCAGCTCCGACGGCAACATCACCGAGTCGTCCGCCAACTCCAGCACCACGGGCGTCTTCCATGTGGTGGTGCCGGGCGTTGCCCGCCCGTTCCGCGAGGCGGGCATCGGCGTGCTGGACGTGTTCCCGATCCCGGCCGGCAAGAACCCGCCCCGCTTCGACACCAACCAGGAACGCCTGATGGTGCGCAGCCGTGGCCAGGTGGGCTCCACTCCGATCGCCCTCGACGGCGGCGCACAGGTCACCAACCTGGTGGGCGTGCTTGATTACTTCTCCGGCACCTGGGCGCTGCTGCCCGACGCCGCCTCCCCGCCCACCGTCAGCGGCGGCAAGACGCCGACGGCCGTGGACACCGCGCGCTACGAAGACGTCACCCTCGGCGCCTTCAACCTGCTGCGCTTCTTCGACGAAGTGAACGACAGCAACGGCGCCCCGACGCTCACGGCCGCCGCACTCGACAAGCGCCTGACCAAGACCTCGCTGGCGATCTGCGACTACCTCAAGACCCCGGACATCCTGGGCGTGGTGGAAGTGGAGAACCTGCGCGTGCTGGGCCTGCTGGCCGACCGCATCAACACCACCTGCGCCAGCGCCCCGGCCTACGTGCCGTACCTGGTGCAGGGCAATGACGTCGGCGGCATCAACGTCGGCTTCCTGGTGAGCAACCGCAGCGTGGGTTCGGTCAACCGCGTGGAAGTGGTGGAAGTGGTGCAGTACGGCAAGGACACGCTGTTCACCGCGCCGGACACGTCCACCAGCCTGCTCAACGACCGCCCGCCGCTGATGCTGCGTGCGATCGTGCACCAGGACAACGGCGCCTCCTACCCGGTCACCGCCATCGTCAACCACCTGCGTTCGCTCAACGGCATTGACGACAGTTCCGCGGGCAGCAACGGCTGGGCCACCGAGAGCGAACGCGTGCGCGCCAAGCGCGCCCAGCAGGCGGTTTACCTGGCCAACCTGGTGCAAACCCGCCAGCAGGCCGATCCGGGCGAGCACATCGTGCTGATGGGCGACTTCAACGCCTTCGAGTTCAACGATGGTTACGCCGACGTGCTGGGCATCATCCTCGGCGACGAGGCGGCCGAGCCGGAGGTGCTGACCTATGCGGCCAGCCCGATCACCACGCCGCTGGTTGATGGTTCGGAGCTGATCGGCGACCCGTCCGAACGCTATTCCTACGTGTTCGCCGGCAATGCGCAGACGCTCGACCACGTGCTGGTGAACGAGCAGATGGTGCTGGACGTGGCCGGCCTTTCCATTGACCACGCCCGCATCAACGCCGATTTCGGCGTCCACAACTACGGCGTGGCCGGCAACGCCATCCGCGTGTCCGACCACGACCCGGTGCGCCTGGCGATCAGCGTCGCGGACTTCCGCAGCGCCGACCTGTCCATCACCGCGGGTGCGTCGCCGGCCACGGTGGCCGCGGGCGGCACCGCCACGTTCACCGCCAGCGTTTCCAACGCCGGACCGAACGACGCCAGCTTCCCCAGCGTTGGGCTGGTGTTCGACGCGCTGGTGCCGGTGGTGGTCACCGCGCCCGCCGGATGGACCTGCTCCGCTCCGGCACAGGCTGGCGGCAGCACGAGCGTGAGCTGCACCGCGAACTCGCTGGCAGCCAACGCGCAGGCGTCCTTCAGCGCGGCGGTCACTGCACCGTCGTCGCCGACCCCGGTGACGCTGCAGATGGGCGCAGGCGTGACGTCGCAGACCCGTGACCGCAGCAGCGACGACAACACCGACACCGCCAGCGTCAGCGTGCAGGCCGCGCTGGCCAACGCCGACCTCGGCGTGCGCCTGATCGGTGGCCCGGTGGACTCCATCCCCGCCGGCGGCATCGCCACCATGGTGGCGCAGGTCCGCAGCAACGGTCCGAACCCGACCACGCAGCCCACGGTGACCTTCGCTGGCAACGTCGCCCCCGGCCGCGCCTCGGTGCTGCCGCCGGCCGGCTGGACCTGTCTGCCCGGTACGGCGGCCAGCGGCAGCTTCAGCACGGTGTGCACGGCTGCCGGCAGCTTCGCCAGCGGCGCGCGCGTCAACTTCACGTTCAACGTCGCCGCGCCGAACGTGCAGGGCCAGCCCACGCTGCAGTTCAGCGTGACCACCGGTGCCACCGGCACCAGCGATCCGCAGTCGGCCAACAACAGCGTGTCCCGCACGCTGACCGTCACCGGCGCGCCGGCCACCCTGCCGGTGGTTTCCGGCGGCGGCTGATCGCATCCCGCGGTGCGGCACCCCGAAGCGCGGCTACGGCCGCGCTTCTTTTTTGGCCGTTCGCCCACCATCGTGCGCTGGCAGCGGCACGGGTCCTTGTGGCTCGACCTGCTTTGCATGATGCTGGATGAGGCGCCTGCGGTTCGCAGTCGACCCTGCCCTGCCCCCCGCGGGCCCCGGAGGATTTCTGCACCATCACCGCCAAGCCGCGAGCCCGCTCGCCCAAGCCCGCCGGGTCGTGATCAAGGTGGGTTCGGCGCAGCTGATTGACCGCCGCACCGGGCAGGCCAACCTGCGCTGCTTCCAGGCCGTGGCTGCCGACATCGCCGGCCTGCGCGGTCGCGGCGTGGAGGTGGTGCTGGTGTCATCGGGCGCGGTGGCGCTGGGCCGGCCCCGGTTGAAACTGCCCACCGCCCGCAAGCTGCGCCTGGACGAGAAGCAGGCCGCGGCCGCGGCTGGCCAGACGCTGATGATCCAGGCTTGGGACCAGGCTTTCAGCCAGCACGGCTTCCACGCCGCGCAGGCGCTGCTGTCGCCCTCGGACACCGAGCACCGTCGCCGCTGGCTGAACTCGCGGACCACGCTCGAAACGCTGCTGCAGCTGGGCGCCGTGCCGGTGGTCAACGAGAACGACACCGTCGCCACGGAAGAACTGCGCTACGGCGACAACGACCGCCTCGCCGCGCGCGTGGCGCAGCTGGTGTCCGCCGACGTGCTGGTGATCCTGTCCGACGTGGACGGCCTGTACGACGCCGACCCGGCGACCAACCCTGACGCTGCGCACATCGCCACGGTGGACGCCATCACGCCCGCCATCGTGGCCCTGGCCGGCCCGTCGCGCGCCGGCAGCGCCGGCACCGGCGGCATGGCCACCAAGATCGCGGCGGCGGAGATGGCCATGGCCGCGGGCTGTTCGACGGTGATCACCCGCGGCGACGGCGAACGCCCGGTGTCGGCGCTGCAGGACGGCGCCCGCGGCACCTGGTTCCGCGCGTCGGTGTCGCCCGAGAGCGCCAAGCGCGTGTGGATCGCCGGCTCGCTGGCGATCACCGGTCGCCTGCACCTGGACAGCGGCGCGGCGCGCGCCGTGCGCACCGGCCACAGCCTGCTGGCCGCGGGCATCACGCGGGTGGAGGGCAACTTCGAGCGCGGCGGCGCCATCCGTCTGGTGGACCCTGACGGGCAGGCGATCGCCACCGCGCTGGCCGGCTACGACAGCCAGGAGTGCCGCTTGATCGCCGGCCGGCAATCGGACGACATTGAAGCCGTGCTGGGCTACCGCCGCGGCGTCGCGCTGGTGCACGCCGCCGACCTGGTGCTCGACGGCACCATGGCGCCCCACCCCGCCTGAACCCAAACCGGAGACGCCGTTGGATTTCATGACGCCCATGCGCCAGTGGTGTGCCGATGCCCGGGCCGGCGCTGCCGCGCTGCAGGCGGCCGGTGCCGAGGGCCGGACGCGCGCACTGCTGGCGATGGCGCAGGCGCTCCGTGCCGCCAGCGGCGAGGTGCTCGCCGCCAACGCCGCCGACGTCCAGGCCGCGCGCTCAAGAGGTTCCGACGCGGCCTTCCTCGACCGCCTGGCCCTGGACCCGGCGCGCCTGAAGGCGCTGGCCGACGGCATGGATGCGATTGCGCGCCAGGACGACCCCGTGGGCGTCGAACGCCGCCGCTGGACGCGACCCAACGGCCTGGAGATTTCCGAGGTCAGCGTGCCGCTCGGCGTCATCGGCGTGGTGTTCGAAAGCCGGCCCAACGTCGCCGCCGACGCCGCCGCGCTGTGCGTGCGCTCGGGCAATGGCGTCATCCTTCGCGGCGGCAGCGAAGCGTCCGGCACCGTCGCCGCCATCATCGCCGCGGTGCGCGCCGGCCTGCGCGCCGCCGGGCTGCCCGATGCCGCCGTGCAGACGCCGCCCGACGCCGACCGCGGCTGGGTGACCGCCCTGCTGTCGCTGCACGAAGGCGGCGTGGACCTGGTGATACCGCGCGGCGGCAAGCCGCTGATCGCGCACGTGCGCGAACATGCCCGGGTGCCGGTGCTGAGCCACCTGGACGGCATTTGCCACGTTTACGTGGACC
>DAORUD010000130.1:0-5940 GCA_035433005.1 Arenimonas sp. | reverse complement strand
CTCAACACACCAACAAGCGCGAGCGGGCTGAGGAAAATTCTCACGGAGGCCTAACTACTTGTAGCGGGTCATATGACCCGATAGCCCATGCTACCAACCCCGGCAGCCTTTTCCACCGGCCAATATTCCACGCCTGATCAACACCTTTCCCCTCGGCCCCGTTCACCCGCCAAGACGGATATTCCCTCCAAATGGCCGGATAGCGCGGGCTTCGCTTCAAACGCCGGTCTATTTCGCAACAACCCGCCGCCGCGCGTGGATGCCGGTTCGTGGCCGTTGGCGGCGCACTGCCGACCCGTTGCCCGCCAAGAGCGCAGCGCGGCACGGAGTGGCGATTTTATTTAACGGATTATCCGCAAGCGCTGCCCAGGCGATGCAGCGCGCCCGCCCGCGGCTAGCGCGGCTTGATGGGCATCGGGAACGGCGTCACCACTTTCTCGCCGGTGCCGGCGTCGCGGATGGTCAGTGGGGACTTGCGGTCCACTTCCTCCACGCGCAGCACGCTCTGCATGGGCAGGTGCAGTACGCGGGTGTTGGCGAACTCGTCGCGCAGGCGCTCTTCGGTGGGGTCCACCACCAGGCCTTCGTTCACGTCGAACACCAGGTCGGCCACTTCGGTGAAGCCCCAGAGCGAACTCGACGCCACGCGCCGCGCGTACAGCTCGTAGATCTTGCCGGCGGTGAGGAAGGTGATCTTGTAGAGGACGCGCGTGGTCATGGGCGCGAGTATACGAGCGGGCTCAAACGCCGCGCGAGCGCCGGGCCAGGGTGGGTTTGGCCACCAGCGCGTACAGCAGGCCCACCACGAACCCGGCCAGGTGCGCCCACCACGCCACGGCGCCGAAGCTCGGGCCCACGAAGGTGAAGATCAGCTGCAGCACCGCCCACAGCCCGATCAGCAGCGCCGCCGGCACCTTGATGAACTCCAGCCACACGCCCAGCGGCACCACCACGCCCAGGCGTGCGTTCGGGAACAGCGCCAGGTAGGCGCCGATCACCGCCGACACGCCGCCGCTGGCGCCAATGATGGCTCGCGCGGGCGTGCCCATCAGCAGCGCGGCGGCCAGGTTCGCCAGCGCGCCGCCCGCCAGGAACAGCAGCAGGAAGCGCCACGGCCCCAGGCTGCGCTCGGCCGGCAGCCCGAAGATGAAAAGGAACAGCAAGTTGCCGATCAGGTGCACCGGCCCGAGGTGGATGAACAGGGCGCTGACCAGGGTGAGCAGGCGCTCGTCGCGCACCGCCGCACGCCATTCGGTGACGCTGCCCGACAGCGTGCCCCAGCGCAGCAGGGTGGCGCGCCACGCGGCGTCGTCGGGCAGCAGGGCAACCCAGATGAACGCGGCCACCATCAGCGTGGCCAGCAGGGCGGTGGCCCAGCGCAGCTGCGGCTTGCGCCGCGTGGGGAGGAATACGAAGACCATGGCCGCCTAGGGTCGCGCCAGCAGCAGGCGCTGGCCATTCACCGAGAGTACCAAGCCATCGCGACGAATTTCTTCCAGCACCACGCCGCTGGCGGGGCTGGCGCCTTCGCCCAGGCGTTGGCCGTCCAGGATGACGAAGCGCTGCGCGGGGGTGTCGGCGTACACGTGCATGCTGAGCTTGAGCGGCGGCAGCGCGGCGCGGTCGGCGGCGGCCAGGGCTTCGAGGCCGGGCAGGTAAGCCGCCGGCGCGGGCGGTGGCGCGGGCAGGGCGGTGGGCGCCGTGGCCGGCACGGGGTCGGGAGCGCCGATGGCTTCCGGGGGCGGCGGCATTGTTGCCACTTCGGCGGCAGGTGGCGCCGTGGCAGGCGTGGCAGCGGCGGCGGGCACAGCAGCAGCGGCCACCGGTGCAGGCGAGGGCGCGGGCGCGGGTGAAGGCGCCGGCGCCAGCGTGATCGGCGCCAGCGAGCCCGGTTCGCCCGGCGAAGGTTCGGTGCGCGGCGCGAAGGTGCTTGGCTGCGCTTCGGTCACCGTGTCGGCCGAAGGCTCGGCCGTGGCCACGACCGCCGCCGCGGGTCGCTGCCATTCGCGCCAGCCCCAGGCCAGCAGCACCGCCACCAGCAGGGCGCCCAGGGCCCAGGCCCATGCGGGCACGCGGCGCTCGTGGGCCCGCGCCGGCCGCTGTTCAACGAACAGGCCGGGCGCGCGGCCGCGCTGGCGCTCGGCTTCGGACTTGCGCAGCGCTTCCAGGATCAGCGACATCAGTCCAGGCTCCGGCGCAGCCGCGGGCCGTCGCTGTCGCCCGACGACAGCGCCAGCAGCGTTTCCGGGCCAATCACGCCGTCGGCCACCAGGCCGTGCGCGGTCTGCACGCGGCGCACGGCCACCAGGCTGGCGTCGTCGAGCACGGCGGGTCCGGCGTCGGGTGTGTCCAGGCCGGCGCGGTCGCGCAGGCGGTCGTGGATCCAGTCCACGGCCGGGCCGCTGCCGCCGGGCGCGGGCGGTGGTGCGAGGAAGGCCGGGCCGCGCCAGATGGCGGCGTAGTCGCCGCGCCAGGCGCGCTCCAGCGCCAGCCGGTCGGTGTCGAAGCGGCCGCCGCCCAGCCACAGGCGCACGCGCACGGCATCGGCCCCCAGCAGCACGGCCCAGGCGTCGCCTTCGGCGCTCTGCAGGCGCAGCAGCGCCGGGCGGCCCAGCGCCGCGAGTTTGTCCAGGCTGGCGCGACCGCGCAGGCAGAACAGGCCGGGCGCCAGCACGGGCGGGCAGTTGGCGGCGTCGGCCAGCGCGGCCTCGTTGGCGCGCACGGTCCACAGGCCCAGCAGCTGGCTCCACGCCGGCTGCGGCGACGCGCCCGCCAGCCGCACGCGCTGGTCCAGCGCTTCACCCGGCAGGTAGGGCACCACTTCCCTGGCGGGGGTCGGTGCGGGCGCGGCGGTGGGCAGGGTCGGCGGCGGCGGGGCGGCCTGCGGCCACAGCAGGAACAGCGCCGCCAGCACCGCCAGGCCCAGGCCCACCACGGCGGCCATCGTGGGCCGCGGCAGCTTCGACAGCCGCGGTGCCAGCGCTTCGCGTGCGGCCTGGTCCACCCAGCGCTCGCCGATCTGCGCTTCGTCGTGGGCATAGCCGCCCAACAGCGCGCGCTCGGCGATGATGTTCACCAGCCGCGGCACGCCGCCCGAATGGTGCTGGATGCGCTTCACCGCCAGCTTGGTGAACGGGAAGCGCTGGCCGCCGGCCACGGCCCAGCGGTGGCGCAGGTAGGCCTCGGTTTCGGCGGCGTCCAGCGGGGTGAGGTGGAAGCGGGCGGTGATGCGCTGGGCCAGTTGGCGCAGGTCGTCGCGGGCCAGGATGTCGCGCAGTTCGGGCTGGCCCAGCAGCAGTATCTGCAGCAGCTTCTGGGTGTCGGTTTCCAGGTTGGTCAGCAGGCGCACCTGTTCCAGCGCTTCCACGCTCAGGTTCTGCGCCTCGTCAATGATCAGCACCACGCGCAGGCCCTGGGCGTACGCGTCCAGCAGGTAGGCGTTGAGCGCGTCCACCAGCGCCTTGAGGCTGGTGCGCCGGGCCGGCAGCTTGATGCGCAGCTCCTGGCAGATGGTTTCCAGCAGCTCGGGCGGGCTCAGGCGCGGGTTCAGCACCAGGGCCACGCGCACGTTCTCGGGCAGCTGTTCCAGCAGCAGGCGGCACAGGGTGGTCTTGCCGGTGCCCACTTCGCCGGTGAGCTGCACGAAGCCGCCGCCGCCGCCCTGGCCGATGCCGAACAGCAGGTGCGCCAGCGCGTCCCGGTGGCGCTCGCTGAGGTACACGAAGCGCGGGTCCGGGGTGATCGAGAACGGCGCCTCGCTCAGGCCGTAGTGCTCGAGGTACATGGCGCCTCGCGGTGGGGTAAGACGTTAGCCTGCCACAACCGTCCTTGTAGGAGGGCCTTCAGGCCCGATGCTTTTTGGCGAAGAGCGTCGGGCCTGAAGGCCCTCCTACACGAGGGCGATCAGTCGTCGAGGGTGAGGAGGGAGGCGTTGCCGCCGGCGGCGGTGGTGTTCACCGTCAGGGTGCGTTCGGAGGCGAAGCGCAGCAGGTAGTGCGGGCCGCCGGCCTTGGGGCCGGTGCCGCTCAGCCCTTCGCCGCCGAAGGGCTGCACGCCCACCACGGCGCCGATCTGGTTGCGGTTGACGTAGCAGTTGCCCACTTTCACCGTGCGCGAGATCTTCTCGATGGTGGAATCAATGCGCGAGTGGATGCCCAGCGTGAGGCCGTAGCCGGTGGCGTTGATGGCGGCCAGCACCTCGTCGAGCTTGTCGGCCTCGAAGCGGATCACGTGCAGCACCGGGCCGAACACTTCGCGGGTGAGCTGGGACAGCGAAGAAAGCTCGTACGCGCGCGGCGCGAAGAACGAACCGTTGGCGGTGGCTTCCGGCAGCGCCACGGCCTTCACCAGCTTCGCTTCCTTGTCCATGCGCGCGGCGTGGTCCACCAGGATCCTGCGCGCGTCTTCGTCAATCACCGGGCCCACGTCGGTGCTCAGCAGGGCCGGGTCGCCGACCACCAGTTCGTCCATCGCGCCGGCCAGCATGTGCAGCACCTTGTCGGCGATGTCGGCCTGCACGAACAGCACGCGCGCGGCCGAGCAGCGCTGGCCGGCGGAATCGAACGCCGAGGCCATCGCATCCTTCACCAGCTGCTCGGGCAGGGCGGACGAATCGGCGATCAGCGCGTTCTGGCCGCCGGTTTCGGCAATCAGCGCGGCAATCGAGGCGTTGCGCGCGGCCAGCGAGCGGTTGATCGCCCAGGCCGTGTCGGTGGAGCCGGTGAAGCACACGCCCGCCACGCGCGCATCGCGGGTGAGCGCCGCGCCCACGGTGGCGCCGTCGCCGGGCAGGAACTGCAGCACGTCCTTCGGCACGCCGGCTTCATGCATCAGCTGCGTGGCCACGAAGGCCGTCAGCGAGGTCTGTTCGGCCGGCTTGGCGATCACCGAATTGCCGGCCGCCAGCGCCGCGGCCACCTGGCCCACGTAGATGGCCAGCGGGAAGTTCCAGGGGCTGATGCACACGAACACGCCGCGGCCGTGCAGCCACAGCTCGTTCGATTCGCCGGTGGGGCCGGGCAGCTTCTCGGGCGCGCCGAACAGCTTGCGGGCCTGCAGGGCGTAGTAGCGCAGGAAGTCCACGGCTTCGCGCACCTCGGCCACCGAGGCCGACAGCGACTTGCCGGCTTCCTTGACGCACAGCGCCAGGAACTCCGGCATGCGCGCTTCCATCAGGTCGGCGGCGTGCTCGAGGATGCGGGCGCGGCTGGCGGCCGGCATGCGGTCCCAGCCGTCCTGCGAGGCCACGGCGTTGGCCAGGGCCTTTTCCACCGCGGCGCTGTCGGCCGGAATCCACTGCCCGATGCGCTCGCGCCGGTCAGCCGGATTGGTCACCCCCTGTGGGAGGGACTTCAGTCCCGACGCTTCAACGCCAGGAACCAGCGGCGTGGCCTGCCAGTCCTTCACCGCCGCATTGATGGAAGCGGCCAGCGCGGAAAGAGTGTCGTCGTTGGCGAGATTGGCGCCCATGGAGTTGTTCCTGTCTTCGCCGTACGACCGGAAGAGGTCCAGCGGCTGGGGGATGCGGGGATGGGGCTTGGAGTCGTATGCGTCCACGGTGGCCACCGGGTCGGCCACCAGGTCGGCCGGCGGCAGGGTTTCGTCGGCGATGCGGTTGACGAAGCTGGAGTTGGCGCCGTTTTCCAGCAGGCGGCGCACCAGGTAGGGCAGCAGGTCCTCGTGCGAACCCACCGGGGCGTAGACGCGGCAGGCCACGTTCAACTTGTCCGCCGGGATCACCTCGGCATACAGGTCGTCGCCCATGCCGTGCAGCTTCTGGTACTCGTAGCGCTGGCCCGCGGCATAGGCGTGGATAGCGGCAATCGTCTGCGCGTTGTGGGTGGCGAACATCGGGTAGAGGGCGTCCGACGCCGCCAGCATGCGGCGTGCGCAGGCCAGGTAGCTCACGTCGGTGTTGGCCTTGCGGGTGAACACCGGGTA
>DAORUD010000129.1:4283-5962 GCA_035433005.1 Arenimonas sp. | reverse complement strand
GGACAAGAAGACCGGCAAGGAGCAGAAGGTCGAGATCAAGGCCGGTTCGGGCCTGAGCGAGGAAGAGATCGCGCAGATGGTGCGCGACGCCGAGCTGCACCGCGAGGAAGACAAGAAGTTCCACGAACTCGTCACCGCGCGCAACGCCGCCGACGGCCTGCTGCACACCACCCGCACCGCGGTCACCGAACACGGTTCCAAGGTGCCGGGCGACCAGCTGGCGGGCATCGAGACCGCCATTGCCGAACTCGACACGGCGATGAAGGGCGACGACAAGGGCCAGATCGAGGCCAAGACGGCGGCCCTGCAGCAGGCGGCGCAGTCGCTGTACGCGGCGGCGGCCGGCGGCAACCAGGGCCCGCAGGACGCGGGCGAGCCGGGCCCGTCGGCCAAGGCCGACGACGTGGTGGACGCCGAGTTCACGGAAGTGAAGGACGACACCAAGTAAGTGCGTACCCCCGCGCGCGCCGTCGCGCGCGGGGCTGCAGCCCGCGTCGGGCCGGGGATGCCGGCCGACGCGGGCGCTTTGTTGTTCGGGGATGACCGGAATTTCGCATGAGCAAGCGTGACTACTACGAAGTGCTGGGCGTGTCGCGCACGGCGACCGAGGACGAGCTGAAGAAGGCCTACCGTCGCGCCGCGCAGAAGCACCACCCGGACCGCAATCCGGACGACAAGACCGCCGAGGCCAACTTCAAGGAGGCCAAGGAGGCCTACGAAGTGCTGTCCGACGGCGGCAAGCGCCGCATGTACGACCAGCACGGCCACCGGGCCTTCGAGCACGGCATGGGCGGCGGCAACGGTGGCGCCGGCTTTGGCGACGTCAACGACATTTTCGGCGACATTTTCGGCGACATCTTCGGCGGTGGCCGCCAGCGCGCGCCGCGCCGCGGCGCCGACCTGCGCTTCGTGATCGAACTCGACCTGGAAGAGGCCGTGTTCGGCGTGGAGAAGCGCATCGACGTGCCCACCCTGGTGGCCTGCAAGCCCTGCAGCGGCAGCGGCGCCGAGGACGGCAAGGTCGAAACCTGCAAGAGCTGCAACGGCCACGGCCAGGTGCGCATGCAGCGCGGCATCTTCGCCGTGCAGCAGGCTTGCCCCACGTGCGGCGGGCGCGGCAAGTCCATCCCCAAGCCCTGCAAGGCCTGCCACGGCAACGGCCGCGTGCAGGAGGACAAGGTGCTGCAGGTGAAGATTCCCGCCGGCGTGGACAACGGCGACCGCATCCGCCTGACCGGCGAAGGCGAGGCCGGCCCGCCGGGCGCGCCGGCCGGCGACCTGTACGTGGAAGTGAGCGTGCACGACCACCCGATCTTCCAGCGCGACGGCAACGACCTTTACTGCGAAGTGCCGATCCGCTTCTCGCAGGCCGCGCTCGGCGCCGACATCGTGGTGCCCACGCTGGACGGCGAGGCGCTGATCAAGGTGCCGCTGGAAACCCAGACCGGCAAGCAGTTCCGCCTGCGCGGCAAGGGCGTGAAGTCGGTGCGCAGCCATTCCCACGGCGACCTGCTGTGCCGCGTGGTGGTGGAAACGCCGGTGAACCTCACGGCCCGCCAGCGCGAGCTGCTGAAGGATTTCGAGGCGACCTTCGAAGGCGAGGGCGCGCGGCATTCGCCGCGATCCAGCGGCTTCCTCGACGGCGTCAAGGCGTTCTGGGACCGCATGACGTCCTGATC
>DAORUD010000129.1:0-4183 GCA_035433005.1 Arenimonas sp. | reverse complement strand
GTCCAGCGTCTGCAGCACGCCGGCCAGGCCGAACGGGTTGTAGCCGGCGCGCGCGGCCAGCACCATGCCGCGCTGGTCGGCGTCGTACTCGTCCTTCTTGTCCAGGCCGCGGGCCAGCACTTCGGTGCCGGCGCGGAAGGCCTTGTCGCCGAAGCGCCGCACCAGTTCGCTGTCGCTGCTGCCGGCCATTTCCCCGGCGATCTCGGTCGCGAACTCCCGGCCCATCGCCGCCTGGATCGCCTTGACGTGGTGCTTCTGCACCACGTGGGCGATTTCGTGGCCCAGCACGCTGGCCAGTTCCGATTCATCGCGCAGGCGGTCGTACAGGCCGGCCGTGATCAGGATGGCGCCGCCGGGCATCGCGAAGGCGTTCACGTCGGAGCTGTCGATGACGCCGAAGCGCCAGGGCAGTCCCGGGCGCTCGCTCTGCATGGCCACCCACAGGCCGACGCGGTTCACGTAGCGCTGCAGTTCGGGGTCGGCCACCAGCGGCGCGGCGCCGAGCACGTTGGCCGCGACGCCGCGGCCCAGGTCGATCTCTTCCTGCTCGGTGATTTCCTGGTTGGCCTTGGAGGCGCGCTGGCCCAGGTTGAGCAGGTCCTCGGCGCTTCCCAGGCGGCCGAAGGCGGCGGCCGGCATGGACAGGGACAGGGCCAGGACGGCAATGAGGCAACGGGAGGCGTTCATCGGCGGCTCCTCCCGCTGCTGCGGTCCTGGGCGAGGTAGGCCACGCGCTGCGCCTGCAGCGGCACCTGGCCGGCGAACTGCGAAGCGTCGTTGGTGGCCACGGCGTAGGAATCCAGCTGAGCCAGCTGCGCCGCATCAGGCGAAGCGCCCATCAGTTCGCTGGCCGACAGGCCCTTGACGCCGGTGCTGACCGAGGTGCCGCTGGAGCCGGTGGCGAACACCGAGGCCAGCTGCATGCCGCTGGCCGCGGAGGCGGTGCCGGTGCCGGTGCGCAGGTTCAGGATGCGCGCCCAGCCCTCGGTGCCGGCGGGCGTTTTCACGCCGGCCCAGGCGCCCTTGCGGGAGGTGATTTCGACGGTCTCGCGGGCCTTGAGCTTGCCCACTTCGCTGGCCGAGGCCAGCGGCTCGCTGCGCAGCGGGGTGTCCTTGAGCACGGTGCCGGACTCGGCGAACACGGCGCCGGCGGCCAGGGCGGCCAGCGTCGCCAGCGCCAGCGCGCGGCGTCGGGGCAGGCCGGGGGGAGAGGATGGGGTCATGGGGCGGGCTCCGCAGGTGAGGGGTTGGGTTCAGGCACGGGTTCGTACAGGTCCACCGGTTGTTCGCGACCCTTGACGTGGAATTGTCCCCGGTGCTCGAACTGGAAACGGGATCCGGGGCCGCAGGCGGACCGCGTGGCGCCCGACACCAGCACCCGGGCCACGCCCTTGGTGGCGCTTTCGATGCGGCTGCCCAGGTTCACGGTGTCGCCTATGGCGGTGTACTCCATTCGCGTGTCGCTGCCAAGGAAGCCCACCACCGCCGGCCCGGTGTGCAGGCCGATGCCCACGTCGAAGTCGCCCAGGCCCTCGTTGCGGTCCTGCAGTTCGCGCTTGAAGTCGTCCAGGGCCCGGGTCATCTCGAGGGCGGCCGCCACCGCTTTCTCGGCGTGTCCCGGCGTGTCGGTGGGGGCGTTCCAGAACGCCATCACGGCGTCGCCGATGAATTTGTCCAGGGTGCCGCCGTGCCGGAAGATCACTTCCACCTGGCGGGTGAAGTAGCGGTTGAGCAGGTCCACCACCTGCTCGGGCGAGCGCGTCTCGGACAGGCTGGTGAAGCCGCGGATGTCCGAGAAAAGGATGGTGATTTCGCGCGCCTCGGGCCGGCTGTCGCGCGAAAGCTCGCCCGTTTCCACCAGGCCCGCCACCACGCGCGGGTCCAGGAAGCGGCCAAAGATGCCCACGGTGGCCTCGCGCTCGCGGCGGTCCAGCCACTGCGCCTGCACCGTGAACAGGCCGAACGCGATCCAGGCCAGCAGCAGCGCCGCGCCCACCGGCAGGAAGTACTCCAGCCCCAGCGCCAGGTAGGCGCCCACCAGCACCAGCCCGCTGGCCACGGCCAGGGCGATGCCGATGCGGACCGGGCTGCGGCGCCGGCGGAAGGCCAGGGCCAGCAGGCCCGACATCAGCACGGCCAGCGGCCAGCGCGAAGGCAGGTCGCGCAGCCAGTCGCCCGCGCGCAGGTTGGCCAGCGCGGTGGTGATCACCAGCACGCCCACGGTCTGTGCGCCCAGCGGCGTGGGGCGCATGTCGTTCAGGCCCGGGGCGGTCACGCCCACCAGCACCAGCTTGCCGGCCAGGGTGGGCGCGATGACGGGGGTTTCCTGGCCCAGGTCGTTCAGCAGGTCGCTGTAGGCGATGGTGTGCGGCGCCTCGCGGAACCAGTTCAGGCGGATGCGGTCACGGTCGGGCAGCGGGGTGCCGGAAAAGCGGGCGATGCTCGCGGCCATGCTGGGCATGCGCCAGCCGCCGAGGTCGGTCCAGAGCCGGTGGTGACGGCCGGTGCCGTCGGGGTCGGCTTCGAAGTTGATCAGGCCGCCCTGCCAGTTCACCGGGTCGAGCACGGTGGGCACCAGCAGCGTGGGCGGGGCCATGTCGCGGGTGGTGGCGGTGCGCTCCAGGCCCAGGGACGGCGGCAGCTGGTGCAGGGGCGTGGCGTTGCCGTCGGGCATGCGCTGTGACGCGAAGAAGAGGTTGGACTGCGTTTTCGCGACGTCCTTGAGCACCAGGTCGCTGTCGGGGCGGAACTGGTCAATCTCGTTGAACATCACGTCGAAGGCCACGGCCTTGGGCTGGAACCGCGCCAGCCCGTCCAGCAGCTCGCCGTGGATGGCGCGCGGCCAGGGCCAGGTGCCCGCTTCTTCGTTCAGGGCTTCCAGGCTTTTCTGGTCTATCGCCACCAGCACGATGTCGGGCGGCGGCGAGCGGGTGTGCGAATGCCTCAGCACCAGGCGGTCGCTGAGCGCCCGGTCGGCGCGGTCCAGGCCGCCGGCCAGCCAGAGCAGGGCGGCGACGGCGGCGAGGGCCAGCAGGGGCAGGCGGAGCGGGGCGCGCTTGGTGGAGCTCATGCATCCTCGGGGTAGGCAAGGGCGTGGGCAGCGGGTTCGCCGCGAGTCTAGCCGTTTGCCAGCCCGGTCTGGTTTCCGCTAGCGTCCGGGCCATGAACAGCACTGTCGTCCAAGTCCTCATCCACGGCGCCAGCGGGCGCATGGGCCGCGCGCTGCTGCGCCTGGCGTCCCAGCGCGACGACCTGCAGGTGGTGGCCGCGGTCAGCCGCAGCGGCGCGCCCGTCCCCGAAGCCGGCCCGGTGCCGGTGCTGACCGCGGCGACGCTGGGCCAGGCGCCCGCGTTCGACGTGGCCATTGATTTCAGCCTGCCCGAGGCCTTCGATCCGGTGCTGTCCTTGTGCGTGAATCGTGGCCGACCGCTGTTGAGCGGCACTACCGGGCTGTCGCCGGCGCAGCATGCGGACCTGGCGCTGGCCGGCGAGCGCATCCCCGTCATGTGGGCGTCCAACTACAGCGCCGGCGTGGCCGTGCTGGCCGAACTGGTGCGGCAGGCCGCCGCGGCGCTGCCGGGCTGGGACGCGGACATCGTCGAGGCCCATCACACGTTGAAGAAGGACGCGCCCTCGGGCACGGCCCTGACCCTGGGCGCGGCGGTGGTGGCGGGGCGGGGCAGCCCGCCGCATTACGCCAGCCTGCGGGCCGGGGACATCGTGGGCGAGCACACCGTTCAGTTCAGCGGCAGCGGCGAGCGCCTGGAGCTGGTGCACCGGGCCACGCACCGGGACATCTTCGCGCGCGGCGCGCTGGATGCGGCGGTGCGGCTGGCGCAGTCGGGGCCCGGCCGCCACGATTTCGGCGCCCTGCTGCTGGGCCACAGCCGCCGCTGACGGGCCCGGCGCACGCGGCGTTTCCCTTTTGGGGGCGAGGTCGCTAAAATTCCGGCTCGCCTGAACCCCCGCCCGTACGGACACGGTTTTTCCCTGTCCGCGGGTGCTCGCACACCCAGCGAACAGGGTTCCCCCATCGCAAGGCGATAGCCCGTGAACCAACCCGCAATCCTCGCTCTCGAAGACGGCACCGTATTCGAGGGCGTTTCCGTAGGCGCGCCCGGCAGCAGCGTCGGCGAGGTGGTGTTCAACACCGCCATGACCGGCTACCAGGAAATCCTCACCG
>DAORUD010000128.1:0-6020 GCA_035433005.1 Arenimonas sp. | reverse complement strand
GTGCCCGGCTATCCCGCCTCGCACGGCTGCGTGCGGCTGCCGCAGGCGTTCTCGGAGAAACTCTTTGACGTGACCGAACGCGGCATGACCGTGGTGATCGTGGACCAGGCCAACCGCGCGCCGCTGCTGGCCGATCCAGCGGTGTTCCCGATGGCGCCGTCCGGCGCGCTGCCGTCGTCCACGCCGGTGGGCCAGCTGCAGCAGCCGGCGATGCCGGAGGCCGGCTACACCTGGGCGCCCGAGCGGGCGCCGCCCGGCGCGCTCACCGTGGTGGTGAGCGTGCACGACCGCGAAGTGGTGGTGGTGCGCGAGGGCATCGAGATTGGCCGCGGCCCGGTGCAGGTGGCGGCCGGCGTGCCGGCCGGCACGCGCGCCTACCTGCTGCTGGAAGGCACGCAGGCCGACGCGTCGCCGGTGCTGCCCGACCGTCCGCGCCGGCGCTGGCTGCACGTGCACGGCGACGGCGCCACCGACGACGACCCGGCCCGGCTGGCGGGCGCGCTGGTGGTGGCGCCCGGCTTCGCCCGCGCGGTGTACGACGCCATGACCCCGGGCACCAGCCTGGTGGTCACGGATGAACCGCTGGGCTCGGAATCTTCGATCACCGTCATGGAATCGCAGGCGCCCGCCGCTGCGGTTGACTCCGGTTCAGACGACGAATGAAGGCCGCCGGTATGCTGCGGCCCATGTTGCGCCCCGCCTGCCTGCTGCTTGCCCTCGCCGTCGTTCCGGCCGCCGCCCATGCCGGGCTGCTCGAGCGCCTGAGCGCCGCCGCGCCCGACGCCGACCCCAAGGTGCTGGCGCTGGCGCTGCAGGCCCGCACCTGTGCGATGGCGACCGAAGGCGCGGCGTCGGCCTCGCGGCTGGCGGTAATTGACTACTCGCGGCCGTCCACCCAAACGCGGCTCTGGGTGTTCGACCTCAAGCGCAAGTCGCTGCTGTTCGCCGAACACGTGGCGCATGGCCGCGGCAGCGGCGACAACATGGCGCAGTCGTTCTCCAACCGCGAAGGCAGCCACCAGTCCAGCCTCGGCCTGTTCCGCACGGCGGAAACCTACCAGGGCGGCAACGGCTATTCGATGCGCATGGACGGGCTGGAGCCCGGCGTGAACGACGCCGCCCGCGACCGCATGATCGTGATGCACGGCGCGCCCTACGTGGACCCGCTGGCGGCGCTCAAACAGGGCCGCCTGGGCCGCAGCTTCGGCTGCCCCGCGGTGCGCCCGCAGGTGGCGCGCGAACTCATAGACACGCTCAAGCAGGGCCAGCTGCTGTTCGCCTACTACCCCGACCCGGAATGGCTCGAGGGCTCGACCCTGCTGGGCTGCGGCGGCCGCGCCGCCACGCTGGCCGGCAAGCCTGCCGCCAAGGGCTGAGGCCGCATGGGCAACGCGGCCGGCACTTGGGCCACAATGCGGCCATGACCGAAACCACGAACCCCCGGCGTGAGACCTCCCGCGAGCTGGTGCAGGCGCTGTACGGCGAACTCAAGCAGGTGGCCAGCCGCGAGCGCTGGCGCCTGGGCAATGCGCCCACGCTGCAGACCACCGCGCTGATCAGCGAAACCTTCCTCAAGCTGCACAAGGTGGAAGGCTGGAACGACCGCGAACACTTCCTGCGCGCCGCCGCGGTGGCCATGCGCCAGGTGCTGGTGGACGCGGCGCGCGAGCGCTTCGCGCTCAAGCGCGGCGCCGGCGTGGTGCCCGACACCATGTCCGCCGCCGAACGCGTGGCCGCCGAATCGGACGAACAGGTGCTGCACGTGGATGAAGCCCTGGCGCGCCTGCAGTCCATGGACCCGCGCCTGGCCGAAGTGGTGGAGTGCCGCTTCTTCGCCGGCTACACCGACGGCGAAACCGCGCAGGCCCTGCAGGTGAGCGAACGCACGGTGCGCCGCGACTGGCTCAAGGCCAAGGCCTGGCTGTTCGTCGAACTCAACCCCGAATAGCCGCGCGCCTCAGCGGTCCGCGGCGGCCGCGGCGCCGGCGTTGAGCTCGCCGCGCAGGCGCAGCACTTCGGGCTGGTAGGCCTTGCCGGCTTCGCCCAGCGCTTCGATCTTTCCCGCCATGAGGTTGGCCAGCTCGAGCGCGCGGGCGTGGTTGCCGCGCGCCATCTGCAGGCGCGCCTCCATGCCGTCGCACAGCGCGTACAGCACGTGGTTCTCGCCCGAGTGCGCGCGCGCGGCGTCGCGGGCCAGCGCCAGCTGGCCGGCCGCCAGGTCGAGCTCGCCGCGCATCAGGTGTGCTTCGGTCAGGCTTTGCAGCAGCGCCACCGTGAGCTGGCTCTGGTCGCCGGTGAACTCGCGCGACATCGCCAGCGAATCCACCAGCAGCGGCAGCGCTTCGTCCGGGCGTCGCGCGCGCAGGATCACCTTGCCCAGGTTGGCCTGCATCGCCGCCAGCGCGGCGGACGGCCCGTACAGTTCGCGGCGCAGCGCGCTGGCCTTGCGCAGGCGGTCTTCGGCGCTGGCGTAGTCGCTCTTGCGGAACGCCACCGTGGCCCAGTTGCCCAGGGTGAGCAGCGCGCCGGCGCTGCTTTCCAGGCCCAGTGCGCCGTAAACGTCCCAGGCGTCGCGGAAGGTGGCGTCGGCCAGGTCGATTTCGTTGTTGCTCTGGTAGGCGATGCCCAGGCTGTTGAGCAGGTTGGCGGTGAACACGTGCTTGCGGCCGAAATACGCCTCGTGTTCGCGCAGTGCGGCCTGCAGGGTGCGGATGGCCGTGGGCAGGCCGGACTCCTCGCGCTCCACCTGCGCCTGCAGCTGGCGGCTGGTGGTCAGGGCCACGCGGTGCTTGCCGGGATCCTGGTTCCAGTAGGCCTGCGCCTGGTCCAGCAGCTTGCGGGCTTCGGCGGCGTTGCCGCGGCGCAGCTCCACTTCGGCCAGCTGGGCGGTGATCTCGGCGCGGTTCACCGGCGAAGCCTGCGATTCGGGCGAGGCCAGGTATTCTCGCAGCAGCGGCGCGGCGCCTTCGTAGTCGTTGAGGTAGCCGTACAGCGAGCCCAGGGTTTCGAGCAGTTCGGCGCGGGTTTGCGGCTGGTCGCGGTATTCGTTGGCCAGGCTGCGCGCGCTCTTGTCCAGCACCTGCTTGGCGGTGAGCGATTCGCTGCCGGCGTTTTCGCCGGCGGTGCGGAACATCAGCAGCAGGTAGTTCTTCACCGCCTCGGCGCGGCGCGTCTCCAGCAGCGCCTGGTCGCGCTCGCGGGCGGCTTCGCGCGCCTGCCAGGCCACGCCGGACAGGCCCGCCACCAGCGGCACCACCACGGCGGCGGACAGCGCCAGCGCAATGCGGTGGCGGCTGATGAAGCGGCGCACGCGGTAGCCGCGCGCGTCGCCGCGCGCCTGCACCGGTTCGCGCTTGAGGTGGCGGGCGATGTCGTTCCACAGCTGCGACGCGCTCTGGTAGCGCGCGCCGGGTTCGCGGCGCACGGCCTTGAGCACGATCGCGTCCAGGTCGCCCTGCAGGCGGCGCGCGGCCACCGGGCTGTCGGGCCCGGCGCCCTCGCTGGGCGGCAGCGGTTCGGCTTCCAGCCGGCGCCGCATGGTGGCCGGCAGCGGCAGGCCCTGCAGGCGCCAGGGCGAGGTGCCCACCAGCAGTTCGTACAGCAGCAGGCCCAGCGAATAGACGTCGGTGGCCATGGTGATGGCGCCGCCCTCGATCTGTTCGGGCGCGGCGTAGTCGGGCGTCAGAAGGGCCTGGGTCTGGGCCGGTGTGCCGCTGTCGGCCACCAGGCGGGCGATGCCGAAGTCGAGCAGCTTGGCGTGGCCGTCGTCGGTGACCAGGATGTTGGCGGGCTTGAGGTCGCGGTGCACCACCAGGTTGCGGTGGGCGTAGTCCACCGCGGCGCAGACTTCGCGGAACAGCTGCAGGCGGCCGTCCAGGTCGAGCTTGCGTTCGCGCGCCCAGGCCATGATGTCGCGGCCGTCCACGTATTCCATCGCCATGAACGGGCGGCCGTCGGGCGCCAGGCCGCCGTCCACCAGGCGGGCGATGCCCGGGTGTTCCAGGCCGGCCAGGATGCGCCGCTCGTTGCCGAAGTGCGCCATGTGCCCGGCCGATTCGGGCCGGATGAGCTTGAGCGCCACGTGCTGTTCGAAGTCGGCGTCGGCGCGGTGGGCCAGGTAGACCTCGCCCATGCCGCCGCGGCCAATCAGTTTCTCGATGCGGAAGTCGCCCACCGTTTCGCCCGGCGACAGCGAGCAGTAGCCGTCGGCGATGCCGGGCTCGGGCGACAGTGCGGCGGGCTGTTCGAGGAACTGCGGCTGCGAATCCAGCGCGTCCAGCATGCGCTGCACCTGGCGGCGGGTGGTGTCGTCCACGCCCGCCCGGTGCAGCGCCTCGGCGCGGGCCGCCGGCGCGAGGTCCTGCAGCTGGTCGAACAGCGCGTCCACCGCGGCCCAGTGCCCGGGCGTGTCCTGGTTCATGCGCAACGGCTCCGCGGTGGGTGTCGGGCGCACACGATAGCGCGCCGCGGCGTGGCGCGGCTCAGGTGCAGCGCACGGCGGTGACGCGGTTGTCGGCGTCCACGTCCAGGTTCACCCGGTCTTCCCGGTAGTCCATGGTGACGGCCATGCCGGGGCGGATGACGCGCACGCGGTCGGACGTGGTGTCGGCCTTCACCTTGGCCACCAGGGCCTCGTCGGCGATCTGGCCAATGGCCCACTGGCCCTTGTCGGCTTGGCAAACCATGGCGGGTTCCTCGGCGGCGGGTGGGGTGGTTTCGGGCGGCGACGCGCAGGCCGTCACGGCCGCCAGGGCCAAGAGGGCGATGGGAAAGCGAAGCGGCAGTGCCATCGGGAAGCTCCAGCGGGGACAGTGCCCCGAGCCTAGCCGATGGCGGCGGTGGCCGCCTTAACGGACGCTCGCCATGCGCGGCGTCGCGAACTGCGCCAGCACGGCGTCGAGGGTCTGTGCGACGTGGGTTTCCATCGGGCAGTGGCCGGCCCCGGCAATCGTGACCCGGCGTGCCGACGGCAGCGCGGCCTGCAGGCGATCGGCCACCTCGGGTTTCACCCAGGCGTCGTTTTCGCCCCAGAGGATCAGCGTGGGGACGCCGGCGAGCGCGGCGCCGGTGGGCGTGGCCGGCCACTGCGCGGCGTAGCCGTTCATGATGGCCAGGGCCGTGCCCGGCTGCGCCAGCGGCGTGAGGTAGCCGGCCACTTCGGCGTCGGTGGCCGCGCGGCCGTAGGCCTTGGCCAGCAGTTCGCCTATCTTCTCCGCGCGCAGGTAGCGGCTCTCGACCAGGCCGGCCAGCCAGCGCCGCAGCCGGGGCGACTTGAAGCGCTCGCGGCTGCGCAGCTCTTTCGCCGACGGGATGGGGTTGCCGGCCAGGTACACCACGCTCGCCACGTCGGCGGGCCGGGCCTGCACCAGTTCGGCCACCACGCGCGTGCCCATGGAATGTCCCAGCAGGCACCAGCCGCGGCCCTTGGCCGCCAGCCAGGGCGCCAGTGCGGCGCCGGCGGTGCCCGGGAAGGGCGTGCGCGCGCTGTAGCCATAGGCCGGCAGGTCAATGGCCCAGACCTCGTGGCCGGCGGCGGCCAGCGCCGGCGCCAGTTCGCGGAACGAGAAGGTGGAGCCGCCGAACCCGTGCACCAGCAGCACCGGGCAGCCGGTGGCGGCGCCGGCCGCGGGCCAGTGCCGCACATGCACCGGCACGCCCTGCAGGGTTTCGAAGCGGGAGTTGTCGAACGGCTCCGACCGGGCCGCGCCGGGGGCGGCCATCAGCAGGGCGATCAGCAGGGTCGGGATCAGGCGCATGCCGCATTGAACCGGCCCGCGCGTGCGGGCCGCGTCATGGCCCGACGCCGTTTGCGAAACGATACGTCACGCAAGCGCGACTTTGTTTCATGTATCACGGCGCCCATTGTTCCCGCACCTTCAGGAGACTCCCATGACCCAGCGCCTGTTCACCCCGTATTCCCTCGGCCCGATCACCCTGCAAAACCGCATCGTCATGGCGCCGCTGACCCGTTCGCGCGCCATCGGCAACCAGCCCAACGACCTGATGCGCGAGTACTACAC
>DAORUD010000127.1:0-6243 GCA_035433005.1 Arenimonas sp. | reverse complement strand
GTCGGGCACGCCGACGCAGGCGGGCAGCTTCAACCTCAACGTGTCGGCCACCGACTCGAGCACGGGCAACGGCCCGTACACCGTCGGCCAGGCGTTCACGCTGACCGTCGCGGGCCCGGGCCTGTCCCTGGCGCCGGCCGGCACCACGTTCGCGGCGCCCTACGGCGCCGCGTACTCGCAGGCCTTCACCGCCAGCGGCGGCGTGGGTCCGTACACCTACGCGGCCACCGGCACGCTGCCGCCGGGCGTCACGTTCGCCGGCAACACGCTGTCGGGCACGCCGACCACGCCGGGCAGCTTCGCCTTCACGATCACGGCCACCGACACCGGCTCCACCGGTGCCGGCGCGCCGTTCACCGTGGCGGAGAACTACACGATCACCGTCGCGGCTCCGACCATCGTGGTGAATCCGGCCACGCTGCCTGACCCGGTCGCCGGCACCGCCTACAGCCAGACGATCTCGGCCACCGGCGGCGTGGGTCCGTACACGTTCGCGGTCTCCGCGGGTTCGCTGCCGGCGGGCATCACGCTCACGGCTGGCGGCACGCTGGCCGGCACGACGAATGAAGTGGGCACGTTCAACGCCACCGTCACCGCCACCGACGCCAACGGCCAGACCGGTGCGCGTGCGTACACGATCACCGTTGCGGCCCCGGTGCTGACCATGACCCCGCCGGCCGGCACGCTCAGCGCGCCCTACGGCGTGGCGTACTCGCAGGTGTTCACCGCCAGCGGCAGCCCGGGCCCGTACACGTACGTGCTCACCGGCGCCCTGCCGGCCGGCGTCACGTTCACGGGCGATACGCTCGCGGGCACGCCGACCGTGCCGGGCAGCTACCCGATTACCGTCACCGCCACCGACACGGTGCTGGTCGGTGCCGGCGCGCCGTTCTCGGTGACGCAGAACTACACGCTGGACGTCCCGGCCCCGACGATCGTGGTGGATCCGGCGACGCTGCCTGATCCGATCGCGGGCACCGCCTACAGCCAGGCGCTGTCGGCCACCGGCGGCGTGGGTCCGTACACGTTCGCGGTCTCCGCGGGTTCGCTGCCGGCGGGCATCACGCTCACGGCTGGCGGCACGCTGGCCGGCACGACGAATGAAGTGGGCACGTTCAACGCCACCGTCACCGCCACCGACGCCAACGGCCAGACCGGTGCGCGTGCGTACACGATCACCGTTGCGGCCCCGGTGCTGACCATGACCCCGCCGGCCGGCACGCTCAGCGCGCCCTACGGCGTGGCCTACTCGCAGGTGTTCACCGCCAGTGGCAGCCCGGGTCCGTACAGCTACGTGCTCACCGGCGCCCTGCCGGCCGGCATGACGTTCTCGGGCAACACCCTCTCGGGCACGCCCACCGTGCCGGGCAGCTACCCGATCACCGTCACCGCCACCGACACGGTGCTCACCGGTGCCGGCGCGCCGTTCTCGGTCACGCAGAACTACACGCTGGACGTGCCGGCCCCGGTCATCGTGGTCGCTCCGGCCACGATCCCCGACGGCACCGCCGGCCAGGCCTACAGCGCCACGCTGTCGGCCACCGGTGGCGTCGGCCCGTACACGTTCGCAGTCACCACCGGCGCGCTGCCGGCCGGCGTCACGCTGTCCTCGACCGGCACGGTCGCGGGCACGCCCACCGCCAGCGGCACGTTCAACGTCACGGTCACCGCCACCGACGCCAACGGCCAGACCGGCGCGCAGGCCTACACCGTCACCATCGCGGTGCCGGCGCTGACGCTGACCCCGGCCACCCTGCCCTCGGGCGTGGTGGGCGTGGCCTACAGCCAGACCCTGGCCACCACCGGGGGCGTGGCGCCGTACACCTACGCGGTCACCGCCGGCGCCCTGCCGGGCGGCCTGACCCTGGCGGCCAACGGCACGCTGAGCGGTACGCCGACCGCGGCCGGCACGTTCAACGCCACCATCACCGTCACCGACAGCACCACCGGCACGGCCGCCACGCTGGCGCAGGCCTACACGATCGAGATCGTGTTCGCCCCGCCGGTGGCCGCCAACGACACCGCCACGGTGCTGGCCGGCCAGCCGGTCACCATCGCGGTGACGGCCAACGACGTCTCGGTGGCGCCGATCACCAGCATCGCCATCGCCACGCCGCCCACCCAGGGCACCGCGGTGGTGTCGGGTCTGGACATCATCTACACCGCGCCCGCCGCGGCCTCGCCCACGGTGACGTTCACCTACATCGCCACCGGCCCGGGCGGCAGCTCCGCGCCGGCCACGGTGACGGTGACGGTGAACCCGCTGCCGGTGGCCAGCAACCTCACGGCCACCACCACCCCGGCCACGCCGGTGCAGGTGACCCTGACCACCGGCGCCGCCGGCGGTCCGTTCACCGGTGCCAACGTGGTCTCGGTGACCCCGGCCGGTTCGGGCACCACGGCCATCGCGGCCTCGGGCGGCAACTACGTGCTCACGTTCACCCCCGATGCGGCCTTCACCGGCGTCTCGGTGGTGACCTACACGCTGAGCAATGCCTTCACCACCTCGGCCCCGGCCACGGTCACCATCACGGTGCAGCCGCGTCCGGATCCGAGCCTGGATGCGGAAGTGCGCGGGCTGATCGATGCGCAGGTGGAGTCCACCAAGCGCTTCGCCACCACGCAGATCAACAACTTCCAGCAGCGCCTGGAGCGGCTGCACAACGGCGGTGAGGGCGGGTTCGACAACCAGCTGGGCTTCGCCATCGACCGTCCGTGCATCGAGCCGCTGGTGGGCTACAGCATCGACCCGTGCAACCCGACCACCAACGGCTTCCAGGGCGGCAACGGCCTGGCCAACCGCGCCAGCGGCGACGGCGCGGCCGGTGGCCCGGGCGAGGGCGGCCCGGTGGGCATGTGGATCGGCGGCATGATCCGCTCGGGCAGCCAGGACGGCCGCAACGGCGGCGCCGACATCGACTTCGAGACCGATGGCCTGAGCACCGGCATCGACTACCGGATCAGCGATGAGTTCGTGATCGGCGGCGGGTTCGGCTTTGGCAAGGACGAAAACGCGGTGGGTGACGAAGGCAGCCGCGTGGACGGCGACGCCCGCACGGTGGCGCTGTATGCCAGCTACCACCCGGGCCGGCTGTTCGTGGACATGCTGCTGGGTTACCAGTCGATCGACTTCGACCTGCGCCGCTACGTCACGGCCAATGGCAACTTCGTCAACGGCCAGCGCGACGGCAGCCAGAAGTTCGCCTCGGTGTCGGTGGGCGCGGACCTGGTGCGGGAAAACATGTTGATCACCCCGTACGCCCGCCTGGACGTGGCGCAGGCCAACCTGGACGGCTACACCGAAACCGGTGACGCCATCTACGCGCTGGCCTACGAGGACATGGACGTGGACACCACGGTGGGCAACCTGGGCCTGCGCATGGACTGGCAGCATGACCAGCCGTGGGGCCGGTTCACCCCGCAGCTGCGCCTGGAATACCAGCATGACTTCAGCGGTCGCTCCGACGCCGTGATCCGGTACGCCGACCTGCTCGGCGGCCCGGTGTACGGGCTCTCGTCCACGGGCTTTGACAACAACCGCTTCATGGTCGGCCTGGGCGCGCTGTTCGATCTGAACAGCGGCTGGGGCTGGCGCTTGGAGTACCAGGGCCAGGTCACCGGCGACGGCACCGACAACGGCGTCAGCGTGAACGTGCAGAAGCAGTTCTAAGCCCGCACGCAAAAGCAAAAAAGAAGGGGCCGGGAAACCGGCCCCTTCTTCATGCGCGGCAGTGCGCGCTTATTCGGCGGGCGTGGAGGCGGCGTCCAGGAACCACACTTCCACTTCGCCGCTGGTCTTGATGGTCATGGCGTTGCCGTGGCGGTCGAGCGACTTGCCCACCGGCAGCCGCACCCAGCCTTCGGAAATGCAGTATTCCTCGACGTTGTTGCGCTCGATGCCCTTGAAGCGCACGCCGATGCCGCGCTCAAGCACGGCGCCGTCGAAGTGCGGGCTGCGCGGGTTGACGGACAGGCGGTCGGGAGGCGTGTTGCTCATGGCGGATTCCTAGGTAAACGAGGCCGCCATGATACCGGGCCGCGTGGCCCGGGGCCTCAGTCCTGCCGATACAGGTCCACCTTGAGCCGGCGGCCTACCCTGGCCACCGCCGCTTCCACGTCGGGCCGCGCCAGCAGCTTTTCCCAGTTCGCCAGCGCCTGCACGTTGCCGGGTTTGGTGGGCGGCTTGCGGAAATCGTGCAGTTCGTACAGCGCGTCGGCGCGATCTTCGGCCGATGCCAGCTGGGCGATCAGGGTGGCCGCTGCGTCGTCCAGCTCACCGGCTTCCACCAGGGCGTCCAGGTAAATGGCTTCCGCGCTGGCGCGGTGTTCGCGCAGGTAGTCCAGCGCCTTCGCCGCGGCGTCGGCGTCGCCCAGGGCCAGGTGGGCGCGCTGCCGGGCCGAGGCCTGCACCATCCGCCCGAAATCGCTCATGTCCGAACCGGCGCGCGCGGCGGCGGCCAGCGCATCGGCCGGCCGGCCCAGGCTGGCGTAGCGCTGCGCCAGGTTCAACGCCTGGCTGACGTTGGGGCGGCCGCCCTCGTCCAGCCGGCTGGCGGCCTCTAGCCTGGCCAGGGACGCGTCGAACCGGCCCAGCGCGTCCAGCGCCCGCGAATGCTGGTCCTGCACCCAGGGCAGCTCGTCCATGGCCACGTACGCCGGCTTGTCCGCCGGCGCCGCGTCCAGCGCGGCCTGCACGTCTTCGGCCAGCGTGATCACTTCCTGGAACCGGCCGGCCATCAGCAGCGCGGTCTGCAGCGCCGACAGGATATCCAGTCGATCGGGCGCAAGCCGCAGCTGGGCCTGCAGCGCCGCCACCTGCCGGTCGGCGGCGGCGCGCGGGTCGAAGGCCGGGTCGTCGGCGTCCACCACGGCGTCGAAGCGCTTGTCGCCCAGCAGCCGCACGATGTCGGTGGGACCGGTGATGCCGGGCACGAGGCGGCGCAGCGCCTCGGTGTCGCCTTCCTTGGCGCGCACCAGGGCCAGGGCGTAGTGGAAGTGGCTGGTGCCGCCCAGCGCCTCGCGCTTCCAGCCCGAGTCCACGATGGCCTGCAGCAGTTCCGCGCGCGCGGCCTGCGAGGCGTCGGGCTCAAAGGCCACGCGCTGCACGTGTTCGTCCAGGATTTTTTCGGCGGCGTCCGGCCACCGCTTGAACAGTCGCGCCAGGCTGCGCGCGGCTTCGTCGTGTTCGCCGCGCCTGGCTTCCACCCAGGACAGCCAGTACCAGAGGTCGGGGTCGGTGTCCTGCAGCGTCGAGGCCTGGCGGAACAGCTCGCCCGCGGCTTCGTCCTGGTTTTCGCTCATCTCCGCGTAGCCCGCCAGCATCAGCACGTTGAAGCGGAAATCCCGCGGCTGGTCGTCGAAGCGCGCATCGGCGCGCACGTTGCCCAGCAGGCGGCGCGCCTCGGGCGTGTCCTCCCCGGCGTCCAGCAGGCGCGCCGCCTTGACGGCCAGGTCCTGCAGGTCGGGCGCGATGGCCGGGCGCGCAGACTGCGCGGGAGGCGCCTGTTTGCCGCCGGTCTTGGTCCGTTCGTTGATGCCGCCGTCCAGCGTCTGCGCCGCGCCCGTGGCCGCGTGGGCCAGCGCCATGGAAACCAGCAGGACGATCATCTTGCGCATGCGTTGCCTCGGGTAGGGCGGGGAAGGCCATTGAATCGCATCCCGGCGGTTGCGGCGTCAACGCCCCGCGGCGGGCCCGCGCCCGCGCGCATCCGCCCGCGGGTGCGGCCGCCGGCCACGACGCACGGCGGAAAGACCGGCCACGGGGCCGCGCTTTTTCTGTTTGGCTGCATAAAACAGGCTTTTTTTGCCCGATTGGGCTTGGCGCGGCGGCCAACATGCCCTACATTCGCTGTGCCGGAGGGTTTTCCAGGCACCCCAACAACCCATCAAGCAACAACGGGAACATAAAAACATGGCTACCAAGAAAGCTGCTGCAAAGAAGAAGGCCGCCCCGAAGGCCGCTGCCAAGCCGGCCGCGCCCAAGGCGATCAAGGAAGCGCTGACCAAGTCGGGCCTCGTCGCCCACATCGCCGAAGGTACCGGCGTTGCCGCCAAGGACGTCCGTGCGGTGATGGCTGCCCTCGAAGGCGCCGTGCACGGTTCGGTCAGCAAGAAGGGCGCGGGTTCGTTCACCCTGCCGGGCCTGCTGAAGATCACCGTCGTCAACGTGCCGGCCAAGGCCAAGCGCAAGGGCATCAACCCGTTCACCAAGGAAGAGCAGTGGTTCGCCGCCAAGCCGGCTTC
>DAORUD010000126.1:0-6323 GCA_035433005.1 Arenimonas sp. | reverse complement strand
ATCCCAAAACGCCGCCCCAAAAGGGCGGCGTTTTTCTTTGGCGCTTCAGAAACCCGCGAACAGCTCCGCCTGGCGTGCGTCACGCACCGCCGCAGCCGGGGTGGTGCCGCTGACCTTGCCATTGCCGAGGTTGAGGATGCCGCCAAAGCTCAGGCGCGGCGAATCTTCAGCGGCCAGCTCGTTGTCCTCCAGCTGCAGGCCGTCGGCTTTCACGGTGCCGAAATTCAGGATTCCGCCGGCAGCGGCGAGTGTTCGCGACCGTCCCACCGTCCGGTTGTCGTGGATGCGGGTTCGTTCGAGCTCCAGCTCCCCGTAGTTCAGCACCGTGCCGGCGTCGCGGCGATTGGCCAGCAGCAGGTTGTAGGCGATCTGGCTGTCCCTGGCCTCCAGGCGACCATGGTTGAGCACGATGGCCGGCATGGTGGCGACCGAGCTGTCCACGACCGCGACGTTGTCCATCCGCAGGCGGCCGTAGTTCCTGACGGCGCCGTCGTTGCCTTCGGCGATCACCAGGTGGCTGATGCGCACGTTGGAGGCTTCGTCCAGCTGCAGGATGGCGGCCGGTTTGTCGCTGTAGCCCCGGATTTCGGCGTGGTTGCCTTCGATGGTGAGCTGGCCCTGGACCGGAGGGAGCAGCAGACCCGGCTCGGCCGGGTTGGCCAGGATATACAGGCCGTTGCGGGCAAGCCGGATGGTGTCGTGGCCGGGGCGGGCGTTGGCCTGGCGGATGGCCTGGACCAGGCCGGCGCTGTCATTGTTGGCCACGTCGATGGTATCGCCCTGGCCGCAGCCGCCGAGCGCGCCGAGTCCGGTAATCATCAGCAAAAGCAGGGGATGGCGCATGGTGGGGGCTCCGTGGGGGACGATTCCACCATCACAGACCGAGCTAGAGCATCCGCTCCATCGGCATGCCTTCAAATCATGCGCCGCCGTTGCCCTGGCTGGATCTGCCCGAGGGCCCGTGCAGGCCTCCGCAAGTGTCGCGCCGCAGCACGCCGGCCGCGTCGACAAGGCGTTAACGGCGTGTTATGAAACGGTGACAGTCGACGATGTGAAGGCCGGGCCGCCGTGGTGCCGGCTCCGTCGCGGCAGCGATGCGGCCGTGGGCCGATGGGGAAGGCGGCCTTGGCTCGGTCAGTTGGCGTGGCGCAGGCACCGTGAACGTCGCCGCAGGTCCCTCGGCCTCGCTTGAGCAGGCATTGGCGCACGCCGCCCGGCTGCTGGAAGAGTCGCCGGCGCTGGCGCTGGCCCAGACACGGGAAATCATCCTCAAGGCCGGGCCACATGGCGCGGCGCGGCTGCTGCAGGCGCGGGCCCTGGAGGCCTGTGGCCAACCCGACCAGGCCATCGCCACCCTGCAGGCGCTGGTGCAGCAGTTCCCCAACAGCGGCGCGCCCCAGGTCGAGCTGGGCCTGATGCTGGGCCGTGCGGGTCGCGGGAACGCGGCGCTGCACTGGCTGGCGCGGGGGCTGGGCCTGGCGCCGTCGCATCCCACGGCCTGGCGTGTGTTTGGCGACCATCTCAGCGCCGTCGGCGACAGCGCCGGCGCCGACCGCGCCTATTCGATGCACACGCGACACGCCGCCGGCGACCCGCGCCTGATGGCCGCCGGTGATGCCCTGATCGGCAACCGCATCCCCGAGGCCGAGCGGCTGCTGCGTGCCCAACTCCAGGACAGCCCCACCGACGTCGCCGCCATCCGCATGCTGGCCGAAGTGGCGGCCCGCCTGGGGCGACTGGACGATGCCGAGGCCCTGCTCGAACGCTGCCTTGCGCTGGCGCCGGGTTTCCATGCCGCCCGCCAGAACTACGCCATGGTGCTGCACCGGGCCAACAAGCCCGAACAGGCGCTGCAGCAGATCGAGCGCCTGCTGGCCGACGACCCGCGCAACCCGGGTGCCCGCAACCTCAAGGCCGTGGTGCTGTGCCGCGTGGGTGACTACCTGCCGGCCATCGACCTGTACGACGGCATCCTGGCCGAGTACCCCGACCACGGCCGCATCTGGCTCAGCCAGGGCCACGCGCTCAAGACCGCCGGCCTCCGGGAGCGGGCCGTGGCCGCCTACCGGCGCAGCATCGAACTCGACCCGGGCTTCGGCGAAGCGTACTGGAGCCTGGCCAACCTCAAGACCTTCCGATTCACGCCGGCCGACATCGCCGCCATGACCGCCCAGCTCCAGCGCGACGACCTCGACGCCGAGCAGCGCAGCCAGTTCGAATTCGCGCTGGGCAAGGCGCATGAGGACGCCGGCGACCACGCCGCTTCCTTCGCCCACTACCGCGCCGGCAACGAGATCCGCCGCAGCGCCTTGCCCTACCGCGCCGACGACGCCAGCACCCGCGTGCGTCGCTCGCGGGAGCTGTTCACGCCCGAGTTCCTGGCCTCGCGCCGCGGCAGCGGAAGCGCCGCCGCCGACCCCATCTTCATCGTTGGCCTGCCGCGCTCGGGCTCCACGCTGGTGGAGCAGATCCTGTCCAGCCACCCGTCGGTGGAGGGAACGATGGAGCTGCCGGAAGTGATCGCGCTGACCCACGACCTGCGGCGCCGAGGCGCGGACCTGCGCGGCGGCTCCTACCACGAGGTGCTGGCCACCCTGGACGCCGGCGAGCTGCGCGCCCTGGGCGAGCGCTACCTCGAACGGACCCGCGTGCAGCGCAAGACCGACGCGCCGTTCTTCATCGACAAGATGCCGAACAACTTCTTCCACGTCGGCCTGATCCACCTGATGCTGCCCAACGCCCGCATCGTGGACGTGCGCCGGCACCCGATGGCCTGCTGCTTCTCCGGCTACAAGCAGTATTTCGCCCGCGGCCAGAACTTCAGCTACGGGCTGCAGGACATCGGTCGCTACTACCGCGACTACCTGTCGCTGATGGCGCACTTCGACCAGGTGCTGCCCGGCCGCGTCCACCGCGTGGTCTACGAACAGCTGGTGGACGACACGGAAGCGCGCGTGCGCGAACTGCTGCACTACTGCGGCCTGCCGTTCGATCCGGCCTGCCTGCGCTTCTTCGAGAACGACCGGCCCGTGCGCACCGCCAGCTCCGAACAGGTGCGCCAGCCGATCTATCGCGAGGGGCTGGACCAATGGCGCCACTTCGAGCCCTGGCTGGGCGAACTGAAGGCGGCGCTCGGTCCTGCCCTGGACACTTACCCGGAACCGCCGCCGGAAGCGGCGGCGGTGCCGATGCCATCCAACGCAACACCACGGGGAGAGTGAGATGAAAGGCAAGACAAAGCCTCGCAACGGGGCAAGGCTGGCGCGGGGAACGCTGGCCACCGCCATCGTGTTCGCCATCAGCACCAGCGCCTGGGCGCAGCAGGCGTCCACCGAAGAAGCGCCGGTGCTCGATGCGGTCACGGTGACCGCGCAGAAGCGCAGCGAGAACCTGCAGAAGGTGCCCATCAGCATCCAGGTGCTGGGCACCGAACAGCTGGACGAGCTGCACGTCACCGATTTCCAGGACATCGCCACGCAGTTCCCCAGCGTGTCGTTCCAGCGGCTGGGCGAAGTGCCCAGCAACTTCCAGGTTTACATGCGCGGCGTGGCCAGCGGCGGCGACGGCAACCACTCCGGCCCGCTGCCCACCGTGGGCGTGTACGTGGACGAGCAGCCGGTGACCACCATCCGCGGCGCCATCGACCTGCACCCCTACGACATCCAGCGCGTGGAAGCGCTGGCCGGCCCGCAGGGCACGCTGTACGGCGCCAGCTCGCAGGCGGGCACCATCCGCATCATCACCAACAAGCCCGACGCGTCCGGCTTTGCCGCCGGCTACGGCCTCGAACTCAATTCGATCAGCGATGGCGGCACCGGCCACGTGGCCGAGGGCTTCATCAACCTGCCGATGGGCGAGAACGCCGCCATCCGCCTGGTGGGCTGGGACCGCGACGACGCCGGCTTCATCGACAACGTCTTCGGCGAGCGCACCTTCCCGACCTCCGGCATCACCATCGACAACGCCGACCGCGCCGCGGACGATTTCAACTTCAGCGACACCACCGGCGCCCGCGCGGCGCTGAAGATCGACCTCAACGACAACTGGACCATCACGCCCAGCATCATCACCCAGCGCCAGGACATCAACGGCAGCTTCGGCGTGGACCCGGACGTGGGCGACCTGCAGACCACCCAGTTCTACCCGCAGACGTCCGAGGACCGCTGGACCCAGTCGGCGCTGACCGTGCAGGGCCGCATCGGCAACTTCGACGTCACCTACGCCTACGCCCACCTGGACCGCGACCTGGACACCGAGTCCGACTACAGCGATTACGCGTACTGGTACGACACGCTGTTCGGCTATGGCACCTACTTCTACGACGACAACGGCGACCTGATCAATCCGTCGCAGTACATCCAGGCCAGGAACGGCTACAAGAAGCAGACCCACGAGCTGCGCATCGCCTCGCCCGCCGAGAACCGCTTCCGCTTCGTGGCCGGCGTGTTCTGGCAGGAACAGGACAACGACATCCAGGAGCGCTACCGCATCGACGGCCTCGCCGATTCGCTGTCGGTCACCGGCTGGGAAGACACCCTCTGGCTGACCCGCCAGCAGCGCCAGGACAAGGACCAGGCCTTCTTCGGCGAAGTGTCGTACGACATCACCGATCGCCTGACCGCCACCGCCGGCATGCGCTTCTTCGAGGTGGACAACAGCCTGCGCGGCTTCTTCGGCTTCAACGACGGCTATTCGTCCAACCCCACCTACGGCGAGGGCGCCTGCAACACGCAGAGCCTGCCGCCGTACCCGAACGCACCGTGCGAGGTGTTCAACAAGTCGGTGCAGGAAAACGATTCGCTGGGCAAGTTCAACCTCAGCTACCAGATCAACGACGACGCGATGGTGTACGGCACGTGGTCGGAGGGCTACCGCCCCGGCGGCATCAACCGCCGCGGCACGCTCGACCCCTATGTGTCCGACTACCTGACCAACTGGGAGCTGGGCTGGAAGACGCGCTGGGCCGACGGTCGCCTGACCTTCAACGGCGCGGTGTTCCAGCAGGAATGGGAGGACTTCCAGTTCGCCATCCTCGGCCAGAACGGACTCACCGAGATCAAGAACGCCAACCAGGCGCAGATCCGCGGCATCGAGGCCGACATCAGCTGGGCCGCCACCTACAACCTGCGCCTGTCGGGCGGCGTGGCCATCTACGACGCCGAGTTGACCGAGAACTACTGCGGCTTCACCGACGCCAACGGCGACCCGGAAACCAACTGCGCCTCGCCCGAGGCGCCGTCGGGCACCCGCCTGCCGATCACCGCCGATTTCAAGGGCAACCTCACGGCGCGCTACACCTTCGACGTCGGTTCGTTCGAGGCGCACGTCCAGGGCCAGGTACTGCACGAAGGCAAGCGCAGCACCGACCTGCGCACCGCCGAGCGCGCGATCCTGGGCGACCTGGGCGCGTACACGCTGTTCGACCTCACCGCCGGCTTCGGCCGCGGCAACTGGGACGTGGACTTCTACATCAAGAACGTCTTCGACGAGCGCGCCGAGCTGTCGCGCTTCGCCCAGTGCGCCGAGGCGGTGTGCGGCGAGCAGGCCTACACGGTGGTGGCGCGACCGCGCACCTTCGGGGTGAGGTTCTCGCAGGACTTCTGACGAAGCATCGGCTGGAAACGAAGCCGGCGCCCTCGGGCGCCGGCTTTTTCATTGGCCCGGGGAACGGCCCCGGCGCCAGGCTCAGCGCAGGGCGTAGCCGAACTGCTGGCGGAACTGTTCGGCGAACTCGTCGTAGTCGAAGCGCTGGTTCTGCGGGCCCAGGTGCTCGATCTTCAGCGCGCCCATCAGCGAGGCGATGCGGCCGGTGGTGGGCATGTCCATGCCGTTCATCAGGCCGAAGATCAGGCCGGCGCGGTAGGCGTCGCCGCAGCCGGTGGGGTCCACCACGCGCATGGCGTTGGCCGACGGGATGTGCAGTTCGCCGGCCGTGCTGTGCACCTCGGAGCCCTTCGGGCCCCGGGTGATGATGTAGGCCTTCACCCGCTCGGCGATCTGCTTCTCGCTCAGGCCGGTCTTGTCCTGCAGCAGGTTGGACTCGTAGTCGTTCACGGTCACGTAGGTGGCCTGCTCGATCATCGTGGTCAGTTCCTTGCCGTTGAACAGCGGCATGGCCTGGCCCGGGTCGAAGATGAACGGGATGCCGAGTTCGGCGAACTCCTTCGAATTCTGCAGCATCGCCTCGTAACCGTCGGGCCCGACGATGCCGAAGCCGACGTCCTGGACGTCCCGGACGTGGTTCTCGTACGAGCGCATCATGGCCCCGGGATGGAAGGCCGTGATCTGGTTGTCGTCCAGGTCGGTGGTGATGAAGGCCTGCG
>DAORUD010000125.1:0-6491 GCA_035433005.1 Arenimonas sp. | reverse complement strand
CTACTTCCCGTAATAAGCCTTTATAAGCGACCCTTCCTTCAATTCCTTCCGGGACATATTTCTTGACATCCGCTTCGGGGTCCTGGAAATAACGGTCGCTGCTACCGGTGGCCATCGCACCGAGTGAACCCATCCCGCGGTATTCCTTGAATTTCCGTCCTTCGTAGATGATGGTCTCACCCGGGCTTTCTTCGGTACCGGCGAAGATGCTGCCCATCATCACGCAATTGGCACCGGCGGCCAGGGCTTTCACCACTTCGGGCCGGCGAAGGCGCCACAGCTCGTCGAGTTCGGCGCGCAGGCGCTCGAATCCGGCGCGGGTGATGATGGCGGTGGAGGCTTCGGAAGGCGGTCGCCAGCGTGACATCGGATGGGCTGCCGGTTGCGGGGCCCCGATTCTAGACCCGCATGACCCCTGGCGCTGGCCGCGGCCGGCGTCCTGTGCCGATAATCCCACGGTCATCGGCGCGGTCGGGCAGGGGGGGGGAGGGATCATGCTCTGGTTGCTCAGTTTTTTCGTCGGGGGCCTGTTGGCCTGGTCGATCTTCGCCTTCAACAGGCTCGTGCGCCTGCGCAACCAGGTGAAGGCGGGCTGGAGCGACATTGACGTGCAGCTGATGCGCCGGCACGACCTGGTGCCCCGCCTGGTGGAAGCCGTGCGCGCTTACGCCGGCCACGAGAAGGCAGTGCTCGAGCGCGTCACCGAACTGCGGGCGCAGGCCATGGCCACGACGTCGCCGGCCCGCCTGGCCAGCCTGGAGCAGGCCATCGAAAGCGACGTGGCCCGCCTGCTGGTGATCAAAGAAGCCTACCCCGAGCTCCAGGCCAGCGAGAATTTCCTGGCCCTTCAGCGCGACCTGGTGGACGTGGAAGACCACCTGCAGTATGCGCGCCGCTTCTACAACGGCGCGGTGCGCGAACTCAACGACGGCGTGCAGCGCTTCCCCGACCTGCTGGTGGCGCGCACGCTGGGGTTCGCCGGGGCCGAGTTCTTCAAGGCCGGCGAAGAGGCGGCCGCGGTGCCGAAGCTGGAGCGGGGACCGTGACCGCGCGCCTGTGGCTGGCGCTTGTCCTGTGCCTGGCCTGGCTGACGCCGGTGTCGGCCGAGGAACGCATCCTCTCCTACGACAGCGACGTCACCGTCAACGCCGACGGCAGCCTGGACGTGGTGGAAACCATCCGCGTGCGCGCCGAGGGCAACCAGATCCGGCGCGGCATCTACCGCGACTTCCCCACGCGCTACAACGACCGTTACGGCAACCGGATGGTGGTGGACTTCGAACTGCTGGGCGTCGAGCGCGACGGCAAGCCCGAGCCCCACTTCACCGAAGCCATGCCCAACGGCGTGCGCATCAACACCGGCAGCGACGACTTCCTCCCGGTGCCGTCCGACATTGATTACACCCTGCGCTACCGCACCACGCGGCAGCTGGGTTTCTTCGGCACGCACGACGAGATCTACTGGAACGTCACCGGCCTGGGCTGGTCCTTCCCGATTGATCAGGCCTCGGCGCGCGTGCAACTGCCCGGCCGCGTGCCGAAGGTGCAGCTGCGGCTGGATGGCTACACCGGTTACGACGGCGAAAAGGGCAAGGCCTTCGAGTCCGCCGCGCCGTCCGATGGCGTAGCCACGTTCCGCACCACCGCCCCACTGGCACCGCAGCAGGGCCTGACGGTGGTGGTGGGCTTCCCCAAGGGGCTGGTGGCCGAACCCACGCGGGCGCAGCGCTGGCTTTGGTTCCTGCGCGACAACGGCGGCGTGCTGGTGGCGCTGGCCGGGCTGTTGATGCTGGTGGGCTTCTACGCCTGGCGCTGGCACCGGTACGGCCGCGACCCCCAACCCGGCCCCATCTTCCCGCGGTATGCCCCGCCCGAGGGGTTCACCCCGGGCGAGATGCGCATGCTGCGGCGCATGAGCCATGACCACCTGTGCTTCGCCTCGGACGTGGTGGACCTGGCGGTGCAGGGCCATCTGCAAATCCACGAGGGCGGCAGCGGCAAGGCCGACGGCTGGCGCCTGGTGCGCGTGCGCCAAGTGGCCCCGGCCGCGCAGGGCGAACCGAAGCCGGCGCCCGCCGAAAGCCAGCGTGCGCTGCTGGAGAAGCTGTTCGCGGGCGGCGACGAGATCGTGCTCAAGAACACGCAGGCCTCGCGCGTCAGCGGCGCGATCATGGCGCACATGGCGGCGATGATTAAAAAGCTCAAGCCGCGCTATTACATCGGCAACGGGGGCAGCCTGTTGGCGGGCTTCGTGTTCTCCGTGGCCGTGGGCGTGGCCGCGCTCATCGTCGCGGGCGGCGCGGGCGTGGTGGTTCTGGTGCCGCTGGGTGGCCTTGCGCTGGTGGCGCACGGTGTCTTCGCTTTCCTGCTCAAGGCGCCCACGCCCGAAGGCCGCAGGCGGATGGACGAGATCGAAGGGCTGCGCCTGTACCTGGGGGTGGCCGAGCGCGACGAACTCAGGTCGCTCAAGGGGCCTGCGGGCGCGGACACCGAGCCGGCGCTCGACGCCGGGCGCTACGAGGCCCTGTTGCCCTACGCGATGGCGCTGGAGGTGGAGCAGGCGTGGACCGGCAAGTTCGTTCGCGCGGTGGGTGAATCGGCGGCGCGCGAAGCCTCGCCGTCGTGGTACCACGGCCGCAGCCCGGTCGGCACGATGGGGCTGGCCAGCATGGGTTCGTCGCTGGGCAGCGCGCTGACCCGCGAGATTTCCTCGTCGTCCACGCCGCCGGGGTCGAGTTCGGGTGGCGGGGGTGGCGGTTCGTCCGGTGGCGGCGGTGGCGGCGGCGGTGGCGGCGGCCGCTGAGGCCGCGCGCCCCGGCCTCAGCGCTTCTTGCCGCCCAGCAGGCTGCCCAGGATGCCGCGCAGCAGCTGCCGGCCCAGGCCGGTGGCCACGGTGCGGGTGGCCGACTTCGCCGCGGCTTCGACGGCGCCCTGGCGGCGCTTGGTGCCCCACAGGAACTCATCGAGCTTGGACGGCGCGGGCTCGGCGGCCTTGCCGGGAGCGGGCGCTGGCGCGGGCTGGCCGGCTTCGGGCGCCGGCGCCGCGGCCTGTTCGGCGCGCTTGGCCAGCATCTCGAAGGCGGATTCGCGATTGACCGAGGTGTCGTACTTGCCGCCCACCGGGCTGCGGCCGCGCACGGTGGCGCGCTCCTCGGGCGTGATGGCGCCCATCCGGCAGCGCGGCGGCGATATCAGCGCGCGCTCCACCGGCATCGGGATGCCCTTGTCCAGCAGCATGGACACCAGCGCCTCGCCCACGCCCAGCTCGCCGATCACCTTGGCCACGTCCAGCCTGGGGTTCTGCACGAAGGTCTCGGCGGCGGTGCGCACCGCCTTCTGGTCGCGCGGGGTGTAGGCGCGCAGGGCGTGCTGCACGCGGTTGCCCAGCTGGCCCAGCACGGTGTCGGGGATGTCGTCGGGGTTCTGCGAGCAGAAGTACACGCCCACGCCCTTGGAGCGGATCAGGCGCACCACCTGTTCCACCCGCTGCTGCAGCGAAGGCGGGCAGTCGTCGAACAGCAGGTGCGCCTCGTCGAAGAAGAACACCAGCTTGGGCACGTCCAGGTCGCCCACTTCGGGCAGCGTCTCGAACAGTTCCGACAGCAGCCACAGCAGGAAGCTCGAATACAGCCGCGGCTTGAGGATCAGCTGGTCGGCCGCCAGCAGGTTGATCACGCCGCGGCCGGACATGTCCTGGCGCATCAGGTCTTCGAGCTGCAGCGCGGGTTCGCCGAAGAACTGTTCGCCGCCGTCCTGCTCCAGCCGCAGCAGCGCGCGCTGAATCGCGGCCACCGACTGCGGGCTGACCAGGCCGTACTGCTTGCCGATCTCGGCCTTGTTCTCGCTGGTGAAGTTGAGCAGGGCGCGCAGGTCTTCCAGGTCCAGCAGCAGCAGGCCCTGGTCGTCGGCCAGCTTGAAGGCGATGTCCATCACGCCGGCCTGCACGTCGTTGAGTTCAAGCATGCGCGACATCAGGGCCGGCCCCACCTCCGACACCGTGGTGCGCACCGGGTGGCCCAGCTTGCCGTACAGGTCCCAGAACACCACCGGGCTGGCTTCCTGCGTGTAGCCTTCCACGCCGATCTGCTGCACACGCGCGGCCAGCTTTTCGCTGGGCGTGCCGGCCACGGCCAGGCCCGCGATGTCGCCCTTCACGTCGGCCATGAACACCGGCACGCCCAGGCGCGAGAATCCTTCGGCCATCACCATCAGGGTCACCGACTTGCCGGTGCCCGTGGCGCCGGCGACCAGGCCGTGGCGGTTGCCGTACTTGCCCAGCAGGCGCACGGGCAGGTCGCCCTTGCCGATCAGGATGTCGCTCATCAGGGGGTCGCTCCGTCGGAATTGTCCGGCCCGATTCTAGCCCGCGCCTTGCCGCGGTGGCGGCGCGGCCGCTAGGCTGCGCGCCTGTCGTCCGGAACCTGCCCATGCGCGCGTCGTCCCTGTTGGTCCTACTCCTTGGCGCCTGCGCGCTGGTTTCCAGTCCCGGCCTGCAGGCGCGCCGCGTGACGGCCAATGCCCAGAAGCTGTACGACACCCTGGCCCAGGCCAGCGACCAGTACCGCGCCGGCCTGGCCCAGCTGCGCCAGGGCGAAACCGGCCCGGGCCGCGAGGCGATCCGCAAGGCGTCGGCCGAGCTGCTGGACGCGGCCCGCCGCTGCGGCGACACGCGGGGCTGCGACACGTCGCGCTTCCTGGCCGCCTACGACGTGCTGGTGCAGCAGGGCGCCGACCTGGCCGCCGGCGGCGAAGGCTTCGGTGCCGGCGAAGCGGGCGTGGCCGGCGCCGGCGACCGATCGGGCGTGCTGGGCGTGATGCCCGAGGCCGGCCGGTCCATCACCCTGCTCAAGGGGCGCGACCTGCGCGAAATCATCGAGCTCAACGAGCCGGTGAAGGCGGCCATGGCCGAGTGGCTCACCTGGATGCGCCCCAGCCTGATCACCAGCTGGGAAAACTACCAGCAGATGCGCTTCCTGATGTGGCCCGAGTACGAGAAGGCGGGCCTGCCCGAAGCGCTGCTGTTCGGCATCCTGGCCAAGGAATCCAACGGCCGCGTGCACGCAGTGTCGCGCGCCGGCGCCGCCGGACCGATGCAGTTCATGCCCGCCACCGGTGCGCGCTTCGGCCTGGGCTGGCGCGACGGCTTCGACACCCGCTACGACCCGCAGCTGGCGGCGCGCGCCAGCGTGCTGTACTTCAACGAGCGCTTTGCCGAACTCAACAATGACCTGGCCTTCGCCGTGGCCGCCTACAACGGCGGCGAAGGCCGCGCGCTGCGGCTCAAGCAGGCCTCGGGCGGGAAGGACTTCTGGGACCCGGCCGTGTACTCGCAGCTGCCGCCGGAAACGCGCGACTACGTGCCCTACGTGCTGGCCGCGGCCTGGCTGTTCCTGCACCCGGAGGAGTATGGCCTGGAGTTCCCCGCAGTGAACGGCGCAGCCACGGTGATGAAGCTGGCGGCCCCGGCGTCCATCTACCAGCTGTCCATCTGCCTGGGCGGCCCGCGCGAGGGCTTCTTCCGCCCGCTGCGCAACCTCAACCCGCGCCACGAGCCGCATACCCTGTTGGCCGCCGGCACCGAACTGCGCGTGCCGGTGGCGGTGCCGCCGCTGTACCAGGCCTCGTGCATCACCGGCCCGCGGGCTGAACTCGCCGTGGCGCTGATGGCCGCCAGCAAGCCCACCGTGCCGGCCACGGCGACGCGTGCGCCCTCGAATGCACCCGCCGCGACGGCGCGCAGCTACCGGGTGAAGTCAGGCGACACGCTGAGCTCCATCGCGCGACGCCACCGCTGCACCAGCGCCGAGTCCCTGGCGCGCAGCAACGGCCTGCGTTCGCCCTACGTGCTGCGCACCGGCCAGCAGATCAGGCTGGCCGGCTGCGGCTGACCAGTTCGTCCCAGCCGGCGCGCGGCTTGAAGCGGGCGCCGTAGCGCGTGTGCAGCGTGTCCAGCCGCGCCTTGAGTTTCTCGGCGCCCACCGCCTGGATGTGCTGCATGGGGCCGCCGCGGAACGGCGCGAAGCCGGTGCCGAAGATCACGCCGGCGTCCAGCAGGTCGGCGTCGGCCACCACGCCGTCGTGCAGGCAGGACACCGCTTCGTTGAGCAGGGGCAGCACCAGCCGGTCCTCGAGGTCTTCGGGCGCCTGGTAGTCCTGGGGCACCGCGGGCTTGATGGCGCGGCCGTTCTCCCACTTGTACAGGCCCTGGCCGTCCTTCTTGCCGCGCTTGCCTTCTTCGACCTTGAACGCGTCGGGCAGGGGCTGGCCGTGGAAATCGGCCATGATCCTGCCCACGCTGGCCGCGACGTCCAGGCCCACGGTGTCCACCAGTTCGATCGGGCCCATCGGCATGCCGAACTTCAGCGCCACCCTGTCGATGACCGGGCCGGGGATGCCTTCCGAGAAGGCCAGGATGGCCTCCTGCATGTAGGGCGCCAGGATGCGGTTGACCAGGAAGCCGGGCGTGCCGGCCACCGGCACGGGCAGCTTGT
>DAORUD010000124.1:0-6547 GCA_035433005.1 Arenimonas sp. | reverse complement strand
CGATAACCACGAACGGCGAATACACGCTGTTCTACGTCCGCCGCAAGGACACCAACAAGACCGCCGCAGCCGCTGGCAATCACCTGCCGTTCAAATCGGCCACCTCGAAGGTGCTGAGCACCAGCGAGTCGGCGCTCGCATCGCCGGTCAGGACCTACCGCGAGGCCGACCTGTGCAACAACGGAATAGGTACCGCTGTCCGCGAACAGGGCAACCTGGTCAACTGGTGTGAAAACGGCGGCTACTCCGCCGAACTGTTCGCCGACCGCATGGGAGACTGGAACACCGACCTGCTGGTCTCCCACGAGTTCATCCATCTTCGCCAGTACGACAAGATTCCCGGGACCAAGGACGCCGGCGCCCCGTCCTGGCTGGTGGAGGGCCAAGCCAACGGCATCGGCTACGGGATGTACGAGCGTTCGCCCGGCCCCGGCCGCCGCGGCATCGCGCTGCAGACCAAAGGCGAGGACAACGGGGAGTTCTCCTTCTTCCTTGGGCTGCGCTACTTCGACCACCCGCTGGACGTCGATGGTTGGCGGGACAGCTATCCCAAGAACCACCCGGAGTATCCCGCGCCAAAAACCGCCGACGAACTCGACCACATAACGATGGCGGGGTACATGACGGGCAGCTTCTGGCGCCAGGTGATGCGCGGCCGCCCCCAGGGGTTCAACGCCTACCGGCAGATGCTGGATCGCGAAGGGCCCGCTGACCCGACATCCTCCCTGGCCTGGCTGCAGTGGACCGACGCCGGCCTGAAGGCCGCCCGCTACAAGGATGTGCCGATCTGGCGCGGCGGCGTACGCCAGGTGTTCTCCGAGATGGTGGCCGAGTACGCCGATTTCCCGGACATCGTGGCGCGCGACCGCACCGACAAGCTGGCACCTGGCCGGTTTGATCCGATGATCTGGTCGAAAGCCTGCATCCGGCTGGACCTGAGCGCGTCACCGGCAGCCAGCGTCTCGGTGGACATCCTGCCCTATTCGGCAAGATGCCTGCGGGTAAAAATGCCAACCTATGGCCCGCAGGAAATCAACTTCGTCGCCAAGAGCGCCACCTGGCAAGCGGTGAACACCCTGCCCGTGCCGTTCAGCGTTGCGGCCATGGGCGATGACAGCTGCGACGAGCTTGAGCTTGGCACCCGCGGCCAGCTCGTCAACCATCCGGTGCTGCTCAAGCCAAAGGACGCGGGCTACTGCGTCATCAACTGGCAGGCAGGCTATGCGCCCTTGAACGAGCATGACCCCAACGGCCTGCGGGGCTGGCAGACAGTGACGCTCATCTACGCGCCGTCCGTGCCGACCGGCGACCGGGCGGCAAAAACCTTCAACGTCTCGATCGTGCAGCCGGTGGCGTCGGTCTCGGCCACGGGGTCCTACACCGGCGTCGACCGCGGCGGAAACCCGAAGAAAAAGCCGCTGCCCAAGTCAAGGAAGCAGGCCGACGTGCAGGCGAACGTGCCCCATCTCGTCCCGCTGGAAACAACCACCGAAGCCTGCGCCCCGGAGGATGCGGCCGTCTTCCTATGCGGCGACACCGTCAGCTTCGCCGTGGTGGTGGGTGAACTTGCGGAGACGGAAGTCGCGGCCGCCAACACCGTCATTGGCAGCACCAACCTGCACTACGGGCCGGGAAAAATCACCCGCGACGGGCTTGAAAGCCTCGGCGAAATCTATTCCCGGATGGACCTGTCGACGATCACGAACCGGGTAATGCAGCGCGCGATCTCCGGGGATGTCCAAGGCGCCAAGTACGTCATCACGATGAAGCGGATCGCCGAGGGCACCACCGGCTCGTTCCCCGCCACGATCCAGGTGGAGCCCACCGACAAGGGCGATACGTCGCGCGACGGCCTGAACTCGCTGGCGCCTCTCCGGACGCAGACCGACCTCAATGGCTGCGTTTCCATCCTGAGCCTGAAGACCAACGGCACCGTAACGCTCACCGTGAACGAAGGCGGCCTGCTTGTCGGCTCGTTCTCGGCCAACCTCTACGAAGCCAACAGCAGCGAGGACTACGAGGTCGCCTGTCGCAATCCGCGCGTCGCTGCCGGGCAAGTCAGCGGATCCTTCGCCACGCCCGGCATGTTCTTCATCGGCCCGGGCGGCACGCGTGAACTTGACTCCTCCCGCACCCTCCGGCAGTACGAGTACGACAGGGACCTGGCCGTACAGATGCTTTCGCCGCTGTCCGACCGGTCCGACCTGCTGCCAGACGATGAAATGACGCCGGAGACGCGCGCAGAAGTGGCCGCCCATACGGCGGGCGGCGCCGTCGCCGGAGACGACCCCCTGTCGGACACGGGAACGTGTGCGGGAAAGCCGATCTCGGCCGCCGACAAATCCGGCTTCTTCGCCGCCGTGGAGAAAGGCCTGGGCATTGATGACCCGGCGATGGCAAAACAGATGATGTCCACCATGACGGCCTTCGGAACCAGCGTCCTGGAGCCCTACATCTGCCAATGGATCGCGCAGGGCCGGCCTGCAAGCTTCGAGATGGAGGAAGAATGATGAAGCGGGTCCATCTCTGCAGCGACGGGCGCCTGTGCCATCAGTGAGCCCGGATCGAGCCCACGCCACTGGCCCCGCCGAAGCGGGGCCTCCCAGGCGCCGTTGGCCGGGGCCTCAGCGCAGGCCGGTCTCGTTGCGGGCGATCACCAGGCGCTGGATCTCGCTGGTGCCCTCGTAGATCTCGGTGATCTTGGCGTCGCGGAAATAGCGCTCCAGCGGCATTTCCTTCGAATAGCCCATGCCGCCGTGGATCTGCAGCGCCGCGTGCGTGATGAACATCGCCGCCTCCGAGGCCGTCAGCTTGGCCACCGACGCCTCCGTGCTGAAACGGCCGCCGGTCTTCTCGGTTTCGGCCTTCGCCCACGCCGCGCGCAGCGTCAGGATCTCGGCCGCGTCCAGGCGGCACTTCATGTCGGCGATCTTGGCCTGGATCATCTGGAACGAGCCGATCGGCTGGCCGAAGCTCTTGCGTTCCTTCACGTAGGCCACCGCGGCCTTGTACGCGGCGCGGGCCAGGCCCACCGCCTGCGAGGCGATGCCGATGCGGCCGGCGTCGAGCACGCCCATCGCGATCCTGAAGCCTTCGCCGTCCTGGCCCACCACTTCATCGGGCGAGGCCACGTAATCCTGGAACTCGATCTCGCAGGTGGCCGAGGCGCGGATGCCGAGCTTGGGCTCGGTCTTGCCGCGGTGGAAGCCGGGCTTGGCGGTGTCGATCATGAAGGCGGTGATGCCCTTGGCGCCCTTCGCCGGGTCGGTCACCGCGAACAGGATGATGTACCTGGCGACCGGGCCGGAGGTGATCCAGCTCTTCTTGCCGTTGATGACGTAACTGCCATCGGCCTGCTTCACCGCCTTGCAGCGCATCGCGGTGGCATCGGAGCCGGACTGCGGCTCGGTCAGCGCGAACGCGCCGATCTCGCGGCCTTCGGCGATGGCGCGCACGTACAGCTGCTTCTGTGCCTCGGTGCCGAACTTCAGGATGCCGTTGCAGAACAGCGAATTGTTCACCGACACGATGGTGGAATGGGCGCAGTCGGCCTCCGCAATTTCGATCATGGCCAGCACGTAGCTGATGGGGTCCATGCCGGCGCCGCCGTACTCGGCCGGCACTTCGATGCCCATCAGGCCGTTCTCGCCCAGGGTGCGGATGTTGTCGAGCGGGAACTCGCCGGTCTGGTCGTGGTGCTCGGCGCTGGGCGCGATCTTTTCCTGGGCGATGCGCCGGGCGACGTCCTGGATCATCAGCTGCTCTTCGGTGAATCGGAAGTCCACGGCAAGCCCTCAATTCGATACGGGGAAGTACGCAATTGTAGCGGCTCGCACCGCCGGGCACAGGTCCATGCGGCGTGAAACCCGGCGTGGCGCGCCTTGACGGCCCCAACGACGCGGCCTAACCTCCGCATATCTTTAAATCCGGATGAAAGGATAAAGCATGGACCTGGATGCCTGGTCGGCCTGCCTCAAGGTCCTGGCCGACCCGACGCGGGTCCGCCTGCTGGCCCTGCTGGAGCAGGAGGAGCTGACCGTGGCCGAGCTGTCCGGGGTCACCCGCCTGGCCCAGCCGCGCGTGTCCACCCACCTGGCCAAACTCAAGGAAGCCGACCTGGTGCGCGACCGCCGCGCCGGCGTGTCGGCCTACTACCGCTTCAACGCCGAATCGCTGGACCCGGCCGAAGGCCGCCTGTGGGAAACCCTGCGCGACAGCACCGACGACCCGCTGCTGCGCCAGGACGCCGAGCGCCTGCCTGCCATCCTCGCCACCCGCGCCAGCGACCAGAACTGGGCCGATTCGGTGGCCGGCGACATGGAACGGCACTACTCCCCGGGCCGCACCTGGGAAGCCCTGGCCCGCTCCACCCTGCCCCTGCTCGAGCCCGGCGACGTGCTGGACGTGGCCTCGGGCGACGGCGTGCTGGCCGAACTGCTGGCCCCGCACGCCCGCCGCTACGTGTGCGTGGACTCCAGCGCCCGCGTGGTGGGCGCCGCCCGCGACCGGCTGAAGAAATACCGCCACGTGGAAGTGCTCGAGGGCGACATGCAGGCCCTGCCCTTCGAAACCAACAGCTTCGACCTGGTGCTGCTGATGCACGCCCTCACTTACGCCGGCAAGCCCGGCCAGGCCATCGTGGAAGCCGGGCGCGTGCTGCGCCAGGGCGGCCGCCTGGTGGTTACCTGCCTGGGCAAGCACGAGCACCAGGCCGCCGTGACGCCCTACGGCCACGTCAACCTGGGTTTCACCGCCAAGGACCTGCGCCGCTACGCCGACAAGGCCGGCCTGGAAGTGACCGTGTGCGAATCGGTGACGCGCGAAAAGCGCCCGCCCCATTTCGAAGTCCTGACCCTGCTGGCACGCAAACCTTGAAGACCCTTCCCTGGAAAGACCCGGCGCGCACCGGGCGCCTGCTGCAGGCACTGTCCGAGCGCATCCTGGTGCTGGACGGCGCCATGGGCACCATGATCCAGCGCCACGAGCTGGACGAAGCGGGCTATCGCGGCGAACGCTTCGCGCAAGGGTATGACGGCCTGAGGTTCTCCGAAGGCCATGAACACGGCCCGCACTGCGGCTGTGCCGCCGGCGACCTGAAGGGCAACAACGACCTGCTCACCCTCACCCGGCCCGAAATCATCGCCGGCGTGCACAAGGCCTACCTGGCCGCGGGCGCGGACCTGGTGGAAACCAACACCTTCAACTCCACCGCCGTGTCGCAGGCCGACTACCGCCTGGAACACCTGGTGCCGGAGCTCAACCGCGAAGCCGCCCGCCTGGCCCGCGCCTGCTGCGACGAGTTCGAAGCCGCCGACCCGTCCAGGCCGCGCTACGTGGTGGGCGTGCTGGGCCCCACCAGCCGCACCGCGTCCATCAGCCCGAAGGTCGAGGACGCCGGTTTCCGCAACATCCACTTCGACGAACTGGTGGCGAACTACGTCGAGGCCGGCCGCGCGCTGGCCGAGGGCGGCGCCGACATCCTGATGGTCGAGACCGTGTTCGACACGCTCAACGCCAAGGCCGCGCTGTATGCGCTGGAGGAGCTGTTCGAGGAACTGGGCGTGCGCCTGCCCGTGATGGTGTCGGGCACGATAACCGACAGGAGCGGCCGCACCTTGTCGGGCCAGACGGCCGAGGCCTTCTGGTATTCGCTGCGCCACGCCAAGCCGCTGTCCATCGGCCTGAACTGCGCGCTGGGCGCGCGCGACCTGCGCGCCCACGTGGACATGCTGGCCCAGGTGGCCGACACCCACGTCAGCTGCCATCCCAACGCCGGCTTGCCGAACGCATTCGGCGGCTACGACGAGGGTCCGGACGAAACCGCGGGCACCCTGCGCGAGTTCGCGCAAGCCGGCCTGCTCAACATCGTCGGCGGCTGCTGCGGCACCACGCCCGGGCACATCGCCGCCATTGCGGGCGCCGTCGCCGGCCTGCCGCCGCGCGCCCTCCCGGCCGTGGCACCGCACACGCGCCTGGCCGGGCTGGAGCCCTTCGTCATCACGCCGCAGACGAACTTCGTCAACGTCGGCGAGCGCACCAATGTCACCGGGTCCATCCAGTTCAAGAAGCTCATCCTGGAAGGCCGCTACGACGAAGCCCTGGCCGTGGCCCGCCAGCAGGTGGAGAACGGTGCCCAGGTGATCGACGTCAACATGGACGAAGGCATGCTGGACGCCGAGGCCGCGATGGCCCGCTTCCTGAACCTGGTGGCCGCCGAGCCCGACATCGCCCGCGTGCCGCTGATGATCGACTCCTCGAAGTGGAGCGTGATCGAGGCCGGCCTGAAGTGCGTGCAGGGCAAGGCCATCGTCAACTCCATTTCGATGAAGGAAGGCGAGGCCGCTTTCCTGGAACACGCCGCGAAGGTGCGCCGCCACGGCGCCGCCGTGGTGGTGATGGCCTTCGACGAACAGGGCCAGGCCGACACCTTCGAGCGCAAGGTGGAGATCTGTTCGCGCGCCTACCGGCTGCTGGTGGACGAGGCCGGGTTCGCGCCCGAGGACATCATCTTCGACCCCAACATCTTCGCCATCGCCACGGGCATCGA
>DAORUD010000123.1:0-6757 GCA_035433005.1 Arenimonas sp. | reverse complement strand
GCGGCGATGATGGCCGGGATGTTGAGGTAGCTGTCGGCCGACGGCGCCGGGCCGATGCACACCGATTCATCGGCCATGGCCACGTGCTTGAGGTTGCGGTCCACCGTGGAGTGCACGGCCACGGTCTTGATGCCGAGCGAATGGCAGGCGCGCAGGATGCGCAGCGCAATCTCGCCGCGGTTGGCGATGACGATCTTGTCGAGCATGGGCGTGGCCTTCAGCTGATGACGAACATGGGCTCGTCGAACTCGATCGGCTGGCCGTTCTTGACCAGGACGGCGCGCACGGTGCCCGAGACGTCGGCTTCGATCGGGTTGAACATCTTCATCGCCTCGATGATGCCCAGCGTGTCGCCGGCCTTCACCGTCTGGCCCACCTTCACGAACGGCGGCTTGTCGGGGCTCTGGGCCTCGTAGAAGGTGCCCACCATCGGCGAGCGCACGGTGTGGCCGTCGGGCACGTCCTTGGTGGACTTGCCCACGGCTTCGGCCGACATGGCCGGGGCGGGCGCGGCGGGCGCCGCCGGGCGGGCCGGTTCGGCGTGGGCCACCGGCGCCGGGGCCGGGGCGGCCATCACGGTGCCGCGCGGCACCCGGGCCAGGCGCACGGACTCCTCGCCTTCCTTGATTTCGATTTCGGCGAGGTTGGATTCCTCGAGCAGGTCGATGAGTTTCTTGATCTTGCGAAGGTCCATGCCGGCCTCGTCTTGGTGTTGTGGAAAGGGATGGGCGGCCGGGCTTACGCGCCGGCCGGGGTGCCACTGGCGGCCAGGCGCTTGATCGCCGCCTCCAGCGCATAGGCGTAGCTGTCCGCGCCGAACCCGCACACCACGCCCACCGCCAGGCTGGAGAAATAGCTGTGCTGGCGGAACGGTTCGCGGGCGTGCGGGTTGGACAGGTGTACTTCGATGAAGGGCAGGGCCACGGCGGCCAGTGCGTCGCGCAGGGCCACCGAGGTGTGCGTGAACGCGGCCGGGTTGATCACGATGAAGGCGGTGCCGCCGCGGCGCGCGGCCTGCACCCGGTCCACCAGCACGTGCTCGGCGTTGGACTGGAAGCTTTCCAGCGCGTGGCCGGCGGCCTGGGCGCGGGTGGCCAGGGCCTGGTCGATCTGGGCGAGGGTGGCATGGCCATAGATGCCCGGCTCGCGTTCGCCGAGCAGGTTCAGGTTGGGACCATGCAGAACCAGGATTTTCGCCACGCCGTCCTCCCCGGGAGCGGCACAGTCTGCCGGGAAGGCCGGGGGGCTGTCCAGACGATGTCCGCGACTTCGCGGATTTTAACGGGCGTTTGAATTCGCGTTGGCGCTAGTCCGCCGCCCAGCGACGCACCGCTTCGGCGTGGGGGAAGGCGCCGTAGTGGGTTTTCACCACGCGGCCCTGCGCGTCCAGCAGCACGGTGTAGGGCAGGATGCCGCGGGCATTGCCCAGCCGCACCGAGCTGTCGGCCGGGCCGGGGGTTTCCAGCAGCAGCGGGAAGGCCACCGGCACCTGGCGCTGGAAGGCCAGGGCCTCGTCGCGGGTGTCCAGGGCAATGCCGATCACTTGCACGCCGTTGGCGCCCTCTTCGCGGGCGAAGGCGTCCAGGGCCGGCATCTCTTCCCGGCACGGTCCGCACCAGCTGGCCCAGTAGTTGATCAGCCGCGGCCGGCCCGGGCCCGACACGGTGAAGGCCTGGCCGCCCTGCAGTTCGGGCAGCACCAGCGGCGGCAGACGCTCGCCTTCCTTCACCACGGTGACGCCCGGCGGCGGCGCCTTTTCGGCGGGGATCAGCACGCGGTGGCCCAGCCACCAGCCCAGCCCGGCGCTGACGCCGGCCAGCACGACGATGGCCACCCAGGTGACGACGGCCTGGCGGTTCATGTCAGCGCGCGGCCTGCGCCAGGGCCTGTTCCACCGTGGCCTGGGTCAGCACCGTGGGCAGCACCACCGGCTCGCCCTGGCGCGGGTACACCACGTACAGCGGCACGCCCACGGCGCCGTGCGATTCGAGGAAGGCGGTGATGGCCGGGTCCACGTCGGTCCAGTCGCCCTTCATGTAGACGGCGCCGGCGGCGTCGAGCGCGGTGCGGAAGCCGTCGCGGGCCAGCACGGTTTTTTCATTGGCCTTGCAGGTGACGCACCAGTCGGCGGTCATGTTCACGAACACCACGCGGCCGTCGCGGCGCAGCTGCGCCAGCGCGTCGGCCGAATACGCCACCACGCCGGATTCGGCCGCCGCGGCGCGCTCGGGCGCGGGCATGCGCTGCACCATCACCACCGTCCACAGCGAGGCCAGCACCAGGCCGGCCGCCAGCACGCGCGGCAGCACGCGTTCGCGCCAGCTGGCCTTTTCCCACCACCACAGGCCCAGCGCCAGCACCACCGCGCCCACCAGCACCAGGCCGATGGCATCGGCGCCGCGCTGCTTGGCCAGCACCCACAGCAGCCACACCGCGGTGAGGTACATCGGGAACGCCAGCACCTGCTTGAACGTGTCCATCCACGCGCCGGGGCGCGGCAGGCGGTTGGCGAGCGCCGGCACGAAGCCGATCAGCAGGAAGGGCAGGGCCAGGCCCAGGCCCAGGAACACGAACACCAGCAGGGCCACCGCCGGCGGCGCCGCGAACGCAAACGCCAGCGCCGTGCCCATGAACGGCGCCGTGCACGGGCTGGCCACCACCACCGCCAGCACGCCGGTGAAGAAATCACCCGCCGGCCCCGACTTCTCGGTAAGCGACTGCCCGGCGCCCGCCAGCGAGGCGCCGAACGTCACCACGCCCGACATCGAAAGCCCGATCGCCACCATCACCAGCGCCAGCGCCGCGACCACGCCCGGCTGCTGCAGCTGGAAGCCCCAGCCCAGCGCCAGCCCGGCCTGCCGCAGCGCCAGCGCAATCGCGCCCACCGCCGCGAAGCTGGCCAGCACGCCGGCCGTGTACCACAGCGCCTGGCGCTTGGCCTGGCCACCGCCCTGCGCCAGCGACACCGCCTTGAGCGACAGCACCGGCAGCACGCAGGGCATCAGGTTGAGGACCAGGCCGCCGCCCAGCGCCAGCAGTAAGGCCAGCCACAGCGGCGTGGCGCCGCGCACCGGCGGGGTTTCGCGCGCCGCATCCGCCGTGGCCAGCGTGCCGCCAGCCGGCAGCGGCAGGGCCACGGTGCGGGTCATGGGCGGGTAGCAGATGCCGTCGGTCTGGCAGCCCTGGAAGCTCACGCGGAGCGTGGCCGGCATGGCGCCGGTGTCGGTGCGCAGCACGGGCAGCGGCACGTCCACCGCGTCGAAGTACACCTGCACGTCGCCGAAGTGTTCGTCGAAGTGCGGCTTCGAGGGCGGCCAGGCCAGCGCGCCGGCGCGTGCACCGGAAGCGTCCAGCGCCACCGTGGTCTTGTCGCGGTAGAGGTAGTAGCCCGGCGCCGGGGTGAAGCGCAGCAGCAGCCGGTCGGGCGTGTCCACGATGGCTTCGAAGCCGAACGCCTGCGCTTCCGGCAGCGGCAGGCCTTCGCTGGTGCCCGGCGTGGCGCCGAACAGGTCGCCGCCGCGCGGCCCATCCAGCGAAATGAGGCCGCCGGGCGCTGCGGCGCCGGCGGGAGCGGCGCCCGCGGGCAGCGCCACCGTCAGCAGCTTGGTGTGCGGCGGGTAGCAGATGCCCACGTCGGCGCAGCCCTGGTACTTCACCTTCACCTGCACGGTGTCGGCGCTGGCGCTGCCTTCGAGCGTGCCGGTGACGGCGCCGCGGTAGGTTTCCACGTCGCCGAAGAATTCGTCGGTGTAGGCGTCGCCCGCCGGCAGCACCAGCGGCCCGGCGGCGGTGAAGCCCGACTGCGGTTCGGCGCCCATGCGGTGCTTGTAGAGGTAGTAGCCGTCGGCGATCTGCCAGGTGAACTCCAGGCGGCCGCGGTCGCTGGCCTTCGCGGTGAGCGCGAAGGCGTCATCAATCGGCAGCAGGTCGTCCTCGTCCACGGCCCGGGCGGACGGGGAAAGCAGCAGCGCGGCCGCCAGGGCCAACAGCCAACGGGTCATGCGGGGATATCTCGGTGGGGGCGGGTGCGGCCAGGCGTTCCCGACCGCTCCCTGTGACCGCCAGTATCCCCGGAAGTTCGTCGCCAAGGCGAGAAAGGCCCCGGCGCCCGGCCTCAGGACCGGTCGGTCATGGCTTCGACGAAATCCACCAGCGGCTGCTGTTCCAGGCTGCGCAGGGAGCGGAAGGCAATCAGCAGCCGCTCCTCCAGGCCGCACTGGGCGTAGAAGTTGAGCATCATCGCCGGCGTTTCCTCGTCGCCGCCGATCCACCGGCCGCCGCGCCCGGTGGCCAGCCATTCGAAGCTGACTGCCGTGGCCAGGGCGATCTTGCCCATGTTGTCGGTGGTGGGTTTGGCCCCGTCCTTGCGCTCCCACTGCGCCACGGCGCTGCGGGCCACGCCCACGGCAATGGCCAGTTCGGACTGCGACATCTCGGCGCCTCGGCGCGCCTGCCTGATGCGGTTGAACAAAAGCGTCATCGGTGTTTCCCCGGAAATACAGCCATCACGCATCGCCGCGCTGCTTTGCATCAACGTCGGCGAGATCGCCCGGCGCCGGAGTGGGCCCGCATGCGGCCTCCCCTGAGGACCGTGCGGCATCCGATGCCTGGCCAGGTTGGCCTGCGCGTTCTCGCGTCAGGCCTGCCGGGTCCCGCCACCGTTCGCGCCGGGGGTGGGTCCTGTACGGGGCGGCCTGGTTCCCGGTCCGCCCCGTCTCGTGCAGGGCGCTTTGCCGGGGGCCGTTACCCGAACCCTGCCCCGATTGTAGGGGCAGGGTCCGGTGTTCGTGCAAGCCGGGCCCGGGGGCCGGCCGGCGCGGGGCCTCAGTTGAGGCTGCAGGTGGCCGGCTTGGCCGAGGTGAACAGCGCCGCCGTCGCCCACTCGGGGTGGTCAATGAACGGGTTGCGGTTGCCCTGGAAGCTGTAGATCACCTCGTTGCGCTCGCGCTCGGCCGCGTCCACCGGGTCGGCCTGGTGCCAGGCCAGCAGGGTGGACATCAGGCCCATGTAGGCCGGCGACGCCGAAGTGATGACGATCTGCGCGCGGTTGTCGGTCAGCTCCAGGTCCGGCTCGGTCTGGCCGGTGCCCGGATGCTGGCCGCCTTCGTAGCGGATGGCCATGTACAGGATGGCGCGCGCCATGTCGCCCTTGCGCTTGCTCCAGACCTCGAACGAGCCGGCGTTGCCGTCCGGGCCCTTGAACCAGTTCGAGTTGCCCGGGTACACGCCGCTGCCGCCGCCGCGGCCACCGTTGACCTCGGTCACGCGCTCGCCGCACTGGGCGCTGAGCGCGCAGTTGGCGTAGGGCTTGTTGCCGCGGTCGGCGTTGTAGCCGGTGTCGGTGAGGTAAAGCATGTGCGTGTCGGTGTACGGCGCGTTGGGCAGGCCCAGGTTGCCGGTGGCGCTGCCGAAGCCCAGCGAGTTGGGCCAGGTGTGTTCGCGGTTGTAGGTGATGCCCGTGCCGGTGCCCGCGCGGTCGCTGCCCTTGGCGAAGCTGCGGTTGCGGTAGGCGTCCACGATGCGGCCGGCGTTGTTGGGATCTTCGTCGGCGATTTCCAGGATGGACCACGCGCTGGTGCCGGTGCCGCTGTACGGGTAGGCGGTGTGGCCGCGGATGGTGGCGTGCAGCGAGCAGCGCAGCTGCGAGGCGCTGGAGGTGTTCACGCGGCTGTAGTAGCCGGTCTGCGCGGCCTCGGCCACGGTGAAGCCCACGGTGCGGTTGGCGGCCAGCTTGGCGCCGCCGGCATCGGTGACCTGGCTGGCCACCACGGTGAGCGTGCAGGTTTCAGCGCTGCGCAGGGCCGTGTTGGTGCTGATGACGAAGCCGCTGCCGCTGGCGGGATACGCCAGCCCCACGTTGCCCGACAGCGAGCACTGCAGGGTGAAGGCGCCGGTGCCCAGGGTGACGGTTTCACTGAAGTTCACGCCCAGGTCGCCCGAGGCCGGGAAGCCGGTGGCGCCGTTGGCCGGCGTGGTGCCGGTGACGGTGGGCGCGGGGTTCGGCGCGCTCACCACCTGGCTGTTGTTGCAGGCGTTGAACTTCTGGGTGGCCGACGCGCGCCAGGTGAAGCCGGCGTAGCCGGTGGCCGTGCCGCCGAGCTGCAGCGACGTGCCCGCGGCCGTGCTGTTGGTTTCCGACACCGGCAGGTTGACGCTGGTGCGTCCGGCAGCCGGACCGTTGGACGCGGTGATGGCGCCCTCGTAGCTCAGGAACTGCACCACCTGGCCGGCGGCGTTCACCAGGGCGATGCCGTCGTTGGCGCCGTTCTGGATGCCGTTCACCGGGTAGGTGACCGTGGCCACGCGCACCGTGGCGCCGCAGGCCACCAGGCTGCCGGCGGGCACCAGGTCGTTGTCGTAGAAGGTGGCGGCCGTGGTGGAGCTGGTGCCGTTGTACAGATAGATGCGGTAGCCGCTGAGCGATTCGCCCGCGGTGGCCATCACTTCGACGCGCTCGCCGGTGTCGCCGGACGCGGTGCTGTCGTCGTAGTGGATTTCGTTGATGAACACTTCGGCGCGGGCGCCGAGGGGGGTCAGGGCAGCGCAAAGCGCCAGGGCGGCCAGGCCGCGGTGGGTCATCGACATCCGGGAACTCCAGTGCAAGGTTTGGAGGGGGGACTGCGGTGCCCGTGCCGGGCGCCCGATTGTGCCAGTGATTTATTACAGCCGACACAAAGCCCCGGAACGGGGTCAGATGAACTTCCTGACGCTGTGGATGTACGCGCAAAGCGGCCAGATGCTGTTCTCGTTCAAGGGC
>DAORUD010000122.1:0-7008 GCA_035433005.1 Arenimonas sp. | reverse complement strand
TCAAACCAGCCCAAAGAGCGCGTTTCGATTGTTCGCCGGGTGCTGCGCAGCCCGCTGCTGGCACCCCTGAACCAGGCCGAGGCCTGGAGCCGGCTGGCCAGTGCGCTGAACCCGGCCTGGTCGCTGGTGGAGTCCCGCGCCCGGGTGGTACGCGTGGTGGATGAAGCGCCGGGCGTGCGCAGCCTCTGGCTGAAGCCCAACCGACGTTTCGGCGGCTTCCAGCCGGGCCAGCACGCGCTGCTGGAGCTCGAGGTCAACGGTGCGCGCCAGGGGCGCTGCTTCAGCTTCTCGTCGGCACCTGGGCCGGACGGCCTGGTCCGCCTCACCATCAAGCGCAAGGAGAGCGGTCGGGTGTCGGCGGCCGCGCATGCGCTCAAGCCCGGCCAGGTGGTGCGCCTCGGCCGGGCGCAGGGCGCATTTGCGCCGCGGACGCCGGACCAGCCTCTGCTGATGCTGGCGGCCGGCAGCGGCATGACGCCGATGATGTCGCTGCTGATGGCGATGGCGAACGCCGGCAGCGGTCGCGATGTCGTGCTGGTGCAGTCAGCGTCCACGCCGGGCGACCTGCTGTTCGCCGCGCAACTCGACGAACTGGCGGCGCGCCTGCCGGGGCTGCGTCGCCACGCGCACGCCAGCGCCAACCGCGGCCGCCTCGACGCCCCGGCCATCGCCGCGCTGGTGCCGGACTGGGCGTCGCGCGAAGCCATGCTGTGCGGCCCGGACGGCTTCATGGCGACGGTGGAGGCGATGTACGCGCAAGCGGGCCTGGCGGACCGGTTGGCCAGCGAGAGCTTTGGCCGCCGTGCGGCGCCGGTTGACCCGGGCGCCGCGTCGCACGCGGTGCAGTTCAACGGTGCCCGTTTCGACGTGGCCAGCGGCCAGAGCCTGCTTGACGGCGCCGAGGCCGCGGGGCTGCAGCCGCGCTTTGGCTGCCGCCGCGGCATCTGCCGCACCTGCCAGTGCCGCAAGCTCGGCGGCACGGTGCTCAACCAGCTCACCGGCCAGCTGTCCGGGCCGGGCGAAGAACTCATCCAGCTGTGCATCAGCACGCCGCAAAGCGCGCTCGAGCTGGCGCCGTGACCCCCGGGAGAACCGCATGACCACCAAGACCCGCCTTTACGGCGACGAACTGGCCGCCTTCGAATCCGAACTCGACGCCCTGCGCGTGGAAACGCTGGCCCAGGTGGGCGAGGCCGATGCACGCCACATCCGCCGCATGCGCGGCTTCGTGCAGGGCAGCGCCATCGCCGGGCGCGGCCTGCTGATGTTCGGCTGGGGCCCGGTGAGCTGGGTCGCCGGCGTGCTGGCGTTGGCCACCGCAAAGATCGTCGAGAACATGGAAATCGGCCACAACGTGATGCACGGCCAGTACGACTGGATGAACGACCCGTCCCTGCACTCGGCCACCTACGAGTGGGACATCGTCTGCGACGGCGACCACTGGCGGCACTCGCACAACGTCGAGCACCACGACCACACCAACGTGATCGGCAAGGACCACGACTTCGGCTACGGCATGCTGCGCCTGAGCGACCAGCAGCGCTGGAAGAAGGCCACGCTGCTGCAGCCGCTGTGGTACGCGCTGCTGGCGATGAACTTCCAGTGGGGCGTGGCCATCCACGACATCAAGATAGGCCGCTTCCTCAAGGGCCGCATGCCGCGCGCCGAGTTCCGCGAACGCATGCGGCCGTTCCTGCGCAAGGCCGGGCGCCAGCTGTTCAAGGACTACGTGCTGTTCCCGGCGCTGGCGTTCTGGCAGTGGCCGCGCGTGCTGCTGGGCAACCTGGCGGCGAACCTGATCCGCAACCTCTGGACCAACGCCATCATCTTCTGCGGCCACTTCACCGAACAGGTGCAGACCTACACGCCGCGCGAAGTGGCGGACGAGACGCGCGGCCAGTGGTACCTGCGGCAGATCCAGGGGTCGAGCAACCTCGAGGGCAGCCGCCTGTTCCACCTGCTGACGGGCGAGCTGAGCCACCAGATCGAACACCACCTGTTCCCGGACCTGCCGGCGCCGCGCTATGTGCAGATGGCGCCGCGCGTGCGCGAGATCTGCGCGCGCTACGGGGTGCACTACAACACCGGCGGATTCTGGAAGCAGTATGGCGGCGTGCTGGCGCGCATCTTCCGCTATGCACTGCCGCCGCGGCGCAGGCTGGCCCCGGCATGAGGCGAGGCCCGCCGGCCCGGCTTGCCGCCATGCCCGGTGTGGTCCGGCGGCACCGGCCGTCGGTGCGGGCGGCGGTTGCCCCATAATGCGGCACCTCCGCTGCGCGTGCATTGACCGATGAAGATTCCCCCTGGCCTGCAGCCGCTGGTCGACGATGGCCTGGTGGACGACGTGCTGCGTCCGCTAAAGAGCGGCAAGGAAGCGGCGGTGTACGTGGTGCGCTCGGGCGGTGAAGTGATCTGCGCCAAGGTCTACAAGGACATGGCGCACCGCAGTTTCCAGGCGCGCGTGCAGTACCAGGAGGGGCGCAAGGTGCGCGGCAGCCGGCAGGCGCGCGCCATCGGCAAGGCCAGCAAGTTCGGCAAGCGCGAACAGGAAACCGCGTGGAAAAACACCGAGGTGGACGCGCTCTACCAGCTGGTGGACGCCGGCGTGCGCGTGCCGCGCCCGCACGGCTACCACCACGGCGTGCTGCTGATGTCGCTGGTGACCGACGCCGAAGGCCACAGCGCGCCGCGCCTGGGCGAGGTGGAGCTGGACCACGCGCAGGCGCTGCGCTTCCACGACGAACTGATGCGCGACGTGGTGCGCATGCTGTGCATCGGCCTGATCCACGGCGACCTGTCGGAATACAACGTGCTGGTGGCGCCCGAGGGCCCTGTGATCATTGATTTCCCGCAGGTGGTGAGCGCGGCCGGCAACAACGCCGCGCGCACGATGCTGCTGCGTGACGTGCACAACCTGCGCGCCAGCCTGGGCCGCTTCGCCCCCGAGCTGATGGCCACGCATTTCGGCGAGGAAATGTGGCTGCTCTACGAGCGTGGCGAACTGCGCCCGGACAGCGTGCTGACCGGGCGCTTCACCTTCGACGAGGCCAGCGCCGACGTGGACGCGGTGATGATGTCCATCGAAGACGCGCGCCAGGAGAACATCATCCGCCAGCAGGGCCGCGAAGAGGCCAACGAGCGCGACTGATCCCTCAGGCCTCGTCGTCTTCCGGCAGCGCCGAGTCCCCGGGCAGGGGCGGGGCGGGGATGCGGCGCTTGTCGCCCAGCTTGCCCAGGGTCGTGTCGAGGGAGCGCTTGAGCTTCTGGGTGGCGCCTTCGATGGCCTGGTGCAGGCTGCCGGCCAGTTCGGTCACGGCGATCGGCTGGCGACCGGCGACGCGGGCCTCCATCAGCACGCGCTTGTCGTTGTCGCCCGCCTTCTGGCCATTGACGTCGCTCAGGTGGACCTCGACGCGGGTGACGTGGTCGGCAAATCGCCCCAGGGCGTCCTTCACCACGGTTTCGGTGTGGCGGAACAGGGCCTCGCGGCCTTCGACGCTGTCACCGGTGTTGATCTGGATCTGCATGGTCTCGCCTCGCTGGTTGGGATTGGGAGAGTGCGGTTCCATCCTAGCCCCGTCGGAATGAACGGTGGGGCCCCTGGCGCCGGGCCGGGGCTTGGAAAACCGGGCTGGCGCCACCAGCCGGGCCCGGCGGCGGGATCTGTGACCGGGTCGGTGGGCGCGCCGCGTGACATGGAATACATTGGGGAGGTGATCCTGCCCTCAGGGGGGGCGACGATGGACGGCGAGTCGGTGGGCAAAGCCCGCATCCTGGTGGTGGACGATTCCAAGCTGATGCGCAAGGCTGCCCACAAGATGCTCGGCGACGAGTTCGATGTGGTGACGGCCGACGACGGCGTCCAGGCATGGCAGACGCTGGGCGAGGACCGCAGCATCCAGGTGGTCTTCACCGACCTCAACATGCCCCATTCGGACGGCTACGACCTGCTTCGCCGGATGCGTGGCTCGGACGAGGGCAGCCTGTCCTCGATGCCGGTGATCGTGGTGACCGGCGCCGAGAACGACGAAGCGGCGCGCATGCGCGCGCTGGACCTGGGCGCGACCGATTTCATCACCAAGCCCTTCACCACCGTGGACCTGGTGGCGCGCGCCCGCGCCCACGCCAACAACCAGCGCATCACCCGCCGCCTGCACGCGCAGGCCACGGTGGACGCGCTGACCGGCCTGTCCAACCTGGGCGGCTTCGTCGAACGGCTGCAGCAGGACATCGCCTATGCGCGCCGGCACGGCGCGGAGCTGAGCGTGGCGCGCCTGGAGATCGTCGATTTCCGGCGCCTGTTCCTTTACCACGGGCGGCAGGTGGCCGACGCGCTGGTGCTGCAGGTGGCGCGGCTGCTTCGCGCCGGCATTCGCAAGGAAGACACCGGCGGCCGCGTCGGGCTGGGCGGCTTCGCGCTGTCCCTGCCGGCCGCCAGCGCCGCCGGCATTGACGCCGTGGTGGCCCGCCTGCGCGAGGACCTGCTGGCCCAGCCACCGGTGGATGAACAGGGCCTGCCGATTCCGGTGGTGATTGCCGCCGCCGTCATCGCCGCCGATCTGAACGACGCGACCACGGCAAAGTCGCTGCTGGCCCAGTGTGAAATGCGCCTGGCGGCCCCGCAGGTGGACATCGCCCAGGCCACCGCCGCCACGCTGGTGCGGGTGGACCGCGCGCCCGGGTCCGAGCCGGCGCAGGATGCCGTGCCGTCCGCGCCGTCCGTGCCCGACCAGGTCGTGGCCGCCGCCATCGCGCCGCCGGCGGTGCCTGAAGACTTGCCCACGGCCGATGCCGCCGCGCCACGGGCCGAAGCGCCCGCCGCCGTGGTGCTGCCGCCAGCCGCAGCCCCTGTTGCCGCCGCGCCGCCTGTTGCGCCAGCGCCTCCTGCCGCCGCCGCGCCTCCTGCCGCCGAACCGCTGCTGCTGGATCCGCTGCTGGAGCAACTGGCCGCCGGCCATTCCCGCGCCGTGATCGAAAAGCTGCCGCAGGTGATCGGCCGCCTGCTGCCGATCCTGCGCCTGCTGGGGCCCAACCAGCGCGCCCAGCTCATCCAGTTCCTGCAGCGCCTGGGCTAGCCTTCGACGGTTCGAGCGTGGCTATCATCCCGGCATCCCCGAGGAGACCCACGCCATGCCTTTCCGTTTCCTGCTTGCGGCGCTGATGCTGGTGGTTGCCGTGCCCACCCCGGCCACCGAACCCGGCCCGGCCGAACAGGCGGCGCCGGCGCCGCTGGCGCCGCGCGAACGCGTCGCCGTCGAGAACCGCATCCTGGTCGAGCGCCTGGACACCCTGCTGCCCAGGCTGATGAAGGAAACCGGCATTGACCTGTGGCTGGTGCTGTCGCGCGAATATGCCGAAGACCCGGTCTACTTCACCCTGGTGCCGCAGCCCAGCTTCGCCGCGCGCCGCACCACGCTGCTGGCTTTCCACCGCAAGCCCGACGGCAGCGTGGACCGGCTGGTGGTGAATCGTTACCCGCTGGGCGAGCCCTACCAGTCGGTGTGGTCCGGCGGCGACCTGGATGCGCAGTGGCGTGCGCTGGGCAAGCTGATCGCCGAACGCCGGCCCGGGCGCATCGGCATCAACGTGTCGCGCCAGTGGCCGATTGCCGATGGCCTGAGCAAGGCGCTGCACGACCGCCTGCTGGAGGTGCTGCCGGAGGGCTATGCCGACCGACTGGTGTCGGCGCAGGACCTGGTGGTGCGCTGGACCGAAACCCGCATTCCCGCCGAACACGGCGCCTACGCCCAGGCCGTGGCGGTGGCGCGCAGCGTGGTGGCCGACGCCTTCTCGTCGCGCGTGGTCACGCCAGGCGTCACCACCACCGACGACGTGGCCTGGTACATCCGCAGCCGCTATGAACAGCTGGGCCTGGCCGTGTGGTTCATGCCCGACGTCAACCTGCAGCGCGCGGGACTGGACTGCGACCGCGACGGCCCGTTCTGCGGAACGCAGGGCGTGATCGAGCCCGGCGACGTGCTGCACACCGACGTGGGCCTGTGCTACCTGAAGCTGTGCACCGACACCCAGGAAATGGGCTACGTGCTGCGCGAGGGCGAAACCGAGGTGCCCAAGGGCCTGCGCGACGCCATGGCGCAGGGCAATCGCTGGCAGGACCTGCTGCTGGCGCAGTTCAGGACCGGCCGCACCGGCAGTGACGTGCTGGCACGCACCCGGTCGGCCGCCGAAATGGCCGGCATCGTATCCAGCACCTACAGCCACCCCATCGGTTTCTTCGGCCACGCCGCGGGTCCCACCATCGGCATGTGGGACGACCAGAGCGGCCAGGCCGACGGCGGCCGTTGGCCGCTATACCCGGACACCGCCTACGCCATCGAAGGCAACATCAAGGCGCAGGTACCCGAATGGGGCGGGCAGTGGGTGCAGGTGAAGCTGGAGCAGAGCGCGCTGTTCGACGGCGAGCGCGTCCAGTACCTGGCCGGCAGGCAGACGGACTGGCACGTGGTGCGCTGAAGGCCCCGCGGCGGGCGGGGCGGAGGTTCAGGCGCTGACCGCGCCCCGCATCTTGTTCACGCCCATCACCACGGCCAGCACGGCGATGCCGACCAGCACGCCCACGCCGCCTTCGGCCAGCATGCCCACCGCGCTGCCCCAGCCGCCGGCCGGCGTCACCGCCACCACGGCGTGGTGCAGGAAGGGCACGGCGTGCACCAGGATGCCGCCGCCCACCAGGAACATCGCGGCGGTGCCGGCGATGGACAGGAATTTCATCAGCCACGGGGCGGCCACCAGGATGCCGCGGCCCAGCGCGCGCTTGGCGCGGCGCGTGGGCCGGTCGCCCTGCAGCTGGCTGAGATAGAGGCCAGCGTCGTCGAGTTTGACGATGCCCGCCACCAGCCCGTACACGCCCACCGTCATCACGATGGCGATGGCCACCAGCACGGCTACCTGGCGGGTGAAATCGGCCGCGGCCACGGTGCCCAGGGTGATCACGATGATCTCGGCCGACAGGATGAAGTCGGTGCGCACGGCGCCCTTGATCTTGTC
>DAORUD010000121.1:0-7067 GCA_035433005.1 Arenimonas sp. | reverse complement strand
GCGAACACGCACAGGCCCATCGCATCGTGGCCGCGGGCCAGCGCCGACACGGCGTCCCAGCGCGGCACCAGGCTGCGCACCGAGGCCTCGTCCACCAGTTCGGCCAGCCACCAGCGGCGGCCGCCGTCCATCAGCACCGGCGGTAGTGCGCCGGGCACGTAGCCCTTGAGCGCGGCGCCGAGGCGGCGGTCGTCGGGCTGGCCGATTTCCAGCACGCGGGCCTTGGGTGCGCGCACGGCGAGCCGGCGCTCGCGGCCTTCGCCGCGCACTTCGATCGGCAGCAGGCCCACGGGGCATTCCTGCACCAGCAGGCCGTCGCGCGGCGTGGCCAGGCCGGCTTCCAGCACCGCATGCGCACTGCCGATGCTGGGGTGGCCGGCGAAGGGCACTTCGCGGCGCGGGCTGAAGATGCGCAGGCGGTAGCTGGCTTCGGGCGTGGTGGGCGGCAGCAGGAAGGTGGTTTCCGGCAGGCGCGTCCATTTCGCGATGGCCTGCATCGTGGCGTCGTCCAGGCCGTCGGCGTCCAGCACCACGGCCAGGGGATTGCCGTCGCCGGGTTTGGCGGCGAACACGTCGAGCTGCGCGAAGGAACGAATCATGAAAAGCCTGCTGCCCGGAGGGCGTTGAAGGTTACCAGTCCAGCGAACCGCGGATGACGGTCTGGGTGCAGCCGCCGACCCAGGCTTCGCCGTCGGCGTCCACGTGGATGTGCACGCGGCCGTCGCGGCCGACTTCGCGGCCCTGGCTGGCCAGGAAGCGCGGGCCGAGGCCGGCCAGCGCGTTGTTCTGGTGCAGCCATGCGGCGATGGCGGCGTTGGCGCTGCCGGTGACCGGGTCTTCGGGGATGCCGTCGGCGGGGCAGAAGGCGCGCACGGCCAGCGCGTGTCCGCTGCCCGCGGCGGCGCGGCCGAACACCGCCAGGCCGACCGCGCCGGTAGTGCCGGTGAGCGCGGTGATGGCCGCCAGGTCGGGCGCCATCGTGCGCACCTGGGCTTCGTCGGCCAGCTCCACCACCCACCACTGCGGGCCGTTGTCCACCAGCGCGGGCGCCAGTGCGCCGCGAGCGCGGCCAGCCAGCGCGGCGTCGAGCGCGGCCTCGTGGCCCGGCGGCGGCGTGCGCGGGCGGCCGCGCGGCGCGCGCACGGCGATGCGGCGGGCCGGGCCCTCGCCTTCGACCTGCAGCGGCAGCAGGCCGGCGGCGCATTCCTGCACCAGGCGGCCGTCCAGGGCCTTCGCCAGCCCGGCCTCCAGCACGGCGTGCGCGGTGCCCACGCTGGGGTGGCCGGCGAAGGGCAGCTCCTGGCGCGGCGTAAAGATGCGCACGCGGTAGCTGGCCGACGGGTCGGTAGGCGGCAGCACGAAAGTGGTTTCGGAGAGGTTGGTCCAGTTGGCAAAGGCCTGCATGGCGGCCGTGTCGAGGCCCTGGGCGTCGAGCACCACGGCCAGCGGGTTGCCGGTGCCGGGGCGGTCGGCGAAGACGTCGAGCTGGAGGAAATCGCGGCGTGGCATGCGGGGCTCCGGGCCAGGCCGGTGATGCCGACATGGCAAAAGGTTCGCTGGCGGGCCGCCCGTGGCGGCGGCCCCTTCGTTTACACTGGGACGCGCCGCGCACCTGCGCCGCGTCCCCCCATCATAAACCGTGACCATGAGCCCAGCCGCGCCTGCCGCCGGTGCCGACGCACCGGATTGGATCGTCCTCAAGTTCGGAGGCACCAGCGTGTCCCGACGCCACCGTTGGGACACGATCGGGCAGCTGATGAAACGCCGCGCCGAAGAAACCGGCGCCCGCGTGCTGGTGGTGGTGTCGGCGGTGTCGGGCGTCACCAATGAACTGCAGGCCGTGTGCGACGGCCACGCCGACGAGGCCGCCACGCATGCGCGCATCGCCGCGCTGGTGCAGCGCCATGAAGCCTTCTGCGCCGACCTGGGCCTCGACGCGGCAAGCGTGCTGGGCGAGCGCCTGGCCGCGCTGCGCGCGCTGGGCAGCGACCCGCGCCGCGCCGCCGGCGACCTGGGCTGGCAGGCCGAGGTGCTGGCCCAGGGCGAACTGCTGTCGTCCACGCTGGGCGTGGCCTACCTGCGCGGGCAGGGTCTGGACGTGGGCTGGGTGGATTCGCGCGACTGGATCGCCGCGCGCCCGCTGCCCAACCAGAACGCCTGGAGCAAGCGCCTGTCGGCGTCCTGCGACTACACCGGCGACGCCCCGCTGCGCGCGCGCTTCGCTTCGGCGGGGCCGGCGCTGCGCATCGCCCAGGGCTTCATCGCCCGCGCGCCCGACGGCGGCACGGCCATCCTGGGCCGCGGCGGCTCGGACACCTCGGCGGCGTATTTCGGCGCGCTGCTGGGCGCGCGCCGCGTGGAAATCTGGACCGACGTGCCCGGCATGTTCAGCGCCAACCCGCGCGCCGTGCCCGACGCCCGCCTGCTGGCGCGACTGGACTACGAAGAGGCGCAGGAAATCGCCACCACTGGCGCCAAGGTGCTGCACCCGCGCTGCATCCATCCCTGCCGCGAAGCGCGCGTGCCGATCTGGATCCGCGACACCGAGCGGCCGGACATGCCCGGCACCGTCATTGATTCCTCGGCCGCCACCCTTCCCGGCGTCAAGGCCATCAGCTCGCGCCGCGGCATCGTGCTGGTGTCCATGGAAACCATCGGCATGTGGCAGCAGGTGGGCTTCCTGTCGGACGTGTTCGAACGCTTCAAGGCGCACGGGCTGTCCATCGACCTGATCGGTTCGTCGGAAGCCAACGTCACCGTGTCGCTCGACCCCAGCGACAACCTGGTCAGCACCAACGTGCTGGACGCGCTGTGCGCCGACCTGGCGCAGGTGTGCCGGGTGAAGGTGATCGCCCCCTGCGCGGCCATCACCCTGGTCGGGCGCGGCATGCGCTCGCTGCTGCACAAGCTGTCGGACGTGTGGGCCGAGTTCGGCCGCGAGCGCGTGCACCTGATCTCGCAGTCGTCCAACGACCTCAACCTCACCTTCGTGGTGGACGAGGGCATTGCCGAAGGCATGCTGCCGCGGCTGCACGCGCTGCTGGCGCAGTCGGGCGCGATGCCGGTGACCGAGGCCGCCGTGTTCGGCCCCAGCTGGCGCCGCATCGACCAGCCGGCCGGCGCGCGCCCGCTGCCGTGGTGGCAGGCCGCGCGCGAACGCCTGCTGCACCTGGCCAACGCGGGCACGCCGCGCTATGTCTACCACCTGCCCACCCTCCGCCAGCGCGCCCGCGAACTGGGCGGCATCCCCGCCATTGATCGCCGCTTCTTCGCGCTCAAGGCCAACCCGCACCCGCGGGTGCTGCGCGCGCTGGAGGCCGAGGGCTTCGGCTTTGAGTGCGTGTCGCGCGGCGAACTCGAACACCTGTTCCGGTCGCTGCCGGGCATCGCGCCCGACCGCGTGCTGTTCACGCCCAGCTTCGCGCCGCGCGACGAATACGCCGCGGCGCTGGGCCTGGGCGTGCACGTCACGTTGGACAGCACCACGCCGCTGCTGTCGTGGCCGGAGCTGTTCAAGGGTCGCCATGTGGTGCTGCGCGTGGACCCGGGCTTCGGCCACGGCCACCACGAGAAGGTGCGCACCGGCGGCAAGGGCGCCAAGTTCGGGCTGGCCGCCGAGGCCGTGCCCGGCTTCCTGGAGGCCGCCCGCGCGGCGGGCGCGCGCATCGCCGGCCTGCATGCGCACATCGGCAGCGGCATCCTGGACGCGCAGCACTGGCGCACCGTCTACGCGCAGCTGGCGGCGCTGGCCGAAGGCATCGGCACCGTCGGCTTCATTGACGTGGGCGGCGGCCTGGGCGTGGCCTATGACCCGGAGGCCGACCCCTTCGACGTGGCCGCCTACGCGGCCGCGCTGTCGGAAGTGAAGGCGGCCTACCCGCAGTACGCGCTGTGGGTGGAGCCGGGCCGCTACCTGGTGGCCGAAGCCGGTGCGCTGCTGCTGCGCGTCACCCAGGTGGCCAGCAAGCAGGGCCTGCGCCGCGTGGGTGCCGACGGCGGCATGAACGCGCTGATGCGCCCGGCGCTGTACAACGCCTGGCACGAGATCGTGAACCTGTCGCGCCTGGGCGAGCCCGACGGCGATCCCTGCGAAGTGGTGGGCCCGATCTGCGAGACCGGCGACGTGCTCGGCCGCCAGCGCCGCCTGCCCCAGGCCACCGCCGAAGGCGACGTGCTGCTGGTGGGCCACGCCGGCGCCTACGGCGCGGTGATGGCCAATCGTTACAACCTGCGTGAACTGCCGCATGAGGACGTGATTGATGACTGAGTTCGACCGCGCGTCCATCCAGGTGTTCCGCTTCACCGAGTGCGGCTTCGATGCCGCCACCGGCGAGGCGCGCCTGGCCTACGCCTTCGACGACGGCCCGGCGCTGGTGGAAACCGTGCGCTTCCCGGGCGCGCCGTTCGCGCTCGACGCCGCGCGCGCCGACGCCGTGCAGCGCGCGCTGCGGCTGCTGCACCTGGTGGCCGGCGTGAGCTACTACAAGGCGGCGGTGCCGCCGCGCATCGTGATCGAAGGCGAGGGCATCGACGCCGCGACGGCCGCCCTGCTCACGTCCATCTACGAAAACGGCCTGGGCGAATTCGCCTACCGCAACGGCCTGACCTTGCGCGGCAAGATCCCTTTCCCGGTGGGAGGGCCTTCAGGCCCGACGCTTTCCGCGGCCATCCCGTCGGGCCTGAAGGCCCTCCCACAGGAAACGCGGGCGCTGGTGGCCATCGGCGGCGGCAAGGACTCGCTGGTCTCGATCGAGGCGCTGCGCGCGCTGGGCGTCGGACAGACCGTGGCCTGGGTCGGCAGTTCGCCGCTGATCAAGGCCTGCGCCGAGCGCACCGGCCTGCCCACGCTCAACGTCACCCGCGCGCTGTCGCCGCTGCTGTTCGACTACAACAAGCAGGGCGCGCTCAACGGCCACATCCCGGTGACGGCCGTGAACTCGGCCATCCTGGCCATGGCCGCGCTGCTGTCGGGCCACGACCAGGTGGTGTTCTCGAACGAGCGCTCGGCCAGCTACGGCAGCCTGATCCCGGGCACGGGCGAGGTGAACCACCAGTGGTCCAAGGGCGGGGATTTCGAGCGTGATTTCGCCGCTTACCTGCGCACGCACGTGGCGGCCGGCCTGTCGTACTACTCGCTGCTGCGGCCGTTCTCGGAGCTGGCGGTGGCGCGGCAGTTCGCGCGGCTGGACCGCTACGACCAGCATTTTTCCAGCTGCAACCGCAACTTCCACCTGCTGGGCGAACGTCCGGCGCAGCGCTGGTGCGGCGTGTGCCCCAAGTGCCACTTCGTGTTCCTGGCGCTGGCGCCGTTCATGCCCAAGCCGCGACTGGTGGCCATCTTCGGCCGCAACCTGCTGGACGAGGCCGACCAGGCGCCGGGCTTCGACGCGCTGCTGGAGTACCGCGACCACAAGCCCTTCGAGTGCGTGGGCGAGGGCAAGGAATCGCGCGCCGCGATGGACGCCCTGGCCGACAGCCCCGCCTGGCGCGAGGACGCGCTGGTGAAGCGCTACGCCAGCGAGATCCGGCCGCAGCTCGAGGCCGCCGACCGGGGGCTGGCGCCGCTGCTGGAACCCTCGGATGATCACGGCATTCCGCCGACGCTGTGGGGGCCGCTGCGTGCGCATTTCGGAGCTTGAGGGCAAGCGGGTCGCGATCTGGGGCTATGGCCGCGAAGGCCGCGCCGCGCTGGCCGCGCTGCGCTGGAACCTGCCCAGCCAGCCGGTGACCGTGTTCTGTTCGGCCGACGAGGCCGAGCCGCTGCGCGAGATGCAGGACCCGGCGCTGCGCATCGAGATCGCGGTGGACGCGGCGGCGCTGTCGGCCCACGACATCGTCATCAAGTCGCCCGGCATCAGCCCCTACGCCTCGCCGGCGGCCGACGCCGCGCTCAACGGCGTGCGCTTCGTCGGCTCCAGCGGGCTGTGGTTCGCCGAGCCGGCCGCGGGCCGCCGCGTCTGCGTCACCGGCACCAAGGGCAAGTCCACCACCACGGCCATGGTGGCGCACCTGCTGCGCGCGGCCGGCAAGCGCACCGCGCTGGCGGGCAACATCGGCATGCCGATGCTGGAACTGATGGACGTGCAGCCCGCGCCCGAGGTCTGGGCCATCGAACTGTCGAGCTACCAGACCGGCGAAGTGCAGGACATCGACGTTGCCGTGGTGCTCAACCTGTTCCCCGAACACCTGGACTGGCACGGCAGCGAGGCGCGCTATTACGCCGACAAGCTGGCGCTCGTCACCCGCGCCGCGCCGCGCATGGCCGTGCTCAACGCCGCCGACCCGCACCTGGTGGAGCTGGACGTGCCGCCCACCACGCGGGTGCTGTGGTTCAACCACCCCGACGGCTGGCACCTGCGCGAGAACAGCGTCTACCGCGGCGAGCGCCTGGTGCTGGACGCGCGCGGCCTGCCGCTGCCCGGCCGCCACAACCGCCTGAACCTGTGCGCCGCGCTGGCCGCCATCGAAGCGCTGGGCCTGGACGCGGCGGCGCTGGCGCCGGCGGCGCTGTCGTTCCGGCCGCTGCCGCACCGGCTGCAGACGCTGGGCATCCGCAACGGCGTCGAGGCGGTGAACGATTCCATCTCCACCACGCCCCAGTCGGCCATTGCCGCACTGGACTGCTTCCGCGGCCGCCGCGTGGCCATCCTGGTGGGCGGCTACGATCGCGGCCTGGACTGGGGCATCTTCGCCGAACGCCTGGCCGCCGAGCCGGTCACCGCCGTCATCACCATGGGCCAGAACGGCCCGCGCGTGTATGAAAAGCTCAAGCCGCTGTCGCTGGGCGACCGCTTCTTCCTGGTCGAGGCGGGCGAGATGGAGGAGGCGGTGAAGCTGGCGCTGCAGGTGCTGGGCAACGACGGCGTGCTGCTGCTGTCGCCCGGCGCGCCCAGCTTCCCGCGCTACCGCGACTACGTCGAGCGCGGCCGGCATTTCGCCAAGGCCGCGGGCTTCGACCCCGAGCAGATCTGCGCCATTCCCGGCCTGGGCGTGGCCTGACGCTCACGCGGCGATTACGCCACCGGCGTGGGCCGGGACTAGAATCCCGGCACCTTTCCACCCGAGGC
>DAORUD010000120.1:0-7108 GCA_035433005.1 Arenimonas sp. | reverse complement strand
TACCGCCCCAGCTGGGTCGAGCACCTGATCCTTTCCAACCGCCACATCCTGGCCGACCAGATGGCGTTCCTGAAAAACCACCTGCCCAAGCATCCGCGCCGGCCTTCCTGAGTCCATTTGACGGGACCCTTGCCGGCGGCCGACACTGCCCGCCTTCACGTCGCCCCATGGCTGGCGTGACCAGGGGGATCACCAGTAATGAGCAAGCACAACATCTGTTTCGCCGGCCTGTCCCGCGAGGAAGAGGCCCAGGTCACCGCGATTTTCCAGCAAGCCAACGCCCGGACGGGCAACCAGTGGACCCTGACGCCCGAGAACGCCGCCGGCGTCCTGGTGATCGACATGGACTCGATGTACGGCCAGATGAGCCTGATGAAGGCCATCGGCTCGGGCCAGATCCTGGTGGCCCTGACCGCCAGCGGCCGCGCTGAAACCGACTACGTGCTCACGCGCCCGGTCACCGCCGACGCGCTGGCTGGCCTGATGGCCAGCATTGACGGCCGTGCGCCCGCCGCCGCGCCGACGCCCGCACCCGCACCCGCACCCGCACCCGCACCCGCGCCGGCCCCGACGCCCGCGCCGGCCGCCGCCGCGCCGGAACCGGTCGCTGCACCTGCAACGGCACCGTCGCCCGTGGCGGCCGCGCCCGCCGCAGCCGCCCCGCCGGCCAAGGCCGAGCCGGCCCCCACCCCCGCGGAGCCGACGCCCGAACCCGCGCCCACGCGTCCCGCCGAACCCCGCCTCGCCGACCTGCTGCGCCCCGGCGCACTCACCGGCCCGGTGCGCCTGCAGCTGACCGGCGCCCCCGACCTGGTGCTCGACCCCGGCAGCCAGACCTACCTGGGCAGCGCGGCGCTCAAGCCCCTGCTGCCCTACTGCGCCGCGATCATCCGCGACGGTGAACTGCAGCCCGTGGCCGCCGCCGACCTGCCGGCCATCGCCGCCAGCCTGGGCGGCAGCCAGCCGCTGTCGCGCCTGGCCTGGCTGTGCGCACTGAGCAGCGGCAACGGCGCGCTCATGCCCGGCTTCAGCCCCAACGACAAGTACAAGCTGCTGAAGTGGCCGCAGACCGAGCGCGAGTTCCCCAAGCACTTCCGCATCGCCACGGTGATGATGAAGGGCCCCGCCAACCTCACCGAAATCGCCGAACTCAGCAGCACGCCGCTGGGCGAAGTGATTGACTACGTGAACGCCTGCCTGGCCATCGGCGTCGCCGAGCCCGAGGGCGCTGCGCCGCCGCCGGCGGACACCGGCAAGGGCGGGCTGCTGGGTCGCTTCCGCCGCTGATCAGCGCGCCGGGCAAGCCCCGGCCGTTTCCACCACCTGCGACAGCAGCGCGTCGTTGAAATCCGGCGCGGCCAGGTCCTTGCGCTGCAGGTCCCGCCGGCACGCCAGCGCCTGGTCGCAGACCGCCTGCTTCGAGAAGTCCGGGGATGCAAACCCGGCACGCTGGCCCTGCAGCAGCAGGCCGGCGCGCTTGCATCGCATCGCCCGGCGCTCCACCCACAGGTCAAGCTGTGCGGGCTGGTCGGCCACCAGGCCGTCCAGCAGCCCCAGGGCGCGCAGGGAATGGTCGCTGGCCTCCTGCCAGTACGTGCCGCCCTGCAGGTGGTCGGCCGCCAGCGACTGCCAGCGGGCCATGTCGCGGCGGGTCTGGGCGTTGCCGGGATCGAAGGTCAGCAGCTGCTCGCCCAGCGCCAGCGCACGCGCGATGTGCGGCTGCGCCTGGCCGACGTTGCGCTCGTAGCCAACCACGTCGGCCAGCACCGCCTGGGACACGGCCGTCTGGCGGATCAGGCGGGCGTTGCCGGGCGACTGCGCGAGCAGCGCCTCGAACGTGGCCACCGACGCCTGCATGGGCACGATGACGTCGTCGCCCTTGGCGCCCTCCCACCAGCGCGCGCTGGCCCACTGCAGCCGCGACACCGCCTGCGTGCGGCGCCAGGCCACGGTGTCGTCGCCCGGCGGCGGCGCCTGCAGCACGCTGTCCGCCAGCGCAAGCGCCCGGGCATGGCTGGCGCTGGCCTGCGCGTACTCGCCCCTGGCGAAATGGCTGATGCCCGTGAGGTTGAGCGCGTCGGCGTGGGCCAGGCCCAGCGCGCCGCCGTCGGTGGCCTTCGCCGGCCGTGAGGCCAGCAGCGCCAGCGCCTTGGCGAAGAGGGCCTGCGCCTCGTCCTCGCGGCCCTTGGCCTGCCGGATCATCGTGCCCAGCTGCATCCAGCTGCGGGCCAGTGCGGCCACCGCGGCGTCATCGGGCGGCAGCAGCCGCGACGCGCGCTCGCGCAGCGCGAGGGCGCGGCGGGCGTTGGCCAGCGCCGCTTCGCCGTCGCCGAGGTTGAACTCGAAGGGGCTGCCCTGGATGTCGGCGATTTTCTCGTAGCCGGTGGCCACGTCGGCCAGCAGTGCCGGGTCGTCGTCCATTTCCCGCGACAGGCGGTCCAGGTGCCCCAGCGCGCGCGACACCACCAGCCGCCGTGCGTGCACGCTGCCGGGCAAGGTGGCGATAGCGCCGTCCACCTCGAACATCATGTTGGTGGCCAGCGAGCGCACGTCGCGGTAGCGCTGCTGCGCCAGGTCGCGCGCGAGCCCGGCCTCGTGCGCCTGCCACGCGCTGGCGGCGATGCCGCCCACCAGGCTCAGGAACACCAGCGCCGCGGCCCCCAGCGCCAAACGGTTGCGGCCTGCGAACTTGCGCAGCCGGTAGCCGGGCGTGTCGGGCTGCGCCAGCACCGGCAGGCCGTTGCGCCAGCGGCGCAGGTCGGCGGCGAACTGTTCCACCGTCTGGTAGCGCCGGCCGGGCTCCTTGCGCAGGGCCATCAGCGTGATCAGGTCGAGGTCGCCGCGCAGCGCACGCGCGCGCCGTGCGTCGCGAATGCGGCTGCTGGGTCGCGGCGGCATCTCGTCGCACACCAGCCGCTGCATCTGCGCCGGGCCGGTGCCCGCCAGCGAATACGGCAGCACGTCGGCCAGCAGCGAATACAGCAGCATGCCCAGCGCGTACACGTCGGTGGTGATGCCCACCGGTTCGCCCATCAGCTGTTCGGGCGCGGCGTACTGCGGTGTCAGCAGGCGCTCGGAGGCGCTGGTGAGGCCCGCGTCGGCCAGCCCGTCGCCCTCGGGCAGCAGCTTGGCGATGCCGAAATCGAGCAGGCGCACCTGCCCCTCGCGATCCACCAGGATGTTGCCCGGCTTGATGTCGCGATGGACCACCAGGCGGCCGTGCGCGTACTGCACCGCGTCGCACACCTGCAGGAAGAGGGCCACGCGCGCGGCCAGCCCCAGTGCGCGGTCCCGGCACCAGTCGTCTATCGGCATGCCGTCCACGAACTCCATCACGAAGTACGGCCGGCCGTCGTCCGTGCTGCCGGCGTCGAGCAGGCGGGCGATGTGCGGGTGCTCGAGCGCGCCCTGGGTCTGCCGCTCAAGCAGGAACCGCTGGTGCACGGCCGCGCTGTCGAAGCCCGGCCGGATGATCTTCACGGCCGCCTGGCGTTCGAAGGCCTTGTCGGCGCGTTCGGCCAGCCACACCACGCCCATGCCGCCCTCGCCGATCGGCCGCAGCAGGCGCCAGGCGCCCAGCAGACCGCCCGACAGGCCCGGCGCCAGCGGGCCCGGCGTGGTGTTGGCCACCCCAGCCCCCGGTCCCGGCACGGTTGGTTCACTGCCCGTCGACATCGCGCCCCCAGCGCAGCCCTGCCTGAATGCTAGCCCATGCTCGCCTTGCCCCGGCGCACCCGGTGCCGGACAATTTGCACCTGCCCCCAAGGTAACCGCTTCCTGATGGATTCCCAGCGCTACCCGCGCCTGTCCCGCATCGCCGTCCCCGCCGACCTGCGCGAGTTCCCCGAAACCGAACTCCCGGCCATTGCGGACGAGCTGCGCGGCTACCTGATTGATGCCGTCAGCCAGTCCGGCGGCCATTTTGGCGCCGGCCTGGGCGTGATCGAACTGACGGTCGCCCTGCATTACGCCTTTGAAACGCCCACCGACCGCCTGGTCTGGGACGTCGGCCACCAGTGCTACCCGCACAAGATCCTCACCGGCCGCCGCGACACCATCCACACGGTGAAGCAGAAGGACGGCGTGGCGCCGTTCCCGCGCCGCGAGGAAAGCGAATACGACACCTTCGGCGTCGGCCACAGCTCCACGTCCATTTCCGCGGCGCTGGGCATGGCCATCGCGCTGCAGGCCAAGGGCGACCCGCGCAAGGTGGTGGCCGTGATCGGCGACGGCGCGATGACCGCCGGCATGGCCTTCGAAGCGCTCAACCACGGCGGCGGCATGGACCCCGAGCCGAACCTGCTGGTGGTGCTCAACGACAACCGCATGTCCATCTCGGAAAACGTGGGCGGCCTCACCCGCATGCTGGGCCGGATGTCGGGCAGCCGCACGCTCAATGCGCTGCGCGAGGGCGGCAAGAAACTGCTGGGCGACAAGCGCCGCCCCGCCGCGCGCTTCATGCGCCGCTGGGAAGAACACTGGAAGGGCATGTTCGTGCCGTCCACCCTGTTCGAGGAAATGGGCTTCCACTACACCGGCCCCATCGACGGCCACGACGTGCCGGCGCTGCTGGCCACGCTCAGGACGCTCAAGGGCCTCAAGGGCCCGCAGCTGCTTCACATCATCACCACCAAGGGCAAGGGCTACGAACTGGCCGAAGGCGACCAGATCGAGTACCACGCCGTCGGCCCCTTCGACCCCAGCGTGGGCATCGTCAAGAAGGCCGCGCCGTCCAAGCCCACCTACACGCAGGTGTTCAGCGACTGGCTGTGCGACATGGCCGCGGCCGACGACACGCTGATGGGCATCACGCCCGCCATGCGCGAAGGCTCGGGCCTGGTGCGCTTCAGCAAGGAATACCCGGCGCGCTACTTCGACGTCGCCATCGCCGAACAGCACGCCGTCACCCTGGCCGCCGGCATGGCCTGCGAAGGCGCCAAGCCGGTGGTGGCCATCTACTCCACCTTCCTGCAGCGCGGCTACGACCAGCTGATCCACGACGTGGCCCTGCAGGACCTGGACGTGCTGTTCGCGATCGACCGCGGCGGCGTGGTCGGCCCCGACGGCGCCACGCACTCGGGCAGCTTCGATCTCAGCTTCCTGCGCTGCATCCCGAACATGGTGGTGATGGCGCCGGCCGACGAGAACGAATGCCGCCAGATGCTCAGCACCGGCTTCCGCCACGCGGGCCCCGCGGCCGTGCGCTACCCGCGCGGCAGCGGTCCCGGCACCGCGGTGCAGCCCTCGCTCGAGACCCTGCCCATCGGCAAGGCGGAGCTGCGCCAGCGCGGCGGCGGCATCGCCCTGCTGTCGTTCGGCGCGCTGCTGCCGGCGGTGGAACAGGTGGGCCGCGAGCTGGGCCTGACCGTGGTGAACATGCGCTTCGTGAAGCCGCTGGACCGCGCGCTGGTGCTGGAACTGGCGGCCAGCCACCAGGGCTTCGCCACCATCGAAGACAACGTCGTGATGGGCGGCGCCGGCAGCGGCGTGGCCGAGCTGCTGTCCGCCGAGGGCATCACCCTGCCCGTGCTGCACCTGGGCCTGCCCGACCGCTACCAGGAACACGCCAGCCGCGAACACCTGCTGACCGAAGCCGGGCTGGACGCCGCCGGCATTCGCGCCGCCCTGCTGCGCCGCTGGCCGTCGCTCACGGCCTCGCCGCCGCGCGCCCTGATCGGCTGAGGCCGTCGCGGCGCCGCCCCGGCGGCGCTTTGCTAGAGTGGCCAGCGTCACCCAAACCCGGGGAACGCCCATGTGCCGCATCCCGATGTTCGCTGCCGCCCTCACCGTCGCCCTGGCCACGGCCAGCCTCGCCGCCGACGACACCTGGCCACAGGTCAACGCCGCCACGCGCAACGGGCCCGAAGCCGACCTGGTGGTGCAACTGGGCGACATCGACAACCTCGGCTTCGGCTGGCCCGACGGCTTCACGCCGTTCAGCGGCCGGTCCACGCCGGCGCACGCTTTCCCCTACCAGCCCGAAGCCGACGATCCGTCCGGCACCGATCGCATCATGGTGGTGAGCGGCTACGGCAAGGGCGCCGGGGCACGCGACGGCTACACCTACGAAACCTCGCGCCCGGACAACCAGCCACGCCCGCTGGTGATGTCCTTCGAACTGCAGGGGCTGGAGGTGAAATCGGCGGCGCTGCAGCTGTTCGTGGACGACTTCCAGTCGCGCAGCATGGGCAGCCGCTTCCGCGCCTGGCTCGACGGCCGCGAAACCACCGACCTGCCCGTGGTGCTCAACTCGCTCGACCAGACCGGGCCCATCGGCAAGCTGCTCACCATCCAGCTGCTGCCCGAATACCTGGACCTGCTGGCCGACGGCAAGCTCGAGATCCGCATTGATGATCCCGACAACGACGCCGGCGACGGCTTCGCCTTCGATTTCGCGCGGCTGCTGGTGAATCCCAAGGGCTACCGCTACTCGGGCACGGTGCGCGGCACCGCGGTGGCCGCCGGATCGGGCGAGCCGCTGTCCGGCGTGCTGGTGTCGGCGGCAAACGTGCGCCAGGCGCTCACCGATGCGCAGGGCAAGTTCGAACTCACCCAGGTGCCGGCCGGCATGGTGGTCACCAGCGGCAGCAAGCCTGGCTACACGGGCGACAGCGAGGCCAGCGACCTGGAGGACGCACAAACCGTGGAGGTGGTGCTGGAGCTGGCGCCGCTGGGCAAGGACAGCGAATCGCTGGCCGGCCAGCTGGCGCGCGAGGGCGAGGCCAATCTGTACGGTCTGTATTTCGACACCGCCAAGGCCACGCTCAAACCCGCATCCGAAGCCACGCTGCAGCAGGTGCTGGGCGTGCTGAACGCCGACCCGGCGCTGCGGCTGGTGGTCGCCGGCCACACCGACAGCGAGGGCGAGGACGCCTACAACCAGCGATTGTCCGAGCAGCGTGCAGAAGCGGTGATGCAGTGGCTCACGGGCAAGGGAGTGGATGCGGCGCGGCTGACGTCCGAAGGCCTGGGCGAATCCCGCCCCGTGGCCGACAACGGCAGCGACGCCGGCCGCGCGCTGAACCGGCGCGTGCAGCTGCGCGTGGCGGACTAGGCGGCGGGCCGGCGGCCCAGGGTGACGCGGTCGCGCTGCTCGAGGTCACGCTCG
>DAORUD010000119.1:0-7113 GCA_035433005.1 Arenimonas sp. | reverse complement strand
TCTTCATCACCCACGTGGCCACCCCGTGGCTGGACGGCAAGCACACCGTGTTCGGTGAAGTGGTGGGCGCCGGCGACCAGCAGGTCGTGGACGCCGTGCGCGGCGGCGACAAGATCGAAAGCGTCACCATCGAAGGCGACACCGCGGCCCTGCTGGCTTCGCAGGCCGGCCGCGTCGCCGACTGGAACAAGGCGCTCGACGTCGCCTGACGCCGGCTCACCGCCCGGGGCGCAGGCCGCCCCGGCGCGGGTTCAATCCACGAAGCGCAGGCTGTCGAACATCCGGCCCACCGCTTCGGCGTCGCGGCCGTAGTAGTGCTCGGCCGGCGCCATCCACACCAGCAGGGTCAGCCGGCCGTCGCGCTCGGCGGCCGTCACCATGCCCCGGTAGACCAGGCCATTGGGGTTGTCCAGGTCCAGGTCGAAGCGCAGGCCCGGCGTGGCGCCCCAGCGAACGGGGCGCAGGTCGCGGGCCTCCACGTTGGCCCAGCCGGCGCCGCGAAGGCCGTCGAGCACGATGTCGCGCACTTCGTCGGGCCGCATGCCGGCGCGGAACCAGGGGCCGTCGGGCCGCCAGGAGCGCTCCTTGGCGTGCAGGAAAATGTGTTCGCGCGGCTTGATGCGCGAAAGGATCATCAGCTGGTTGAGCGGGGCACCGTCGATGGTCCACTGCTCCTGGCGCGGCACGCGGACGCGGGCCCAGTCCAGCTGCGTTTCCAGCTGCAGGTCGAAGACGGCGGCATTGCCGGCCTTCTGCAGCCGGTTGCCGCCACAGCCCGCAACCAGCACCAGGGCCAGCGCCAGCAGCGCGGCGCGCACGAGGGTTCGGCTCACGGGCTTGCCTCCAGTTCCGAAAGGTATTGCCGCACGAAGGCGGCGTCGCCGGCCCCCGGCGCCATCGCCAGGTAGCGCTGGAAGGCCGCCGTGGCGCCGGCGCGGTCGCCCTGGGCGCGCAGCGACATGCCCTGTTCGCGGAAGGCCGCGGCCGGCGGATCGGGCAGGGCGACGGCTTCGTCGTACAGCGACTGCGCGCGCACGGCATCGCCGTCCTTGCCGCGCCGGCGGAACGCCTCGGCCAGGTAGAAGGTGTAGGTCGCCTGAAGGTCGGGTTCGGCCAGCGCGCGCAGGTCGCCGATCACGCGTACGGACGTGTCGTACATGCGCCTGGACAGTTCGTCTTCCAGCCACTGGTCCAGGAACGGCCGCACGGCTGCGCGGTAGGTGGCCCGGCCCGGATCGCCCGCGCCGCCGTGCGCCTGGGTGGCGGCCCGCACGTCGTCCAGGCGCTCGGCGGTGCGCGGGTGGCTGGCGAACACCGGGATGGGTTTGCCGTAGCGGCGCGCGTCCTCTTCGTCCTTCATGCGCTGCCAAAGGCGCACGCCGGCCGTCGGGTCGTAGCCCTGGCCGGTGGCGGCGGCGAAGCCCAGCCGGTCGGCCTCGCGTTCGGCCTCGCGCGAGAACTGCGACATGCCGGCCACGCCCAGGAAGTTGGCCAGGTAGCCGGCCGCGCCCGCGCCGCCGCCGAACGCCAGCAGGCTGATCGAACCGACCACCGCCGAGGTGTTCTTGGCCTTTCGCCACTGCTTGAGCGAATGCCGCTCGCGGAAGTGGGCGAATTCGTGGCCCAGCACCAGCGCCAGTTCGGCCTCGTCCTGGAAGCGCAGCAGCGCGCCGGTCCACACCACCATCATGCCGTTGGGCGCCATGGACGCGTTGAACCAGGGCTGCTCGACGATGTAGACGCGCATGTCGGGGCAGTAGTCACCGGCGACCCGGCAGGCGACGCCGCGCACGTACTCGTTCAGCGCCGGGTCGCGCACCCGCTGGGGATGCTGCTGCAGCTCGCGCTCGGCGCGCTCCATCGCGTACCACAGCTCGTCCTCGTCGCCGCCGGGCGGCGGGCGCTGGCCGGGCAGGGCGGTGTCCACCGGGTCGGCGGCCCATGCGGGCGCGGCGGCGAGGCAGGCGGCCAGAAGCCAGGCCGCGCGCGTCACAGCGGCAGCCCCGTCAGCATCTGCCGGGCCGACTTGGCCGCGCCCTCGGCGTCGCGCAGGTCGCCGGTCTGGTTGGACATCAGGTTGAACCACACCACCTGTCCCGTGCGCAGGTCCACCAGCGTGGCCACGCCCACCTGCTGGCCGCCGCCGATGTCCACCACGCTGCCCATGGCGGCACCGGCCAGGAAGCCCAGCACGCGCATGGCGGTGCGGCCCTCGCTGGCGTAGCTGTCGCGTACGTAGGTGAACAGCGCGTAGTCGGCGCCCGTGGCCTCCCGCAGCTCCTGCACGCCCGGGCCCAGGGTCCAGTCCAGCCGCCGTCCCTTGGTGGCCAGGTGGCTGCCGCGCCGGGTGTAGACGGCGATGCTCATGGCCACGGCTTCGTTCAGCCGGATCACCTGGCCCAGCCTGGAGCGGGGAGGCAGGTCGTCGCGCACCTCGAAGTCGGGTTTGCGGTCCTTGCCGCCCGCGGACAGCACCTGGCCCATGGCCTCCGGGAACAGGCGGCGCGCCGTGTCCGACCATTCCCGCCGCGGCTCCTGCAGGCCGCCGGCGGTGACTTCGGTCAGCTCGATGTCCGGCTCCACCAGCACCACGCTGCCGGCGATGCGCACGGGGTTGCCGGCCTCGTCGGTGGCGACCCGGTCCTGGTTGTAGGCGAGGGCCTGCAGGGGCAGCAGCAGCGCCAGCAGGCAGGCGAAACGGCGTCGGGTTCGGGATCGCTGGGTCATGGGCTGCCTCCGCTTGCCAGCATGCCCGAATGCGCGGCGCGGGCAAGCCCCGGCGGGGCTCGGCCGGATGGGGCATGGTATCCTTTCGGGGTTTTTCCGCCCTGCCACCACTCCCGCGAGGAATGCGATGCCACAGCTCGCCAAGCGCATGGGCCGTGCCAAGCCCAGCGCCATCATGGCCGTTGCCGAAAAGGCCAAGAAGCTCAAGTCCGAAGGTCGCGACATCGTCAGCTTCTCGATCGGCGTTCCCAACTTCCTGCCCGGCGACCACGTCTACGCCGCCGCCCGCGACGCCCTGGCCAAGGACAGCGGCCAGTACGGCAGCAACCGCGGCTCGGACGCCCTGCTCGACGCCTTCCTGCACCACATCGGGGCGCTCGGGCTGACCGGCTACACGCGCCTGCACTGCGCCACCGGCATCGGCGCCAAGCACATCCTCTACAACCTGGCCGAGGCCCTGCTGGACGAAGGCGACACCATCGCCTACGCCACGCCGTACTGGACCACGTACGCCGACATCGCCGAAGTGCTGAACGCGAAGATCCTCGAGCTGCCGTGCCCGGCCAGCCAGGACTACAAGCTCACGCCGGCCCAGCTGGACGCGGCGCTGGCCACCCGGCCAAAGGTGTTCCTGTTCAACAACCCCAACAACCCCACCGGCATGGTCTACACCCGCGACGAAATCGCGGCGCTGGCCGACGTCCTGGCGAAGTACCCGGACACCTGGATCATCACCGACGACATCTACAACACGATGGTGTTCGACGGCCTGGGCTACCACAACTTCGTGCAGTGCCGACCCGAGCTGCGCGACCGCCTGGTGTTCGTGGACTCGCTGTCCAAGACCTACGGCATGCCCGGCTGGCGCGTGGGCTTCATGGCCGGCCCGGAGGTCGTGGCCAAGGCCATGACGGTGCTCAACTCCAGCCACATCACCAACCTGCCCGAAGTGGTCACCGCCGCCGCGGTCGCCGCACTCACCGGCCCGCAGGACGTGCCGGTGGCCAAGTGCGCCGAGTTCCAGGCCAAGCGCGACCTGGTGGTGGCCACCATGAATGCCATCCCGGGCGTCATTTGCCCCAAGCCGCAGGGCGCGTTCTACGTGTTCCCCGACGTCAGCTGTGCCTTCGGCAAGTCCCACAAGGGCGTGGCCATCACCAACGATGTCGACTTCTGCAGCGTGCTGCTGGAAGCCAAGGGCGTGGCCTGCGTGCCGGGCTCGGCCTTCGGCGCGCCCAACTGCCTGCGCATCAGCTACACCTGCCCGACGGCCCAGCTGCCGGTGGGCCTGAAGCGCATCGAAGAATTCTTCGCCGAACTTTCGTAAACCTTCCTCGATGTCCCAGGAGACTTTCATGAAGACCCCCGTCCGCGTTGCCGTCACCGGTGCTGCCGGCCAGATCGGCTACTCCCTGCTGTTCCGCATTGCCTCGGGCGAGATGCTCGGCAAGGACCAGCCCGTCATCCTGCAGATGCTCGAGCTGCCGATGGAAAAGGCCCAGGCCGCCCTGCGCGGCGTGATGATGGAGCTCGAGGACTGCGCGTTCCCGCTGCTGGCCGGCATGGTCGGCACCGACGACCCGATGGTGGCGTTCAAGGACGCCGACGTGGCCCTGCTGGTGGGCGCCATGCCGCGCGGCCCGGGCATGGAGCGCAAGGACCTGCTGCTAAAGAACGCCGAGATCTTCACCGTGCAGGGCAAGGCCATCAACGCCGTGGCCTCGCGCGACATCAAGGTGCTGGTGGTCGGCAACCCGGCCAACACCAATGCCTACATCGCCATGAAGTCGGCGCCGGACATCAACCCGCGCAACTTCACCGCCATGCTGCGCCTGGACCACAACCGCGCGCTGTCGCAGCTGGCCATCAAGGCCGGCGTCGCCGTGGCCGACATCGACAGCCTGGTGGTGTGGGGCAACCACAGCCCGACCATGTACCCCGACTACCGCTTCGCCACCGTCAACGGCGGATCGCTGAAAGACAAGATCGGCGACGAGGCCTGGAACCGCGAAACCTTCATCCCGAAGGTCGGCAAGCGCGGCGCCGCCATCATCGAAGCGCGCGGCCTGAGCTCGGCCGCCTCGGCCGCCAACGCCGCCATCGACCACGTCCGCGACTGGGTGCTGGGCACGAACGGCAAGTGGGCCACGATGGGCATCCCGTCGGACGGCAGCTACGGCATCCCGAAGGACGTGATGTACGGCTTCCCGGTCACCTGCAAGGCCGGCAAGTACGAAATCGTGCAGGGCCTGGCGATTGACGACTACTCGCGCGAGATGATGAACAAGACCCTGGCCGAGCTCGAGGAAGAGCGCGCCGGCGTTGCCCACCTGCTTTGACGTTCCAGCGAAGGCGGCCCCCGGGTCGCCTTCGCGTTTGAAGGACCCGAAATGACGCAATCGAACTCCGCCGGCGCGCGCTTTCGCGCGGCCGTGCAAGAAGAATCCCCACTGCAGGTGATGGGCGCCATCACCGCCTACGCCGGCCTGATGGCCAAGCGCACCGGTTACAAGGCGCTGTACCTTTCGGGCGGCGGCGTCGCCGCCAATTCGCTGGGCGTGCCGGATCTCGGCATCAGCACCATGGAGGACGTGCTCACCGACGCGCGCCGCATCGTCGACGCCACGGGCATGCCGCTGCTGGTGGACATAGACACCGGCTGGGGCGGCGCTTTCAACATCGGCCGAACCGTGAGGAACTTCCAGCGCATCGGCGTTGCCGCGGTGCACATGGAGGACCAGGTCGGCCAGAAGCGCTGCGGCCACCGTCCCGGCAAGGAAGTGGTGTCGAGGCAGGAGATGGTGGACCGCGTCAAGGCCGCCGTCGACGCCCGCACCGACCCCGGCTTCGTGATCATGGCGCGCACCGACGCCGCTGCGGTCGAAGGCCTGGACGCCGCCATCGAACGCGCCGTGGCCTACGTCGAGGCCGGGGCCGACATGGTGTTCCCGGAAGCCATGCGCTCGCTCGACGACTACCGCAAGGTGAAAGCCGCGGTGAACGTGCCCGTGCTGGCCAACCTCACCGAGTTCGGCTCCACGCCGTTCTTCACCACCGATGAACTGCGCGATGCCGGCGTGGACATCGCCCTGTACTGCTGTGGCGCCTACCGCGCCATGAACAAGGCCGCGCTGGGCTTCTACGAAACCGTGCGCCGCGAAGGCACCCAGAAGAACATCATCGACACACTGCAGACCCGCGCCGAGCTTTACGATTTCCTGGGCTACCACGCCTACGAAGACAAGCTCGACTCGCTGTTCGCCCAGGAAAAGAAGGAAGGCTGAGCCATGACCGAATCCACCCTGCCCAAGGCCAAGAAGTCCGTCGCGCTCAGCGGCACGCCGGCCGGCAACACCGCGCTGTGCACCGTCGGCCGCAGCGGCAACGACCTGCACTACCGCGGCTACGACATCCACGACCTGGCCACCAAGGCCGGCTTCGAGGAAGTGGCGCACCTGCTGGTGCACGGTGCGCTGCCCACGGCCAGCCAGCTGGCGGCCTACAAGACCAAGCTCAAGCGCCTGCGCGGCCTGCCCGCCATCGTCACCGATGCGCTGGAGCTGGTGCCCGCGAATGCGCACCCGATGGACGTGCTGCGCACCGGCTGCTCGGTGCTGGGCGTGGTGCTGCCCGAGCGCGACGGCCACCCGGTGAACGAAGCCCGTGACATCGCCGACAAGCTGATGGCCAGCTTCGGCTCCATGCTGCTGTATTGGTGGCACTTCACCCGCAACGGCCGCCGCATCGACGTGGAAACCGACGACGACACCATCGCCGGCCACTTCCTGCACCTGCTGCACGGCGAGCCGCCCAGCGCCTCGCACGAGCGCGCGCTGGACCAGTCGCTGGTGCTGTACGCCGAGCATGAGTTCAACGCGTCCACGTTCACCGCGCGCGTGATCGCGGGCACCGGCTCGGACATCTTCAGCTGCATCACCGGCGCCATCGGCGCGCTGCGCGGGCCCAAGCACGGCGGCGCGAACGAAGTGGCCATGGAAATCATCGCCCGCTACGGCAGCGCCGACGAGGCCGAGGCCGACATCCGCGCCCGCGTGGAGCGCAAGGAAATCGTCATCGGCTTCGGCCATCCGGTGTACACCATCGGCGACCCGCGCAACCCCATCATCAAGGACATCAGCCGCAAGCTCTGCAAGGAGGGCGGCAACCAGGTCCTGTTCGATGTCAGCGAGCGCATCGAGACGCTGATGATGGACCTCAAGAAGATGTTCCCGAACCTCGACTGGTACAGCGCCTCGGCCTACCACATGATGGGCGTCCCGACCGCGATGTTCACGCCGCTGTTCGTGATCGCCCGCACCAGCGGCTGGTCGGCGCACGTGATCGAACAGCGCATCGACGGCAAGATCATCCGCCCCAGCGCCAACT
>DAORUD010000118.1:0-7139 GCA_035433005.1 Arenimonas sp. | reverse complement strand
CCGGCATCCTGGTGGCCGAGGGCTGCAGCACCGTCGAGGAAATCGCCTACGTGCCGGCCGCCGAACTGCTGGCGGTGGAAGGCTTCGACGACGACATCGTCGAGGAGCTGCGCGCCCGCGCCCGCGACGCCCTGCTCACCGCCGCGCTGGCGGTGGAAGAGGAAATCGAGGACCACAAGCCGGCCGAAGACCTGCTGTCGCTCGACGGCATGGACGAAGGCCTGGCCTACACCCTGGCCGGCCGCGGCATCGTGACCCGCGACGACCTGGCCGACCTGGCCACCGACGACATCACCGACATCGAAGGCATGGATGCCGACCGCGCCGCCAAGCTGATCATGGCCGCGCGCCAGCACTGGTTCGAGTAAAGCGGTCGCTACAAGCCGTTACAAGACACACCATCGCGCGCCGCCCGGCGCGCAGCCCCAAGGAATCACCTACCAATGTCTGAAGTCACCGTTGCTTCGCTGGCCAAAGTGCTGGGTATGCCCACCGAGAAGCTGCTCGAGCAGCTGGCCGGTGCCGGCATGGCTTTCAGCGGGCCGGACCAGGTGGTCAGCAGCACCGAGAAGATGAAGCTTCTCGGCTTCCTCCGCCGCACCCACGGCAAGGAAGAGTCGCCGGCGGAAAACGCCGTGCCCAAGAAGATCACCCTGCAGCGCCGCAAGCAGGAGGAACTGACGGTCAACACCACGGGCAAGGCCAAGGCCACCGTCACCGTCGAAGTGCGCCAGAAGCGCACCTACGTCAAGCGCGACGATGCCGACGCGCCCGTGGTCACCGACGAGCGCCAGGACGCCCTGCGCAAGCTCGAGGAGTCGCGCGCCCGCAACGAAGCCGAACTGGCCGCGCTGAGCGAAGCCGACCGCAAGCGCAAGATCGAGCGCGACGCCGCCGAACAGGCGCGCCTGGACGCCGAGAACCCGCCGCCGCCGCCGGTCGAGGAAATGGTGGAGGAAGTGGCCGCGCCTGCGCCGACGCCCCCGCCGGCCCGCCCGCGCGTGCAGGAAGTGGAGCGCGCCGCGCCCGGCGCCATCGTCATCCACGAGCCGCGCAAGGCCCGCATGGAGCCCAAGGCTCCCGAGCGCAAGCCCGGTCCGATGGCCCGCCCGACCCCGGGCGGCCCGCGTCCGCCGGCCGCCGGCGCCGCCAAGGTGCCGCCGAAGAAGAACGTCATCCGTGGCTCCAACTCCATGGTGGACAACGAAGGCGAAGAGGGCCAGGCGCAGCGTTTCGCCGCCGGCCAGCTTCACCTGACCGACTCCGAGCGCGCGCGTCGCGGCGCCGCGGGCAACCGCAAGAAGCCCAAGATGCGCACGTCCGAGCCCTCGCGCACGGCCAGCGGCCAGCACGGCTTCTCGCGCCCCACCGCGCCGATCGTGCGCGACGTCTACATTGGTGAGTCCATCACCGTCGCCGACCTGGCGGCCAAGCTGGCCATGAAGGGCGGCGAAGTGGTGCGCTCGCTGTTCAAGATGGGCGTGATGGCCACCATCAACCAGGTGATCGACCACGACACCGCCGTGCTGGTGGTGGAAGAACTCGGCCACCGCGCCAGCAAGGCCAACGACGACGACGCCGAGATCGCGCTGGTCGCGCACCAGGACGAACTGCAGGGCGAGCGCCGCACGCGCCCGCCGGTGGTCACCATCATGGGCCACGTGGACCACGGCAAGACCTCGCTGCTCGACTACATCCGCCGCACCAAGGTGGCCACCGGCGAAGCCGGCGGCATCACCCAGCACATCGGCGCGTACCACGTCGAAACCGACAAGGGCGTCATCAGCTTCCTCGACACCCCGGGCCACTCGGCGTTCTCGGCCATGCGCGCCCGCGGCGCCAAGCTGACCGACATCGTGGTGCTGGTGGTGGCGGCCGACGACGGCGTGATGCCGCAGACGGTCGAGGCGGTGAACCACGCGCGCGCCGCCAAGGTGCCGCTGCTGATCGCCGTGAACAAGATGGACAAGCCCGAAGCCAACCCCGACAACGTCAAGCAGGGCCTGGTGAAGCTTGAAGTGGTGCCGGAAGAGTGGGGCGGCGACGTGCAGTTCGTGCCCATCTCGGCCAAGACCGGCATGGGCGTGGACGCCCTGCTGGACGCCATCGCGGTGCAGGCCGAAGTGATGGAGCTGACCGCCGTGTACGACGCCCGCGCCACCGGCGTGGTGATCGAATCGGCGCTCGACAAGGGCCGCGGCCCGGTCGCCACGGTGCTGGTGCAGCAGGGCACCCTGAAGAAGGGTGACTACCTGGTGTGCGGCGTGCACTACGGCCGCGTCCGCGCCCTGTTCGACGAGAACGGCAAGCAGACCGACCAGGCCGAGCCGTCCATCCCGGTGCAGGTGCTGGGCCTGTCGGGCGTGCCCGACGCCGGCGACGACTTCGTGGTCGTGGCCGACGAGCGCCTGGCCAAGGAAGTGGCCCAGCAGCGCGACACCAAGCGCCGCGAGTCGCGCCTGGTGGCCACCGCCGGTTCGCGCATGGAGGACATCATGGCCTCCATGGGCCAGAACCTGGGCCAGGCCAACCTCAACCTGCTGGTGAAGGCCGACGTGCAGGGTTCGGTGGAGGCGCTGCGCCAGTCGCTGGTGGCGCTGTCCAACGACCTGATCAAGATCAACGTCATCAGCTCCGGCGTGGGCGGCATCACCGAATCCGACGCCACCCTGGCCGCCACGTCCAAGGCCGTCATCATCGGCTTCAACGTGCGCGCCGACGCCAGCGCCCGCCGCATCATCGAGAACAACGGCCTGGACCTGCGCTACTTCTCGATCATCTACGACGTCATCGACCAGGTGAAGCAGGTGGCTTCCGGCCTGCTGGGCGTGGAGATCCGCGAGGAAATCCTCGGCATCGCCGAAGTGCGCGACGTGTTCCGCAGCTCCAAGTTCGGCGCGGTGGCCGGTTCGCTGGTCATCGAGGGCACGGTCAAGAAGTCCAAGCCCATCCGCGTGCTGCGCAACTCCGTGGTGGTGTTCGAGGGCGAGCTGGAGTCGCTGCGTCGCTTCAAGGACAACGTCGAGGAAGTCCGCTCGGGTACCGAGTGCGGCATCGCGGTGAAGGCCTACAACGACGTGCAGCCGGGCGACCAGATCGAATGCTTCGAGCGCATCGAGGTCCAGCGCACGCTGTAAGGCGCGCGCGAACCCATGGCGAACAAGAGCTTCCATCGCACCGACCGCGTCGCGGCCCAGCTGCGGCGCGACATCGGCCTGATCGTGCACCAGGCGGTGCGCGAGTACGGCCTGCCTTCGGTCAGCGTGTCCGACGTCGAGGTCACCCGTGACCTGGCGCACGCCAAGGTGTTCGTCACCGCGCTGCTGGCCGAACAGGGCCCGGCCGCGGTGAAGGCGCTCAAGGAAATCGCGCCCGAGCTGCGCTACCGCCTGGGCCAGGCGGTGCGCATGCGGCACGTGCCCGAGATCCACTTCCACTACGACGACTCGGTCGACAAGGGCGAGCGCATCGACAAGCTGCTGCGCGACAACCCGCCCAGCGAAGCCAACGACTGAGCCACGGCCTGCCCGTGGCCAAGACCGTGTTCCGGCCGCTCGACGGCATCCTGCTGCTCGACAAGCCCGCCGGCTACAGCTCCAACCAGGCCCTGCAGGACGTGCGGCGGCTGTTCCGCGCCGAGAAGGGCGGCCACACCGGCGCGCTCGATCCCCTGGCCACCGGCCTGCTGCCGCTGTGTTTCGGTGAAGCCACCAAGATTGCCGGCCTGCTGCTGGGCGGCCGCAAGGCCTACCGGGCCCGCATCCGCCTGGGCAGCACCACCGACACCGACGACGCCGACGGCCTGGTGCTGCGCGAGCGGCCCGTGCCTGCGCTGGACCGCGCGGCCGTGGAGGCGGCGCTGGCGCCGCTCACGGGGCGCATCCGCCAGCGCCCGCCCATCTACTCCGCCCTCAAGCAGGGCGGCGAAGCGCTGTACGTGAAGGCCCGCCGCGGCGAGGCCATCGACGTGCCCGAGCGCGAAGTGGACGTGCACGCCGTCCATCTGGTCGACCTCGACGGCGGCCAGCTCACCCTGGACGTGACCTGCGGCTCGGGCACCTACATCCGCAGCCTGGCCCGCGACCTGGGCGAGGCGCTGGGCTGCGGCGGCCACATCACCGCGCTGCGGCGCACCTGGGTGGATCCGTTCCGCGACGCCCGCGCCTGGACCCTGGGCGAACTCCAGACCGCGGCCGACACCGCCGGCGAGGCGGGGCTCGAGGCCCTGCTGCTGCCGGTGGAGCGGGGGCTGGCGCACTGGCCTGCGGTCACCGTGGACTGGGACGAGGGCCGGCGCCTGGGCATGGGGCAGGGGGTGAAACTGGGGGAGTCGGGCCTGAAGGCCCTCCCACAGGGGGTGGCCAGCGAAAGCGGACCCTCCGGCCCCCTCCTCACCTCGGCTCCCCGGGTGGGAGGGCCTTCAAGCCCGACCCCGCTGGCCGTGAACGTCCTCAACGCCGAAGGCCGATCGCTGGGCCTGGGCGAACTGTCCGCGGACGGCCAACTGCGCGCCAAGCGCCTTTTCCGCTGGGCCAGCGCCTGCTGACGAGCCGCCGGCGCGCATAACGCCTTGTCCGGAAAGGCGCGCCCGGCTATAATTCTGCGGCTTTCACAAGCACCTCCCAACCGGCGAGCCACGCGGTGCGGCGTCAATCCTGGCGACGTTCCTGCAGGCTGCGCATCACAGAGAAGAAAACACCATGTCCGTCGATTCCGCCAAGATCATCGAAGAGTTCAAGCGCGTCCCCAACGACACCGGTTCCCCGGAAGTCCAGGTGGCCCTGCTCTCCGCCCGCATCGACCACCTCACCGACCACTTCAAGACCCACAAGCAGGACCACCACTCCCGCCGCGGCCTCCTGAAGATGGTCAACCAGCGCCGCAGCCTGCTTGGCTACCTCAAGAAGAAGGACGCCAAGCGTTACCAGACCCTGATCGAGCGCCTGGGCCTGCGTCGCTAAGACAAGTAAACCAACGCGGCGCAGAGATGCGCCGCGTTGCATTTGGGGCCCCGGAACGCACGGGGCCAAACCGCCGGGCAGGGTGCCCGACGGATCGAATCCGAAGATGAGGAATACACATCGTGGCGAAAGTAACCAAGACGTTCCAGTACGGTCAGCACCAGGTCACCCTCGAGACGGGTGAGATCGCCCGCCAGGCCGGTGGCGCAGTCGTCGTGAAGTTCGGCGACACGGTCGTGCTGGTGACGGCAGTCGGCAACAAGAATGCGCGCGAAGGCATGGACTTCTTCCCGCTCACCGTCGACTACATCGAGAAGTTCTACGCCGGCGGCCGCATCCCGGGTGGCTTCTTCAAGCGTGAAGGCCGCCAGACCGAGCGCGAGACGCTGGTGTCGCGCCTGATCGATCGCCCGATCCGCCCGCTGTTCCCCGAGCACTTCCGCAACGAAGTGCAGGTCATCGCCACCGTGATGTCCATGAACCCGGAAATCCACGGCGACATCCCGGCCCTGATCGGCGCGTCCGCCGCGCTGGCCCTGTCGGGCATCCCGTTCGCGGGCCCGATCGGCGCCGCCAAGGTCGGCTACGCCAACGGCAAGTACCTGCTCAACCCCACCACCACCGAACTCAAGACCTCCGACCTTGAACTGGTCGTCGCCGGTACCGCCAACGCGGTGCTGATGGTCGAGTCCGAAGCCAAGGAGCTGAGCGAGGACGTGATGCTGGGCGCCGTGATGTTCGGCCACCAGCAGATGCAGGTCGTCATCAACGCCATCAACGAGCTGGTCAAGGAAGTGGGCGTGAAGCACTGGTCCTGGACCGCGCCGGAAAAGGCCCAGGCCCCGGTCGACGCGCTCAAGGCCGCCATCGGCAACAAGCTCGAGGCCGCCTTCCAGGTGCGCGACAAGCTCGAGCGCAAGGAAGCCATCTCGGCGGTGAAGAAGGAAGTCATCGCTTCGCTGGCCCCGCAGATCGAAGCCAACGGCTGGAACGCCGCCGACCTGGCCAAGGAATTCGGCGAGTTCGAGTACTCCACCATGCGCGAGTCGGTGCTCAAGACCCGCACCCGCATCGACGGCCGTGATCTCTCGACCGTGCGCCCGATCACCGTCAAGACCGGCGTGCTGCCGCGCACCCACGGCTCGGCGCTGTTCACCCGCGGCGAAACGCAGGCCATCGTGGTCACCACGCTGGGCACCGCGCGCGACGGCCAGGTCATCGACGCCGTCGAAGGCGAGTCGAAGGACCACTTCCTGTTCCACTACAACTTCCCCCCGTACTCGGTGGGCGAAGCCGGCCGCATGATGGGCCCGAAGCGTCGCGAGATCGGCCACGGCCGCCTTGCCCGCCGCGGCGTCCAGGCCGTGATGCCGACCATGGAAGCGTTCCCGTACACCATCCGCGTGGTCTCGGAAATCACCGAGTCCAATGGCTCCTCGTCGATGGCCTCGGTCTGCGGCTCGTCGCTGGCGCTGATGGACGCGGGCGTGCCGATCAAGGCGCCGGTGGCCGGTATCGCCATGGGCCTGATCAAGGAAGGTTCGGACTTCGCCGTGCTGTCGGACATCCTGGGTGACGAAGACCACCTGGGCGACATGGACTTCAAGGTGGCCGGCACCGAGGGCGGCATCTCCGCCCTGCAGATGGACATCAAGATCGACGGCATCACCGAAGAGATCATGAAGGTCGCGCTGGCCCAGGCCAAGCAGGGCCGCCTGTTCATCCTCGGCGAAATGGCCAAGGTCATCTCGACCTCCCGCACGGAGATGTCCGAGTACGCCCCGCGCCTGCTGACCATGAAGATCCACCCGGACAAGATCCGCGAAGTGATCGGCAAGGGTGGCTCGGTCATCCAGGCCATCACCAAGGAAACCGGCACCCAGATCGACATCCAGGACGACGGCACCATCGTCATCGCCTCGGTGAACGCACTCGCGGCGCAGGCGGCGAAGGCCCGCATCGAACAGATCACCTCGGACGTCGAACCGGGCCGCATCTACGAAGGCAAGGTCGCCAAGCTGATGGACTTCGGCGCGTTCGTCACCATCGCCCCCGGCAAGGATGGCCTCGTGCACGTCTCGCAGATCTCCAACGAGCGCGTCGAGAAGGTCTCCGACAAGCTGAAGGAAGGCGATATCGTCAAGGTCAAGGTGCTGGAAGTCGACAAGCAGGGCCGCA
>DAORUD010000117.1:0-7262 GCA_035433005.1 Arenimonas sp. | reverse complement strand
ACCATGTAGCAGGCCAGGGTCCAGGGGCTGCCGGAAAAGCCGATCAGCGGCACGCTGCCGTCCAGTTCGCGGCGGATCAGGCGCACCGCGTCCATCACGTAGCGCAGCGAGCTGCCCATGTCGGGCACGGCCAGCCTGGCGATGTCGGCGGCCGTGCGGACCGGGCGCTCGAACTTCGGGCCTTCACCCTCGGCGAAGTACAGGCCCAGGCCCATCGCGTCGGGCACGGTCAGGATGTCGGAGAACAGGATGGCGGCGTCGAGTTCGAAGCGGCGCAGCGGCTGCAGCGTGACTTCGCAGGCCAGCTCGGGATTCGTGGCCAGGCCCATGAAGCTGCCGGCCTGGGCGCGGGTGGCGCGGTACTCGGGCAGGTAGCGGCCGGCCTGGCGCATCAGCCACACGGGCGTGCAGTCCACGGGTTCGCGGCGCAGGGCGCGCAGGAAGCGGTCGTTCTTCAGGGTCACGGCGGTCATTCCATCAACGGGGTGCGTCGGCACCTTGGGCGAACATCACCAGGAAGCCCTTGCGGACCTGGGCGTCGCGCGCCTTTTCAAAGGCCTGCAGGGCGGCGTCGCGATCGAGGTAGAGCTCGCGCTTGAGCGCGGCCTTGCCGCCGATCTGTCCGGTTTCGCGCAGCAGGGTCCAGCCGCCCAGCAGGTCCTGCTGGAGCATCAGCTGGACATACCTGGGGGCTTCACCGGCGGCGGGTTTTTGCTGGAGCAGTAGGCGCATAGGACCGCCATTGTAGCCGGTCCCCCCTGTGGGAGGGCCTTCAGGCCCGATGCTTTCCGGCGAATAGCATCGGGCCTGAAGGCCCTCCCACAGGGAGGGTCAGGGCTCGAGGAGGGGCAGGATGTCGGCGTCGGGCACGCCGTCCACCACGTCGGCCTGGCCCAGGCCCGTCCACAGGATCAGCCGCACCGCGCCGGACACGGCCTTCTTGTCCAGCCGCATGCGCGCCAGCAGGGCGTCGCCGCGCAGCCCGTGCGGCAGCTCCACCGGCAGGCCCAGCCGTTCGAGCAGGGCCGCCAGCCGGGCCGTGTCCGACCAGGGCGCGCGGCCCAGGTCGGCCGACAGCCGCGCCGCCAGCACCATGCCCACGGCAATCGCCTCGCCGTGCAGCAGTCCGCCGTAACCCTGTTCGGTTTCGATGGCGTGGCCGAAGGTGTGGCCGAAGTTGAGGCGCATGCGCTCGCCCTGTTCGGTTTCGTCGCGGGCGACGACGCCGGCCTTGTGGGCGCAGCTGGTGGCGATGGCGTGGGCCAGCGCGTCGGGGTCGCGGGCCAGCAGGGCCTCGGCGTTATCTTCCAGCCAGGCGAAGAATTCCGCGTCGCCGATGGCGCCGTACTTCACCACTTCGGCCAGGCCGGCGCGCAGTTCGCGCGCGGGCAGGGTGTCGAGCGTGGCCACGTCGGCCAGCACGGCGGCGGGCTGGTGGAAGGCGCCGACCAGGTTCTTGCCCTGCGGCAGGTCCACCGCGGTCTTGCCGCCCACCGAGGAATCCACCATGGCCAGCAGGGTGGTGGGCAGCTGCACGAAGCGCACGCCGCGCATCCAGCAGGCCGCGGCGAAGCCGGCCAGGTCGCCGACCACGCCGCCGCCCAGGGCCACCACGGTGGCGTCGCGGCTGGCGCCCAGGGCGGCCAGTGCGGCCATCACTTCGCCGAAGCGCGCGAGGGTTTTTTCCTGCTCGCCAGCGGGCAGCACCAGGCTGGCGGTGGTCTTGCCCGACAGCGCGGCCATCACGCGGGCCAGGTAGTGCGGCGCGACGTTGGCGTCGGTGACCACCAGCGCGTGCCGGCCGGTCACCAGGGCGGCCAGGGCGGCCGGGTCGTCCAGCAGGCCGCGGCCGATGCGGATCGGGTAGCGGCGATCGCCCAGTTCCACCTGCAGTTCGCGCACCGTCATGGCGTCACCGCGGCGCGCTGCCAGCGCTGTTCCAGCAGCGCGCCCAGGCGTTCGGCCGCCACGGCCACGGCCAGGCCGTCGGCATCGAAGGTGAAATCGGCGACGTCGCGGTAGATCGGTCCGCGCTCGATGGCCATGGCCTCGAGCCGGCTGCGCTTGTCGCCCACCGCCAGCAGCGGACGGGTGCGGTCGCGGGCCAGGCGCTCGATCTGCTGGTCCACGCTCACCTGCAGGTGCACCACGAAGCCGCGCGCCTTGAGCCGCTCGCGGTTGGCTTCGGCCAGCACGGCGCCGCCGCCGGTCGCCACCAGCTGGCCTTCGCCGCGCATGAGTTCGGCAATCAGGGCGGTTTCGCGGGCGCGGAAGCCGGCTTCGCCCTCGCATTCGAAGATCAGCGGCACCGGCGCCCCGGTCACTTCCTCGAGGCGATGGTCGCAGTCCACGAACGCCAGGCCCAGGCGCGTGGCCAGGCGCTTGCCGATGGAGGTCTTGCCGGCGCCCATCGGGCCGACGAGGACGAGGTTTGGGGCGGGATTCATGGGCGACGATGCTAGCATCCCGGCATGATGGCATCGTCTTCCCGACGCGTCGTTTCGCGGCGCATGCATCCGTGAGCAAGGACCTGGTGATCATCGCCGGGGCCGGCGACGTGGGCAGCCGGCTGGCCGCGCTGCGCGCCGCACGCGGCGACGACGTGATCGCGCTGCGTCGCCGCGACGTGGACGCCGGCGACGGCGTGCGCCGCCATCGCGCCGACCTGGCCACGGGCGAAGGGCTGTCCACGCTGCCGCGGCAGGCGGTGTCCCTGGTGTTCTGCGCCGCGCCCGACCAGCGCGACGAGGCGGCCTACCGCGCGCTGTACCACGACGGCCTGCGCCGGCTGCTGGATGCGGTCGAGGCGCCGCGCGTGGTGTTCGTCTCGTCCACCGCCGTGTACGCGCAGGACGCCGGTGAATGGGTGGACGAAGGCACCGCCGCCGCACCCGCCGCCTTCAATGGCCGCGTGCTGCTGGACGCCGAGCGCGTGCTGGCGCCGCTGCCGGGCGGCAGCGTGCTGCGGCTTTCGGGCATCTACGGCCCGGGCCGCGAATACCTGCTGCGCAAGGCCCGCGCCGGCGAGGCGGGCGAGCCGCGCTGGACCAACCGCATCCACGTGCAGGACGCCGCCGCCGCGCTGTCGCACCTGCTCGACCTGCGCCACCCGCAGCCGCTGTACCTGGGCAACGACGACCGGCCGGCGCTGGAGTCGGAGGTGCTGGCCTGGGTGCGCGAGGCCGAGGGCCTGCCGCCGGTGGCCGCCGCGGCCGGGCCCGAACGCGGCCGGCGCGTGAGCAACGCGCGCCTGCGCGGCAGCGGCTGGGTGCCCGGGTACGCCGACTACCGTTCAGGCTACGCCGGCCTGCTCGCAAAGCCGGGCGTATAGTCGGTCGGGCCCACTCCGGGCCCACCGCGGGGAGAAGCACATGGCCACCGTCACCAAAGTGATCGAAGTCTCGTCGTCCTCCAAGAAAGGCGTCGAGGACGCCGTGCAGGGCGGCCTCAAGAAGGTCGCCAAGAGCGTGAAGAACATCAAGGGTGCCTGGGTGAACGACATCAAGGTCGTCTGCGACGACGACGGCACCGTCACCGAGTGGCGCGTGAACATGCGCGTGAGCTTCGTGGTGACCTGAACCCCGGCCCGGCGCGGCCCCGGGCCGCGCCGCAGGCCGGGCGCAGGTGCGCGCCGGGCGGCATCGGGGCGACAATGGGGCAACCCAGGAGCCCGCCATGACCGACCTCTACGCCCAAGCGCTGGACACTTTCGCCAGCCTGCTCAAGGAAGCCACCGAAGGCGGCGACCCCGAGCCCACCGCCATGACCCTGGCCACCGCCGACGCGCAGGGCCGCCCGGCCGCGCGCACGGTGCTGCTCAAGGCCTTCGACGCCCGCGGCTTCGTGTTCTACACCAACTATGAAAGCCGCAAGGGCCGCCAGCTGACCGAGAATCCGCAGGCGGCGCTGCTGTTCCTGTGGAAGACGCTGCGCGAACAGGTGCAGGCGAAGATCGAAGGCACGGTGGAGCCGGTGTCGCTGGCCGAGGCCGACGAGTACTTCGCCTCGCGCCCGCGCCCCAGCCAGATCGGCGCCTGGGCCTCGATCCAGTCGCAGACGCTGGATTCGCGCGACACCTTCGAAGCGCGCATCACCGCCTTCGAGAAGAAGTTCGAGGGCGTGGACGTGCCGCGCCCCCCGCACTGGTCGGGCTTCCGCGTGGTGCCCGAGCGCATCGAGTTCTGGTACGGCGCGCGCTTCCGCCTGCACGAGCGCCACCACTACCAGCGCGTGGACGGCCAGTGGACGAAGCGGATGCTGTATCCGTGAGTTTCGGCCCGCGCCGCATCGTCTGCCTCACCGAAGAGCCGACCGAAGTCCTGTACGCCCTGGGCGAACAGGACCGCATCGTCGGCATCTCCGGCTTCACGGTGCGGCCGCCGCGCGCGCGGAAGGAGAAACCCAAGGTCAGCGCCTTCACCTCGGCCAAGGTGGGCGAGATCCTGAAGCTGCAGCCGGATTTCGTGGTGGGCTTTTCCGACATCCAGGCCGACATTGCCGCCGAGCTCATCCGCCACGGCGTGGAGGTGTGGATCAGCAACCACCGCAGCGTGGCGGAGATCGTCGACTACGTGCGCCGACTGGGCGCGCTGGTGGGCGCGGCCGACCGCGCCAACGCGTTTGCCGACCAGCTGCAGCGCGGCGTGGACGCCGTGGCCGCGGCGTCGGCGAATCTGCCGTGCCGCCCGAAGGTGTACTTCGAGGAGTGGGACGAGCCGCGCATCAGCGGCATTCGCTGGGTGGCCGAACTGGTGCGCATCGCCGGCGGCGACGACATCTTCCCCGAGCTGGCGGCGCAATCGCTGGCGAAGTTCCGCATCCTGGCCGACGACCGCGACATCATTGCCCGCGCGCCCGACATCGTGTTCGGTTCGTGGTGCGGCAAGAAGTTCCAGCCCGGCAAGGTGGCCGCGCGCGAAGGCTGGGGCGCCGTGCCCGCCGTGCGCGACGGCGAGCTGCACGAAATCAAGTCGCCGATCATCCTGCAGCCGGGCCCCGCGGCGCTCACCGATGGCCTGGCCGAGATGGCGCGGCACATCCACCGCTGGGCCGCGGCGAGAAGCTGAGCGACCGCGTCGCCGGCATCGCGGCGCGCGGACGGCGCGGCTTCAGCCCAGCACTTCCAGCCCCAGCGCGGCCAGCATCCCGGTCATGCGCCCGGCCTGCACGGCCTGTTCGCTCGAGGCGTTGCCCTGCTCGGCGCGCTTGGCCACGCCCTGGGCAATGGCCGCCAGCCGGAAGAAGCTGAAGGCCAGCACGAACGGCCAGTCCGCCGGTATCGGCCGGCCGGTGAGTTCGGAATAGCGCGCCAGCAGCGCGGCTTCGTCGGGGATGCCCAGCGCCGCGCGGTCCATGCCCGCCAGCCCCGGCAGCGCGGGGTTGCGCGGCAGCCGCAGCGCCATGCAGAAATAGCCCAGGTCGGCCAGCGGATGGCCCAGGGTGGAAAGCTCCCAGTCCACGATCGCCACCACGCGCGGCTGCGTCGGGTGGAACATCAGGTTGTCTATGCGGAAGTCGCCGTGCGCCAGCGCCACGCTGCCGTCGTCGGCGGGGCAGCGCGCGGGCAGGCGCGCGATCAGTTCGTCCATCGCCGGGATCGGACGCGTTTCGCTGGCGCGGTACTGCTCGCCCCAGCGCTTGAGCTGGCGTTCGAAATAGCCGCCGGGCTTGCCGAAGTCGGCCAGGCCCACCGCCGCCGGGTCCACGGTGTGCAGCGCCGCCATGGCGTCGATGATGGCCAGGTAGATGTCGGCGCGCTGCGCCGGCGTGGCCTCGGGCAGGGACGGGTCCCAGAAGATGCGGCCGTCCACGTACGACATCAGGTAGAACATCGAGCCGATCACCGACTCGTCGGTGCACAGGTGCAGCGGCCGGGCCACCGGCACGGCGGTGCCGTGCAGCGCCTGCAGCACGCGGAACTCGCGGTCCACCGCGTGCGCCGACGGCAGCAGCTTGCCCGGCGGCTTGCGGCGCAGCACGTAGCGGCCGCTGGCGGCTTCCACCAGATAGGTCGGGTTGGACTGGCCGCCCTTGAACTTGGTGGCGGTCAGAGGGCCGCGGAATCCGGGGACGTGCGCTTCGAGGTAATCCGAAAGGGCATTCGCGGGCAGGTCGAGCGAAGGGGTCATGTCGATTCCGTAACTTGTGGGAGGGCCTTCAGGCCCGATGCCTTTCGGCGAGAAGCATCGGGCCTGAAGGCCCTCCTACAGGGGGTGGGTCAGGCCTTGAGCATCGAGCGGGCGAGGGCGGCGATATGCACTTCGTCCGGGCCGTCGGCCAGGCGCAGCGAGCGCGCGCCGGCGTAGGCCTGGGCCAGGAAGTGGTCCTGCGACAGGCCGCCGCCGCCGTGCACCTGCATGGCGCGGTCCACCACGGCGCAGGCCATGCGCGGGGCGACGATCTTGATCATGCCGATCAGGTCCTTGGCGCCCTTGTTGCCGTGCGCGTCCAGCGCGGCCGCGGCCTGCAGCGTAAGAAGGCGCGCCTGTTCGATCTCGCAGCGCGACAGCGCGATGGCTTCCTGCGCCATGCCGTGCCCGCCCAGCGGCCGGCCGAAGGCTTCGCGATGCCGGGCGCGTTCCACCATCATTTCCAGCGCGCGCTGCGCCATGCCGATCAGGCGCATGCAGTGGTGGATGCGGCCCGGCCCCAGCCGCGCCTGTGCGATCTCGAAGCCGCTGCCGGATTCACGCAGCAGGTTGGCCACCGGCACGCGCACGTTGTCGAAGGCCATCTCGACGTGGCCGTGCGGCGCGTCGTCGTAGCCGAACACGGTGAGCGGACGCACCACGCGCACGCCCGGGGTATTCCTCGGCACCAGCACCATGGACTGGCGGCGGTGCACGGGCGCCTCCGGGTCGGTCACGCCCATCACGATCAGGATTTCGCAGTGCGGATGGCCGGCGCCGGTGGTCCACCACTTGCGGCCGTTGATCACGAACTCGTCGCCGTCGCGCACGATCGGCATCGCGATATTGGTGGCGTCGGAGCTGGCCACGTCGGGCTCGGTCATGGCGAAGGCCGAGCGGATCTCGCCGGCCAGCAGGCGCGGCAGCCACGGCGCCTGCTGTCCGGGCGAGGCGAAGTGGGCCAGCACTTCCATGTTGCCGGTGTCGGGCGCGCTGCAGTTGAAGGCTTCGGGGGCGTGCAGCGAGCGGCCGGTGAGCTCGGCGATGGGCGCGTAGTCGAGGTTGCTCAGGCCGGCGCCCAGGCGGGCGTCGGGCAGGAACAGGTTCCACAGGCCGGCGGCTTTTGCTTCGGCC
>DAORUD010000116.1:0-7402 GCA_035433005.1 Arenimonas sp. | reverse complement strand
GGCATCGCCTGCCTGGACATGCTGGTGGCGCTGGGCATGAAGCCGGAGAACATCCTGGTGAGCGACAAGGACGGCGTGCTGCACACCGGCCGTCCCGACCTGGCGCCGGGCGGCTTCAACGCCGGCATCGTGCGCTATGCGCGCGACACGTCGGCGCGCTGCCTGGCCGAGATCGTCGATGGCGCGGACGTGTTCGTGGGCGTGTCGGCCGGCGGCATCCTCAAGCCGGAAATGCTGGCCACCATGGCGCCGCGGCCCATCATCTTCGCGCTGGCCAACCCCACGCCCGAGATTGATCCGGCGCTGGCCAAGCAGGCGCGCCCGGACGCCATCATCGCCACGGGGCGCAGCGACTACCCCAACCAGGTGAACAACGCGCTGTGCTTCCCGTACATCTTCCGCGGCGCGCTGGACGTGGGCGCCACCACCATCAACGAGCCGATGAAGCTGGCCTGCGTGCGCGCCATCGCGGACCTGGCGCGGCGTGAAGCCACCGACCTGGGCGCCGCCTATGCGGGCGAAACGCCTTCGTTCGGGCCCGAATACCTGATCCCGCGCCCGTTCGATCCGCGGCTGCTGGTGTCGCTGGCGCCTGCGGTGGCGCAGGCCGCGATGGACTCGGGCGTGGCCACGCGGCCGATGGACGACATGGTGGCCTACCGCGACCGCCTCAGCAGCTGGGTGTTCCGCACCGGCCTGCTGATGAAGCCGGTGTTCGACCGCGCGCGCGCCGACCGCAAGCGCGTGGTGTACGCCGAGGGCGAGGAAGAAACCGTGCTGCGCGCCGTGCAGACGGTGGTGGACGAGGGCCTGGCGCGACCGATCCTGGTCGGCCGGCCGGCGGTGATCGAGCGGCGCATCGCGCGCCTGGGGCTGCGGCTGCGCATCGGCGTGGACGTGGACGTGACCAACATCGACGACGACCCGCGATTCAACGACTACTGGCAGCTCTACCACGAGATCATGCAGCGCAAGGGCATCACGCCGTCGGCGGCCAAGGCGCTGGTGCGCTCGCGCGACGTGGTGATCGCGGCGCTGATGGTGCGCCGTGGGGAGGCCGACGCGCTGCTGTGCGGGCTGGTGGGGCGGTTCGTGCGCAAGCTCAAGTACGTGCGCGAGATCCTGGGCGTGGAGAGCGAAAGCCGCGGTTTGTCGGCATTGAGCGCGGTGCTGAATGACAAGGGCGTTCTGTTCTTCACCGACACGCACGTGAACGTGGACCCGAGCGCGGCCGAGATTGCCGAGTCGGTGATCCAGGCGGCGTTCCGGCTGAAACTGTTCGGCATCGTGCCCAAGGCGGCGCTGGTGAGCCATTCCAACTTCGGCTCCAGCGAGTCGCACAGCTCGCAGAAGATGCGCGACGCGCTGCAGATCCTGCGCGAGCGCGCGCCCAAGCTGGAGGTGGAAGGCGAAATGCACGCCGACATCGCCCTGAACGCCGAAGCCCGCGAACGCATCTTCCCCAACTCCCGCCTCACCGACCGGGCCAACCTGCTGGTGTTCGCCAACCTCGACGCCGCCAACGCCGGCTACAACCTGGTGCGCAGCGTCACCGACGGCGTCGGCATCGGCCCCATCCTGATGGGCCTGGCCAGCACCGCCCACGTCCTCACCCCCTCGGCCACCGTCCGCCGCGTCGTCAACATGACCGCCATCGCCGCCGTAGACGCCCAAATCCGCTCCGCCCGCGGCTAAAACGGGGTCAGATCAACTTCCTGCAGGAAGCTGATCTGACCCCGTTATTGGGTTACCGTTTGGCCAGTGCGGCGGGGAGGGCGTGCATGAAGTTGAAGTCAGCCATCAAGGTGGGCGGCACGCAGTACGCGGCGGGCGATCGGGCGCCGATGAAGTTCATCTACCCGTTCTTCCTGTTCCACATGGCGATGTTCGGGCTGTCGGGCTTCCTGATGGCCTATGGCAGCGATTCCCCCGACATCGGCTTCCTGTACCTGCACGGCGGCATCGCCATCACCGTGTACCTGGTGTTCTACCTGGCCATCTTCGGGATGGACGAGGTGAAGTGGATGCTGATCAACGCCGGCCTGGGTCTGCTGGGCATCTGGGCCGAGATCGACACCATCGTGGGCTGGTTCGGGAAGTCGCTGGCGGATTTTTCGCCGTGGGTGCACGTGACGCCGTTCCTTTACTACATCCTCTACACTTTCCTGGTGCGGCAGCTGGTGCTGGACCTCACTGGATCGCGCGACAACCCCACCCGGCGGCGCGTCGCAGAATCGGCCTACGTGGTCGTTTCCCTGATGGTCTATGGTGGCCTCTACCTGCTTCGCTGACTGGCGGATACACGTGGCCCTTCGTCTCAAGTACGACATCCGGTACGGAAAAGACTTCCATCCCGCCGGCACCCGGCTGTCGCCGCTGATTGTCTATCCCACCATCTTCCTGCAGACCTGCCTTTTTGGTGCTTTCTGTTTCGGTTTCGCCTATGCGGGCAAATGGCCCAACATGGGCGGGCTGGTGATCATTGGCGGCTTCGGGATCATGTTCTTCGCCCTCTTCTACGGCGCGGTATTCGGCCTGGCCGAGATGGGGTGGATGTTCGTGAACGGCGCCATCGGGGTGCTGGGCATCCTTTCGCAGATCAACGTCGTGCTGTCCTGGTTCGGGAAATCGGCGGATGACTTCGGGTTCGACGCGCACCTGTTCCCGGTCATCTACTGGATCATGGCGTCGTTCGTGCTGTGGCAGCTGGTGTTGGACCTCACCGGCTCCCGCGAAGACGCGGCGCGCCGATGGTGGGCAAACCTCGCCTTCAGCCTCGGGTCACTCACGCTGTACGCCACCCTCTGGCTGACCGACCAATAACGGGGTCAGATGAGCTTTCTCGCGCCGAGCGCCGGGCGATGCGCCGGACGCGGGGAGGCGAATCGCCCGGTCGCGGCCTCCACCATGGCGCGGAAATCGTCCCGGCCCCAGGCGCGCTGCTGCTGCAGGTAAAGGCGAATGGCCTGCATTTCGTCGTCGGAAATGGCCTCGTCGAGCAGGCCCTGGTAGGCAAGGCCGCGCGCCGGTGTCGTCGGACCGAGCGCCACCTGTGCCGCGTGCAGCGAGAGCAACGGGTCGTGCCGGAGCCCGCACAGCGCGGCACAGCTTGACCAACGGTAGTCCCGTCCATCCGCCGTTATGCGGGCGCGCACCGGGTTCAGGTCAATGTAGCGTGCACAGCGCAGCACATAGCCCTCGCTGTCCACCAGGCAGGCCCGGTACCGGCCTTCCCACAGCGTGCCGCTCCGCCCGTGCCTGGCGTTGAACAGGCGCACGTACCGCCGACCCAGGTGCTGCATCATCCGGCCGGTGGCCCCGGGGCAGGGCGGCGTCACCAGCAGGTGCACGTGGTTGTCCATCAGCGCGTAGGCGTGCAGCCGGCATCCGGTGTCGCGCAGGGCGCCGGCCAGAAGCTCCAGGTAATTTCGCCGGTCGTTGTCGTCGAGGAAACACGGCTGACGGTTGTTGCCGCGCTGGCGCACGTGCTGGGGTACGTGGGGGAGTTCGATGCGGGCATGTCGCGGCATGGCACCAGTTCGCCATGCGGGCGCCGGTGGCGCCACGGTCTTTCCGGCGAAAGTGCGTCAGGCGATGCCGCACGTTCATGTCGGTAACTTGATCTGACCCCGTTCCTGCAGAAAGGTGATCTGACCCCGTTATTCGTCGTCGTCGCCTTGGAGGACTTTGCGCTGCATGGCGTCGAGGTAGGCGTCGGCTTCTTCGATGGTGGGGAAGATCTCGTCCAGGGGCACGGCTTTCACCACGTCGAACACTTTCTGGATCTGGGGCTGGGGATTCACCACCACCACCTTGCCTTCGTGCGCGGCCAGGGCCTTGCGGGCCTTGAAGATCGAACGCACGCCGGCCGAGCTGATGTACTCCAGCCTGGCCAGGTCCAGCACCAGCGACCGGATGCCCGACGCCAGCAGCGGCGCCAGCTGGCGGTCCAGTTCGGCGTGGGTGTGCGTGTCCAGCCGGCCGGCCAGCGCCAGGCGCTGGTTGCCGTTGGCGAGCGGGGCGCTTTCGATGGTCAGGCTCATGCGTTGGGTTCCCGGTGGGTGATGTGCAGCACCACGCGCAGCACGTTGTGGTGGTCTTCGCGACTGTAGGCGACTTCCTCGGCCAGTTCACGCACCAGGTGCACGCCCAGTCCACCGATGGGCCGCTCGCCGATGTCCGCGTCCAGGTCCGGCGCCGGCTGGGTGAGCGGGTCGAACGCCAGCCCGTCGTCGCGGAACTCCAGGCACAGCGTCTGGCTGTCCACCGACACCAGCAGCTCCAGCGCCGGGTCGCGGCCCCTCACCTGGCCGTGGCTGAACACGTTGCAGGTCACTTCCTCCAGCACCAGGTGCACGTCGTGCATCAGCGTGGCCGGCAGCCCGTGGCCGGCCAGGCCCGCGTCCACCTCGTCCATCAGCTGGGCCACGGCGTTGGGCGGCAGCGGCGCGCGCAGGTAGGCCCTCACCGTGAAGCGCTCGTACGTGCGCGGGTCGCGGGTGAAGCGCAGCGCGAACACCGTGATGTCGTCGGACTGCGGCGCATCGCCAGCAAAGCTGTTGGCCGCGTCCACCACCTTCTTGCACTGCGCCTTCGCGCCGAGCTTCGGGTCGAGTGCATCCAGCAGGCGCTGCGGGCCGAACGCTTCATTGCCACGGTCGAAGGCCTCGGTGATGCCGTCGGTATAGGTGAACAACGTGTCCCCCGGCAGCAGCCGGCCACGCCACACCGGGTACGCGTCGGCCACCGCCACGCCCAGCGGCTCTTCCGACGGCACCGGCAGGAACTCGCGCCGCCCGTCCGCGCGCAGCAGCACCGGCGGCTCGTGACCCGCGCTGGCCAGCGACAGCGCGCCCGTGCGCAGCTCCAGCACGCCGCACAGCACCGTGGCGAACATGCAGGTGTCGTTGCCCGCCACCAGGTGCTTGGCCGCCTCGTGCAGCGCCCGCCCCGGCGACCCGCCCAGCTGCGCCGCCACTTCCAGCACCGTCATCGTGCGCGTCATGAACAGCGCCGCCGGCACGCCCTTGTCCGACACGTCGCCGATCACGAACCACACCGCGTCGCCGTCGCGCTCGAACAGGTTGTAGAAATCCCCGCCCACCGCCTTCGCCGGCTGCAGCATGCCGTGCAGCTCCACCTTGGCGTCGCCGGCGTCGAACTCGGTGCCGCTGGGCAGCATGGCCAGCTGGATGTCGCGCGCGATGTTGAACTCGCGCTCGATCTTCATCCGCGCCGCGCCCATGTCGGCAATCTCTTCCATCTGCTGCTTGATGGAAGCGCGCGCACTGTCGAACGCCCGCGCCATCACCCCCACCTCGTCCACGCGCTTCACGTGTTCCAGCGGGAAGTCGAACTCGCCCAGCGCGAAATGCTGCGCCGATTCGGTCAGGTCCTCGATGGGCTGGGCGATGCGCCCCGACGACCGCCGCACCAGCGCCAGCCCCGCCAGCGCCACCACCAGGCCCGCCAGCACGCCCCACAGCGTGATCTGCGTGAGCTGCGACAGCACGTAGCGGTTGGACGCCGACAGCGCGAACGCCCAGCCCGTGTCCGCCACCGGGTAGGCCAGCGTGTAGCGCTTCTCGCCCCGCGGCGATTCGCGCGTGGCGCTGGCCGTGACGTGTTCGAACTCGATCGGCTGGCCCGACTGCAGCGCCTGCAGCAGCGGCGCCAGGTCGCTGCGGCCGCCATCGTCCACCACCTGGGGCAGGGTGGTCTTGCCGCGCACGTCCGGGTCGGGGTGCAGCACGATGGCGCGCTCGGGCGACAGCAGCACCGGCTGCAGTTCGTTGTCCGCCGGCACTTCGCCCAGCAGCGTGCCCAGCCGCGACACCGGCACGTCCACGCTCACCATGCCGATGGCCGCACCCGGCGGCGCTCCCGCCTGCGCAGGCCGGCGCAGCGGCACGTTGTAGGTGATGTAGGACACGCCGCCCGTGGCTTCGTTGGCGTAAGGCTCCGACCACCACGCCCGCGCCGCCGTGGTGGTGCGGATGTACCAGGGCATCACCCGGTAGTCGTAGCCCAGGTCGGGCACGGTGGATTCCACCATGCCCGTGGGCGTGCGCCGCACGTACCAGCTGTAGCCCGGGTCGTCGGGCGAAAGCCGGCCCGGCTCGATGATCAGCATGGCGCCCACCACGTCCGGGTCGGCCTGGATGGCCGACACCAGCAGCACCCGCAGCCCCATCGGTTCGCGGCCAATGCCGGCCGCGTTCGAAGCCAGGGTCTGGGCGCTGATCTGCACCGTGCCCAGCGTGGCCTCCAGGCCGCGCGTGGTCTGCTGGGCCAGGTTGCGCATGTCGTCGCGGGCGGTGTCCACCAGCAGCCCGCGCATGGCCACGTAGAACACCAGCGCCAGCGCGCCCATCAGCAGCACGCTGCTGAGGCTGGACAGCAGCACCAGGCGCGTTCGCAGGCTGTGGCGCCAGTCCACCTTGCGCGGCGCGCGGCGGCGGATGCTGGCGTGGCTGGCGGGCTTGGCGACCATCGGTCCCCCGGGGCGATTGGGCCCAGCATAGCCCGCGGTGGCGGCGCCACAAGGCCCCGGCATACGGGGGCGTCGGGTCCCCGCCCTGCGCTAAACTCCCCGGACAACACCAAAACAGCAGGGCCGCGCCAGGCGCCGGCCACAGGGAAGGGACATGAACTGGCTTACCGACGTACTGGAAAACGACCTCGACCCCACCGAGACCCGTGAGTGGATGGAATCGCTCAAGGCCGTGCTCGACGCCGACGGCCCCGAGCGCGCCCACCACCTGCTCGAGCGCATGGTGGAGCTCACGCGCCGCGCCGGTGGCCAGCTGCCGTTCAACCCCACCACCCAGTACATCAACACCATCCCCGCGCACCTGGAAGCCAAGAGCGACGGCGACGCGAACCTGGAATGGCGCATCCGCAGCATCATCCGCTGGAACGCCATGGCCATGGTGGTGAAGGCCAACCGCAAGCCCGGCGACCTGGGCGGCCACATTGCTTCGTTCGCGTCGGGCGCCACGCTGTACGACGTGGGCTTCAACCACTTCTGGCGCGCCCCGTCGGCCGACCACCCGGGCGACATCCTGTACATCCAGGGCCACAGCAGCCCCGGCATCTACGCCCGCAGCTTCCTGGAAGGCCGCATCAGCGAAAACCAGCTCGACCACTTCCGAATGGAAGTGGACGGCAAGGGCGTGTCCAGCTACCCGCACCCGTGGCTGATGCCCGACTACTGGCAGACGCCCACCGTCAGCATGGGCCTGGGCCCCATCAGCGCCATCTACCAGGCGCGTTTCCTGAAATACCTCGAACACCGCGGCCTGGTGGCCCCGTCCGACCGCAAGGTGTGGTGCTTCCTGGGCGACGGCGAAACGGACGAGCCCGAGAGCCTGGGCGCGATCGGCGTGGCCGGCCGCGAAGG
>DAORUD010000115.1:0-7456 GCA_035433005.1 Arenimonas sp. | reverse complement strand
ATGCCCAGGCCCTGGCCGCCGCTGTCGAGCCGGCGGAACTCTTCGAAGATCACCGTCTGGTCGGCCTCGGCGATGCCCGGGCCGGTGTCCCACACCTCCACCACCAGCGCGTCGCCGCGCCGGCGGCAGCCCACCACGATGCGGCCGCGCGCGGTGTAGCGCACGGCATTGCCCAGGAAGTTCTGCAGCACGCGCCGCAGCAGCTGCGGGTCGGTGCGCACCCAGGCCGAGCACGGCACCAGGTCCAGCGGCAGGCCTTTCTGCGCCGCCAGCACGCGGAACTCGGCCACCAGGTGCTGCAGCAGGTCGTGGATGCGCAGCACCTGCAGCTTGGGCTCCATGCCGCCGGCGTCCAGCCGCGAGATGTCCAGCAGGCCCGACAGCAGGGCCTCGGCCGAACCCAGCGCGCCATCAATATTGGCCAGCGCCTGCCGGTGCGGCGCCAGCGTGAGCTGCGGCGTCAGCGCGTGCACGAACAGGTGCGCGGCATTCAGCGGCTGCGCCAGGTCATGGCTCACGGCGGCCAGGAAGCGGGTCTTGGCGCGGTTGGCGCGCTCGGCTTCGGCCTTGGCGCGGGCCAGCTCGGCGGTGCGGTCGGCCACGCGCTGCTCCAACGTTTCGGCCACCACCTTGAGTTCGGCTTCGCTGCGGCGGAAGTCGGTGACGTCGGTGAAGGTGGCCACGAAGCCGCCACCCGGCATGGGGTTGCCGCGGATTTCCACCACCGTTTCGCCGAAGCGGCGCTCGGCCACGTAGGGCGTGCCGGCGCGCATGTGGCCCAGCCGCTTGGCCACCGCCGCGGCCAGCTCGCGCTCGCCGGCAATGCCGCGGCGCACGTTGTGCGCCACCAGTTCGGCCACCGGCACGCCCACCTGCAGCAGCGCTGGCGGGTAGTCGAACAGCTCGGCGTAGCGGCGGTTCCAGGCCACCAGGCGCAGTTCGGCGTCCACCACGCTGATGCCCTGGGTCATGTTCTCCAGCGCCGCCTCGAGCACGCGCTGGTTGAAGCGCAGCGCCTGCGAGGCTTCGCCGACGATGGTGGCCACCGTATCCAGGTCGCGGCCCTGTTCGCGCCGCGCCGCCTCCAGCAGCAGGCGCGCCGACGCGGCGCCCAGCACCGCCGCCAGCTCGCGCTCGATGCGCTGCTGCAGCTCGGCCGGCACGGCGCCTTCGGCCGGCGCATCGGCCATCACGTCGTCCACCTTCTGGCGCGACAGGAAACGCGCGGCCACTTCGCGCAGCCCGCGGCCCGACAGCGTGGCGCCGCCGCGCTCGGGCAAGGCGTCCAGGCGCGAGGCCAGCATCCAGGTCACCAGCGCGCCGGCGCCCAGGCCCAGCAGCGTGGCGCGACCGATGCGGCTCCATTCGCCCAGGCCGAACATGCCGTCGGGCGACAGCCAGGCCAGGCCCCAGGGACCGCGCGTGAGCCACGCGCCCGACACGCCGCGGGCCTCGGCCAGGGCCGGCACCAGCAGCACCCAGGTCCACACCACCACCGCGGCCACGATGCCCGCCAGCACCGCGCGCGCCGGCGTCTGCGGCCGCCACACCGCGAAGCCCACCGCCGGCGCCAGCGTGGCCAGGCCCGAGAACGACAGCGCGCCGATGTCGGCCAGTGCGTCGCTGCCGGCGATGGCGCGGCTGTACAGCCAGGCCAGCAGCACCACCGCCAGGATGCCGATGCGCCGCTGCATCAGCACCGCGCCGCGCAGGTCCACGCCCTTGCCGCTGCCCGGCGCCCACGAACCTCGCACCAGCAGCGGCGCCAGCCAGTGGTTGCCGATCATCACGCTCAGCGCCAGCGTCGAAAGGATCACCATGCCGGTGGCTGCGCTCAGGCCACCCAGGAAGGCCAGCAGCGCCAGCGCCTCGTGGCCCTGCGCCAGCGGCAGCGCCAGCACGTACAGGTCGGAGGGCACGCCCATGGGCGCCAGCAGCGCGTCGCCGGCGTGCGCCAGCGGCAGGATGGGCAGCGCGATCAGCAGCATGTACAGCGGGAACAGCCAGCGCGCGGTGCGCAGCTGCGATTCGTCGCGGCACTCCACCACGCCGGCGTGGAACTGGTGCGGCAGCGTGAACATGGCCAGCGCGCCCAGCAGCACCAGCGCCGGGAAGCCCGAGTCGCCGTCGGCGGGCGGCGGCAGCGCCGGCACGTCGGGCAGGTCCAGCCCGAACCAGACGAAGGCGCCCAGCGCCAGCATCGCGCCCAGCTTGAGCAGCGATTCCACCGCCATGGCCAGCACCAGGCCGCGGTTGTGTTCGGCCGCCGACGCGCGCCGCGTGCCGAACAGCATCGCGAACAGCGCCATGGCCAGCGCCACGTACAGCGCACTGTCCTGCCAGGGCGGCGGCGACAGCTCCGAGGCGCGCGTGAGCAAGCCATAGCTCATCGCCACCGCCTTGAGCTGCAGTGCGATGTAGGGAACGATGCCGATGACCGCGACGAAGGTCACCACCGCCGCCAGCCACGAATTCTTGCCCAGGCGCGTGGCGATCAGATCGGCCAGCGAGGTGCAGTTCTGTTCGCGCGCCAGCCGCACCAGCTTGAGCAGGAAGCCGAAGCCCAGCGCGTACAGCAGGATGGTGCCGATGAAGGTGGGCGGGATCGGCCAGCCCGAGCGCTGCGCCTGGGTGACGGTGCCGTAGAAGGTCCACGACGTGCAGTAGACCGCCAGCGACAGGCTGTACACCGCCGGCCACTGCCGCTGCAGCAGCTGCGGCCGGCGCTCGGCCCACAGCGCGGTGCCGAACAGCATGCCCAGCCAGAGCAGGCCCGCGCCGATGACGAGCGCATCGGTCAGCATGCCGCGCGGCCCGGGCCTACTTCACGGCCGCGGCGGGACCCTGCAGCGGGGCGCCCAGCGCGGCCATGGCCGCGGCCAGCCAGCGCTGCTGCACGCCGCGCCGCGTGTCGTAGTCCGGCCCCGAATAGCCCCACCAGTCCCAGCATGCTTTTGGATTCAACGGCAGGTAGCTTGACCGGGTTTGAGGATACAGCACGGCCACGCGGTGCACGTCGGCCCAGCGGTTGAAGCCGGCGCCGCGCACGAACGCCTCGCCCACCGCGTCGGCGTTCTGCCGGCAGCCGTGGAAAACCACCAGCACGCCGCAGGGCTCGCCCTTCCCGCAGGCCGGCGGCAGGTAGAGGAAACCGCGGTCGGCCAGCAGCGCGTCTTCGCCTTCGGGCAGCAGGCCCTGCTGGTTGAAGCTGAGCAGGGCGCCCGCCGCCGCCGCAGGCGCGGCCGAGGGCGGGTCGCCGAACAGGAAGGCCATGGCCTCGCCTGCGGCGTCGAAACCGCAGGCGCCCAGGTAAGGGCTGCCGCCGGCGATGCAGTCCACGCCCTCGCCCGCCGTGGGCAGCACGTGGCCGAAATCGCGCTCGCGGCTGTTGCGCACGGTGATGCCGCCGGCGTCGTCCGCCAGCGCGCGGTAAACGTCGGCGCCGGCGTCGCTCACCGCCGCCGACACGGTGGCGTCGGACTTGCCGTGCAGCACGTACACGCGGTCGCCGGCCAGGCCCGGCAGCGGCGCGATGGCGCCGCTGGCCGCGCGCTCGCGCACGCGCCCGGCCAGGCGCATCGCGTCGGGCTGCCCGGTCATGCACAGCGCCAGCGCCACGTCGAGCGAACCGCCCGCGCAGCCGTAGGGGCCGCCGGCCACCAGGGCCGCGCCGCGCAGCCGGTCCGACCAGGCCAGGTGGGTCTGGGTGGCCATGTAGGCACCCGACGACAGCCCGGCCACGGCCACCCGCGACGAATCCACCGCCAGCTCAGGCAGCGGCGGCGGGTCGCCGGCGCAGGCCGCCAGCGCCAGCAGCAGCGCGGCGGGAATAAAAACACGGGCCGCTTGCGCGGCCCGTTGGGAAACTTCCCGGGGAACTCTGGCCATCAGAACTCGTAGCGCGCCGTCAGGCTGTACTGGCGCGGCGGGCCGTAGAAACCGGTGACCACGCCCAGCGCCGCGTTGAGGTTGTAGCCGGTGGTGCGGTACTCCTTGTCGCCCAGGTTGGTGCCCTGCAGCGAGAACGACCAGGCGCCGCCGGTGTTCCAGATCACGCCGGCGTTGAGCAGGCCATAGCCATCCTGGGTGATCGGCAGTGCGCCGGTGCGCACGATCTCGGTGGTGGCCACCACGTCGTCCTGGTAGCTGTAGCCCACGCGCGCCGACAGGTCGCCGCCGTTGGCCAGGTCGGTGCGGTACTCGACGTTGAACGCGCCGGAGAACTCGGGGGCGTTGGTGAACTCCTGCTCGTCGGCGATGTTCTGGCCCAGGTAGATGAATTCGTCGTACTTGGCGTCCAGGTACGCCAGGTTGCCGCTGATCAGCCAGTGGCGGTTGGGCAGCCACTGGTACTCGACCTCCACGCCGTTCACCGTGCCGGAGCCGGCGTTGGTGAAGTCGCCGAAGAAGGCGTCCAGCGAGCCGTTGCCGTCGCTGTCGTAGCTGGTGAACACCGACAGCTGGATGTCCTCGTACTTGTTGTGGAAGGCCGACACGTTCAGGAACAGGCGCTGGTCGAGGAACGACATCTTGGCGCCGGCCTCGAAGCTGTCCACCACTTCGTCGTCGAAGGGCTCGGCCGAACGCGGCACGGCGGTGGCCTGGGCGCGGATGTTGTAGCCGCCGGACTTGAAGCCGCGGGTGGCCAGGCCGTACAGCAGGATGTCGTCGTTGAGCTGGTAGCCCAGCGAAACCTTGGGCGCCACGTTGGTGAAGTTGATGGTCTTGTCGAAGTTGGCGACGATGTTGGTGGGCACCGTGTAGGTGGCGTCGGTGTAGCCGCGGTTGAGCACGTCGGCGCGCTTGTCCTCGTCGGTGAAGCGCACGCCCACGTCCACGTTGAACTGGTCGGTGACGTCGAAGCTCCAGTCGCCGTACACCGCGATGGAATCGGTGTAGACGGTGCCCTGGGTGTCGCCGAACAGCAGGCCGAAGAAGTTGTTGCGGACCTGGCCACCGGCCTCGCCGCTGAACTGGTACACGCCCAGCACGCCGCGGTGGCGGCCGCCGGCGTCGTAGTTGAGCTGCAGCTCGTTGCTCACCTGCTGGTCGCGGTAGAAGGCCTTGACGTCGGCGATGGCCTGGGGCGTGGTGTCGAAGTCAATGTTGGTCTCGGTGTCGGACTCGCGCTTGGCGGTGACGAACTTCACCGACCAGCTGTCGTTGACACGCCAGTTGGCCGTGGCCGAGATGCCCTGCAGGGTGGTGTCGTTGATGTTGGGCATGCCGTTGCGGACGTCGTAGCGGTCGTCCATCGGCTGCCAGAGCGGCGTGAAGCGGTTGGGCGAGAGCATCTGCGCGCCGCGCACGCCCGACTGGTCTTCCATCCAGTCGAAGGCGAACTGGAAGTTCAGGTCGTCGGTGACGTAGGCGCCCAGCTGGCCGCGCAGCGCCAGGATTTCCTTGTCGCTGACGTCCTGGCCGGTGATGGTGTTCTCGCCGAAGCCGTCGCGGCTCAGGCTGGCCACCGCGATGCGGCCGCGCAGCGAATCACGCTCGTCGAACGATCCGCCGATGGCCGCCTTGACGTCCAGCTGGCCGTAGTTGCCGACGGTGACCGAGGCGTTGCCCGAGGTTTCGGTGGGTAGGCCGCGCGAGATGTACTTGATGGCGCCGCCCACGGTGTTCTTGCCGTACAGCGTGCCCTGCGGGCCGCGCAGCACTTCGATGCGCTCGACGTCGAACACGTCCAGCAGCGCGCCCTGCGGGCGGGCGATGTAGACGTCGTCCAGGTAGATGCCCACGCCCGGGTCCACGCCCCACAGCGGGTCGGACTGGCCGACGCCGCGGATGTAGGCGGTGACCGTGCTGCTGGAGCCGCGCGCGGCATAGATGGTGAGGTTGGGCACCTGCGCATCGAGGTCGCTGATGTCGCGGATGTTGAGCTTGTCCAGCGACTCGGCGGTGAACGCCGTCACCGCCACGGGCACTTCCTGCAGGGTTTCTTCGCGCTTGCGGGCGGTGACCTGCACGGCGTCCAGGGTCACGGCCTCGTCGCTGGCCGGCGCGGCGGCGGGCGCGGCGTCCTGCGCATGCGCCTGCACGGCGGCCAGGGAGAGGGTGAGGCCGATGGCCAGGCTGAGGTGGTTGCGCTTCATGTAGTCCCCTTGCGACGCATGTGGATGGCCGGACGGCCGCTTGCCACGCAGACTATGACGCGGCCGCGGCGGCGGGTACCTGTACCTTGGTACAGGTGGCCCCGCGCGGCGCGGCTGCGGACACTGCAGGCCTGTGTTCGTCGGGGAATCGAAGGCATGTCCTTCCTGATAGTGCTGGGCGCGTTGGTGTTCCTGATGCTGGTGGCCTACCGCGGCTACAGCGTCATCCTGTTCGCGCCGGTGGCGGCGCTGGGCGCGGTGCTGCTGACCGACCCCACCCTGGTGGCGCCGATGTTCACCGGCCTGTTCATGGACAAGATGGTGGGCTTCCTGAAGCTGTATTTCCCGGTGTTCCTGCTGGGCGCCATTTTCGGCAAGCTGATCGAAGTGTCGGGCTTCTCCAAGTCCATCGTGGCGGCGGTGATCCGGCTGTTCGGGCCCGAGCGCGCCATGCTGTCCATCGTGGCGGTGTGCGCGGTGCTGACCTACGGCGGCGTGTCGCTGTTCGTGGTGGTGTTCGCGGTGTACCCGTTCGCGGCCGAACTCTTCCGCCAGAGTGATATTCCCAAGCGCCTGATCCCGGGCACCATCGCCCTGGGCGCGTTCACCTTCACCATGGACGCCCTGCCCGGCACGCCGCAGATCCAGAACATCATCCCGGCCTCGTTCTTCGGCACCGACACCTGGGCGGCGCCGGTGCTGGGCACCCTCGGCGGCGTGTTCATCCTGGCGCTGGGCCTGGCCTACCTGGAATGGCGCCGTCGCGCTGCGCTGGCCGCCGGCGAGGGCTACGGCACCGAACTGCTCAACGAGCCCGCACCGTTTGCCGGCGACCGCCTGGCCAACGCCTGGGTGGCGCTGCTGCCGCTGGTGCTGGTGGGCGTGTCGAACAAGGTGTTCACGGTGCTGATTCCGCAGTTCTACGGCGACAGCCATTCGTTCCTGCCCTCGGTGATCGGCAGCCCGGCGCCGGTGGTGCAGGAGATCGCCAAGATCTCGGCCATCTGGGCCGTGCAGGCCGCGCTGCTGGTGGGCATCCTGGCGGTGCTGGTGCTGGCCTGGCGCAGCGTGGCGACGCACTTCGCCGAAAGCACCAAGCCCGCGATCGGCGGCGCGCTGCTGGCGGCCATGAACACCGCCTCGGAATACGGCTTTGGCGCCGTCATCGCCGCCCTGCCCGGCTTCCTGGTGGTGGCCAATGCGCTGGGCGCGATTCCCAATCCGCTGGTCAACGAAGCGGTGACGGTGACCGCGCTGGCCGGCATCACCGGCTCGGCCTCGGGCGGCATGAGCATCGCGCTGGCGGCGATGGCCGACACCTTCATCGCCAACGCCAACGCCGCCAGCATCCCGATGGA
>DAORUD010000114.1:3272-7569 GCA_035433005.1 Arenimonas sp. | reverse complement strand
TACAGTCGCCCGACGATGGTGGAGATGTTCGGCTTCAGGAAGCCCACGCCCATGATGATGAGCGCCAGGGAGAGGTAGAAGACCTGCAGGGCCGCTTCGTCCCGGACCACCACGCCGTCCACCAGCCGCGCCTGTTCACCTTCGAAGGCCATGCCCAGGTGGCCCAGCACCAGAAGCACGCCGCCCAGCACCACCGCCTTGCGCATGCCCAGGTAGCGGTCGGCCAGAAGGCCGCCGAACACCGGGACCGCGTACACCAGGCCGCCATACGCGCCCAGCAGGTCGTACCCCGCATCGTCGGTGAACAGGTGGTACTTCAGGATGTACAGCAGCAGCAGTGCCTTCATGCCGTAGAAGGAGAACCGCTCCCACATCTCGGTGAAGAAACAGACGAAAAGGCCTTTCGGGTGGCCGAGGAAATCCTCGGAAACAGCGTTCTGGGGTGTGCTCACGGGGTGCTCCAGCCATGTGACGGCCGAGTATAGCCATCCGTGCCCGCGGCCCGGACTTTGCGCCCGGCGGCCGGGGTGCCTAACATGGGGGTTCGCTTCCTCCGGTGCCCGCCATGACCCTGCGTCCCGTCCTGATCGCCCTGCTGCTGCCCGCCCTGTCCGGCGCCGCCTTCGCCGCCCCCAAGCCCTTCGATGCCCGCGACCTGGTCACGCTCGACCGCGTGTCCTCGCCCACCCTGTCGCCCGATGGCCGCAAGCTGGTGGTGGCCGTGCGCGAGGCCGATTTCGAGGCCAACAAGGCCAGCACCGGCCTGTGGATCGAAGACCTGTTCGCGCGTGACGCCGCGCCGCCGGTGCGGTTCACGGCCGAGGGTTTCAACGTCAACAGCCCGTCGTTCTCTCCCGATGGCGCCACCGTGTATTTCCTGACGGCCAAGTCCGGCTCCATGCAGCTGTGGAAACAGGCCGTGGCCGGCGGCGACGCGGTGCAGGTGACGAACTATCCGCTCGACGTCGGCAGCTACAAGCTGTCGCCCGACGGCAAGTCGGTGGCCGTGAGCTTCGAAGTGTTCACCGACTGCGCCGACCTGGCCTGCACCAAGTCGCGCCTCGACCAGAAGGCCGCCACCAAGGCTTCGGGCCAGCTCTACAGCCAGCTGTTCGTGCGCCACTGGGACACCTGGGCCGACGGCCGCCGCAACCAGCTGTACGTGGTGCCCTTCGGCGCCGACGGCCTGGCCGCGGCCGAACCCGTGCGCATCAGCACCGGCATTGAAGGCGACGTGCCGTCCAAGCCCTTCGGCGACGCCAGCGAGTACGCCTGGGCACCCGACGGCCAGTCGCTGGTGTTCAGCGTGCGCGTGGCCGGCCGCGAAGAGGCCTGGTCCACCAACTTCGATCTCTACCAGGGCTGGGTGCGCGCGCGCATGGCGCCGCGCAACCTCACCGCCGCCAACCCGGCCATGGACACCGGCCCGGAGTTCAGCGCCGACGGCAAGACCCTGTACTACCGCGCCATGAAGCGCCCCGGCTTCGAAGCCGACCGCCTGGCGCTGATGGCCATGGACCTGCGCAGCGGCAAGACCCGCGAAATCGCCCCGGCGTGGGACCGTTCCGCCGACGGCATCAAGCTCTCCGCCGACGGCAAGGCCATCTACACCCAGGCCTACGACGTGGGCACGCACCCGCTGTTCAAGGTGGACATCGCCAGCGGCCAGGCCACCAAGGTGCTGGCCGGCGGCACGATCGGCGGCTTCGATCTGGTCGGCGACACGCTGGCCTACACCCGCGACAACCTCAAGAGCCCGGCCCAGGCCTTCGTGGCCCGCGCCGACGGCAGCGCCGAGCGGCAAATCACCCAGGCCAACGCCGACGTGCTGCCCAACCTCGCGTTCGGCGACTACGAACAGTTCAGCTTCAAGGGCTGGAACGACGAAACCGTGCACGGCTACGTGGTCAAGCCGGTGGGCTATGAGGAAGGCAAGAAGTACCCGGTGGCCTTCCTGATCCACGGCGGCCCGCAGGGCAGCTTCGGTGACAACTTCCACTACCGCTGGAACCCGCAGACCTACGCCGGCGCCGGCTTCGCGGTGGTGATGATTGATTTCCACGGCTCCACCGGCTACGGCCAGGCCTTCACCGATTCGATTTCGCAGGACTGGGGCGGCAAGCCGCTGGAAGACCTGAAGAAGGGCTTTGCGGCCGCGCAGGAAAAGTATGCCTTCCTCGACGGCCAGCGCGCCTGCGCCCTGGGCGGCAGCTACGGCGGGTACATGGTGGCCTGGATCGCCGGCAACTGGCCGGATGGCTTCAAGTGCCTGGTGAACCACGCCGGCGTGTTCGACACCCGCATCATGGGCACCAACACCGAAGAGCTGTGGTTCAGCGAGTGGGAGAACGGCGGCACGCCGGTGCAGGTGCCGCAGAACTACGAGAAGTTCAACCCCATCAACCACGTCGGCAAGTGGAAGTCGCCGATGCTGGTCATCCACGGCCAGCTCGACTACCGCGTGCTGGTGGAACAGGGCCTGGCCAGCTTCAGCGCCGCGCAGCGCAACGGCGTGGAAAGCCAGCTGCTGTATTTCCCGGACGAGAACCACTGGATCCTCAAGCCGCACAACAGCGTGCAGTGGCACGAGACGGTGAACGCCTGGCTCAAGCGCTGGACCGCGGAGTGATGCGATCGTGAGCGCCGAAGTCGTCGATCTGGAGAAGCTGCGCCGCAGCTGCGCGCAGTGCTCGCTGCACGTGCTTTGCCTGCCGGCCGGCATCGGCGGCACCGACCTGCAGCAGCTGGACGAGATCGTCCGCAACCGGCGGCCGCTGGAGCCGGGTGAAAGCCTGTTCCGCTCGGGCCAGGCGCTCAGCTCGCTGTACGTGGCGCGCGAGGGCGCGTTCAAGACCGTGGCCACCAACGAGGAAGGCGAGACGCAGGTGATCGGCTTCCACCTGCCCGGCGAGCTGATGGGCCTGGACGCGCTGGGCAGCGGCCACCACGCCTGCGACGCCGAGGCGCTCACCCGCGCCACGGTGTGCGAAGTGCCGCTGGCGCAGCTGGAGACCGTCTGCACCCAGCTGCCCGGCCTGCAGCACCAGCTGCTGCGCATCATCGGCCAGGGCATCAACCGCGACCAGACGCACATGGAAATGCTGGGCCGCCGCCAGGCCGCCGAGCGCGTGGCGCTGTTCCTGCACGGCCTGTCCGAGCGCTACAAGCTGCTGGGCCGTCCGGGCGACATGTTCGTGCTGCCGATGAGCCGCGAGGACATCGCCAGCTTCCTGGGCATGGTGATTGAAACCGTCAGCCGCACGCTGACCAAGATGCAGGAAGACGGCGTGATTGCCGTGCGCGGCCGCCAGGTGAAGGTGCTCGACGCCGCGCGCCTGGACGCGATGGTGCACGGCCCGGCGAAGCCGCCCGCGCCCGCGCCCGGCGCCGCGCGCCGCGGCTAGAGCGAGCGGCAGCCCAGCGCCACCAGCACGGCGTGCACGGCCGGCTGTTGGGCGATCCAAGGCCCGGCCATCGTCACCACGCCCGCCAGGGCGATCAGCGCGGCGCCGGCCGACCGCCAGCCGCGGTGCCGGGCCAGCCCCGCCAGGCGCGCGCCGCTCCAGGTCAGCGGCACCATCGTGGCCATCGTGCCCAGGCCGAAGGCCAGCATCAGCAGGCCGCCGTGCAGCGCGCTGGCCTCCAGCCAGGCTGCGGCCAGCACCGTGGTGGACAGGCCGCAGGGCAGCCAGCCCCAGAACAGCCCCAGCACCCACGGCCGCAGCGGGCCCGCGGCGGGCACCACGCGCGCCTGCAGCGGTCGGATCAGCCGCCAGAAGCCCGCCGCGCCGCGCGCCAGGAAGCCCAGCTGCGCCGGCCACAGGATGCGCACGGCGGCCATCAGCAGCACTGCGCCCATCGCCACGCGCAGGCCCGCGGCGAGGCCTTCCGATCGCGCCAGCGTCAGCAGCCCGCCGCCGAAGGCGCCAACCACCGCGCCGGCCAGCGTGTAGCCCAGCACGCGCCCGCCGTTGAGCGCGAACGCCGGACCCAGCCCGGGCCGCGCCGCCGTGGCCGACAGGCCGGTGGCAATGCCGCCGCACATGGCCGCGCAGTGCAGCCCGCCCAGCAGGCCGGTCAGCAGGGCCGCGGCGAGCGTCAGCAAGTCAACCGGCATCAGGGCGCGTCGCGCTTTTCCGGCGGCGGGGCGGGGCGCTCGTCGTCGCCCAGGATGTCGAGCGAGGGCGTGTCGAGGTCGTCGAACTGGCCGCGCCGCACCGCCCACAGGAAGGCCAGGATGGCCAGCACCAGCAGCGCCAGCGACACGGGGATCAGGGCCAGCAGGATGTTCATTCGG
>DAORUD010000114.1:0-3172 GCA_035433005.1 Arenimonas sp. | reverse complement strand
GCGCCGTCGGCCATCGCCATGGACACGTCGGCGCCGGCCAGCACCGGCGCGTCGTTGATGCCGTCGCCCAGCATCAGCACGCGGTGGCCGCCGGCCTGCAGTGCGCGCACGGCCGCCAGCTTGTCCTCGGGCGACTGCCGCGCCTGGAACTGCGCCACGCCCACCGCCTGCGCCACCGACGCCACGGCGGCCGCGCCGTCGCCGCTGAGGATGCGCGGCGCGATGCCCATCGCGCGCAGCGCGGCAATGGCCCGGGCGGCGTCCGGCCGCACCGGGTCGGCGATGGTGAAGCGGGCCACGCCCACGGTGCCGTCGCCCAGCCAGAGCGCGCCGTCGTCGTCGCCGCGCATCGCGAACCCGGCGCGGCCCAGGCGCCAGGCGCGGCCGTCCACTTCGCCCGCGACGCCTTCGCCGGGATGCGCGCGCACGCGCTCCGCGGCGGGCACGCCGCGCTGCGCGAACGCGGCCGCGATGGGATGGCCCGCGCCCTGTTCCAGCGCGGCGGCCACGGCCAGCCAGGGCGCCACGTCGCCGCCGTCCACCGATACGGCCTCGACCAGCTGCGGACGTCCGATCGTGAGCGTGCCGGTCTTGTCCAGCAGCACCGTGTCCACCCGGGCCAGCGACTCCAGCGCGTCGGCGCCCAGCGCCAGCACGCCCATGCGCGCCAGCGTGCCGTGCGCGGTGGCCAGCGCGGCCGGCACCGCCAGCGACAGCGCGCAGGGGCAGCTGACCACCAGCACCGCCAGCGCCACTTCGAACGCGCGCCCGGGCTGCACCTGCCACCACACCGCGAACACCACCGCCGCCGCCACGAACAGCGCCAGCACGAAGCGCGTGGCCACCGCGTCGGCCAGGCGCGCCACGCGCGGGCGCTGGGCCTGGGCCTTTTCCACCGCGCGGGTGAGCTGGGACAGGCGCGTGTCGCTGCCGATGCGCTGCACGCGCAGGCGCGCGGCCGATTCGCGGCAGACGCTGCCGGCATAGAGCGCGTCGCCGGGCTGGCGCGCCACCGGCTCGGATTCACCGGTGAGCAGGGATTCGTCGAACGAAGCGGGCGCGTCCAGCAGTTCGCCGTCGGCGGGCACCACGTCGCCGGCGCCCGCTTCCACCACGTCGCCCACGGCCAGCGCGGCCACGGGCACCTGTTCGCGGCCGCCGGCGCCCACGCGCCAGGCCAGGGCCGGCTGCGCGCGCGCCAGCGTGTCCAGGCGCGCGCTGGCCTGGCGCCGCGCCATCTGTTCCAGGAAGCGCGCCGCCAGCAGGAACAGCACGAACATCACCGCCGCGTCGAACCACACGTGCGGGCCACCGCGCAGCGTTTCCACCAGGCTGGCGACGTACGCCAGCAGCACCGACGTGGCCACCAGCGTGTCCATGCCCGGGCGCCGGTGCCGCAGCTCCGACGCCATGCCGGCGATGAAGGGCCAGCCCGAGAAGAACACCACCGGCGTGGACACCAGGAAGGTGATCCAGCGGAAGAAATCGCGGGTGGGCAGCGACATCTCGCCCGCGGTGTCCAGGTACAGCGCCTCGGCGAACATCATCGCCTGCGTGGCGCCCAGCGCCGCCACGCCCAGGCGCGCGATGAGGCGGTTGCGTTCGCGCCGGCGCTCGCGCTCGGCGGCTTCGCCCTGGGCCAGGTGCGGCCGGTAGCCCAGCGACGCCAGCCGCACCAGCACCCGCGACAGCGGCGTGCGCGCCGGGTCCCAGGCCACGCGCACGCGGCCGGTGACGGCGTTGGCGCCCACCTCGGTGACGCCCGGTTCGCGCACCAGCGCGCGGTCGATCAGCCAGGCGCAGGCGGCGCAGCGCATGCCTTCCACCACCACGGTGATTTCGCTGCCCTGGGGCGTGGCCACCACGTGGCCCGACTGCACGTCGGCGCGGTCCCAGGTGAGGAAGTCGCCGGCGTCCAGGTCCACGCGCGCGCCGTCGGCGGCGCGCAGGCGGTAGTAGTCGGCCAGGCCGGCGTCGCGGATCCACTGCGCGGCCGCGCCGCAGCCCTGGCAGCACACCGCGCGCGGCGTGCCGTCGATGTCCACGCTGGGCGCCTGCGCGGGCAGGGCTTCGCCGCAGTGGAAGCAGGTCGCGTCCACGGCGGCGTTCATTCGACGCTGACCGCGGGCTCCAGCAGGATTTCCGTGTCGCCGGGGCGGTAGCGGCCCACCAGGCGCCAGGCGCCGTCGGCCGACACCAGGCGCAGGTGCCAGGCCTGCTGGCCGGCCAGGGTGCCGCTGGCGCGCCAGCCGCGCGGGTCCGGCAACAGGTCGAGGTGGCGGTCCAGGCTGTTCTCGATCGGGTGCACCAGCTGCAGCTGCGGCGCCACGGTGCCCGCCGAGGGCAGCACCGACACCAGCAGCGTGTCGCCGTCGAACCAGGCGCGGCCGCTCAGGCCCAGGCGCGAGGCGTTCTCGTCCGGCGCCAGCGACGTGACCTGGATCTGTGCGGTGCGGCGCACCGTGTCGGGGTTGCTGTCCACGCCGCTTTCGCTGGCGGCCAGCCAGAGGGTCCAGAAGCCGGCCACCACGGTGGCGGCGGGGATGAACAGCATCAGCCAGGCCACGGGGTTGCGGCGCCAGGGTTTTTGGGTGTTTTCCTGCGTCATCAGAACGGCCCGAAGAACCGCGTCTCCTCTTCGACTTCAATCGCGCCGTCTTCCGTGGCCACCACGAAGCGCACGTCCATGCGTCCCTTGGCCAGGCCAGCGGGCGCCACCAGGGTGACCGGCACCGTCAGCACTTCCTCGGCGGCGGCCGGGTGGGTGGCGCCGGACTCCACCAGGGTGATGCCGGGCGCGCCTTCGACGCGGATGCTGAACACGTGCGGCTTCATGTCCTTGTTCACGATGCGCAGCATGTAGGCGTTCTCGATGCTGCCGTCCTGGGCCACGCGGTAGAGTGCATTGCGGTCGCGCATGGCGTCCACCAGCAGCGGCGTGCGGGTGGCGATGCCCAGCGCCGAACCCAGCAGCAGGCACAGCAGCAGCGTGCCGTAGATCCAGATGCGCGGGCGCAGCACTTTCGACGGCTTGCCCTCCAGCGCGTTCTGGGTGGTGTTGCGGATCAGGCCGCGCGGGTAGCCCATCTTGTCCATCACCGAATCGCAGGCGTCCACGCAGGCGCCGCAGGCGATGCACTCGTACTGCAGGCCGTTGCGGATGTCGATGCCG
>DAORUD010000113.1:0-7578 GCA_035433005.1 Arenimonas sp. | reverse complement strand
GGCTATTCGCTGGGCGGCGCCGACCTGCTGCGGCGCGCGATGGGCAAGAAGAAGCCCGAGGAGATGGCCAAGGAACGCGTGAAGTTCGAGGCCGGCGCCGCGGTCCAGGGCATCCACGCCGACGTGGCCAGCCCGATCTTCGACTTGATGGAGAAGTTCGCCGACTACGGCTTCAACAAGTCGCACTCGGCGGCCTATGCGCTGGTGGCCTACCAGACGGCGTGGCTGAAGGCGCACCACCCGGCCGAGTTCCTGGCGGCCACGATGTCCTCGGACATGGACAACACCGACAAGGTGGTGACGTTCCTGGAGGAATCGCGCGAGATGGGCCTGTCGGTGCTGCCGCCCGACGTCAACGCGTCCGACTACATGTTCGTCGCCATCGACCGCAAGACCGTGCGCTACGGCCTGGGCGCGGTGAAGGGCGTGGGCCGCGGCGCCTGCGAATCGATCGTCGAGGCGCGGCGCTCGGGCGGCCCGTTCCGCGACCTGCTGGATTTCTGCCGGCGCGTGGATTCGTCCAAGCTCAACCGCCGCGTGCTGGAGGCGATGGTGCACGCCGGCGCACTGGATGCGCTGGGCAGCAACCGCGCTTCGCTGATGCTGCAGCTGCCCGAGGTGATCAAGGCCACCGACCAGTTGGCGCGCGAACGCGCGGCCGGCCAGGTGTCGCTGTTCGGCGGCGGCGGCGACGTGCCGGAAATCCACCTCGAACTGCCCGAGGCGCCCGACTGGCCGCTGGAAACCAAGCTGCTGGGCGAGCGCGAAACCCTGGGCCACTACCTCAGCGGCCATCCGCTCGACCCGTGGCGCGGCGAACTGCAGTCGCTGGTCGGCGTCACCCTGGCCGACCTCGACAGCCTGTGGAGCGCCAAGAAGGACCGCCGCGGCGAAGCGGCCGTGGTGTTGGCCGGCATCGTCTCGGGCGTGCGCCGGCGCGGCGACAGCATGGCCTTCGCCCGCATCGAGGACGGCCGCGGCCAGCTGGAGGTGGCCTTCTTCCGGGAAGCCTTCGCCGAGTGCGGCCACCTGCTGTCGCGCGACCGCATCCTGCTGGTGGAAGGCAACCTGGCCGAAGACCAGTTCAGCGGCGGCTTCGTGCTGCGCGCGCGCCAGTGCTGGGACTTCCGCGCGCTGTGCGCCCAGCACGCCCGGCGCCTGGGCCTGACGGTGGACCTGCGCGCGCACGGCACCTGGGACAGGCTGCAGGCGCTGCTGGCCGCGTTCCGGCCCGGCGCCACCCCGCTGCGGCTGGACCTGCTGACGCCGGCCAAGGCCCGCGGCGTGGTGGACGTGAACGGCGCCCAGGGCGTGCGCACCGACCCCGAACTCATCAGCCAGCTGCGCGCCCTGCCCGGCGTCAGCCAGGTCAGCCTGCAGCTGCACCGCCCCTGGCAGCAGGGCGGCTGAGCCCGCCCTTGTGGGAGGGCCTTCAGGCCCGATGCTCCTGGCGAAGGGCCTCGGGCCTGAAGGCCCTCCCACAATGGCCTGCGGGCGCCAACCCCGCTAGAATCGCGCCCCTAGAACCTTTGCTCTAGACGCCCGGCCGCAGGCTCCGGTGTCTCCACCGAGTAACCGCATGAACCCGAACTTCCTCGATTTCGAACAGCCCATCGCCGAACTGGACGCAAAGATCCAGGAACTGCGCAAGGCCAGCACCGGCCCGGCCGTCAACATCGAAACCGAGGTCAACGGCCTGCAGGAAAAACTGCGCGCCCGCACCGCCGAAATCTTCAAGGCGCTCACGCCCTGGCAGATCTCGCAGCTGGCTCGGCACCCGCAGCGGCCCTACACCACCGACTACCTGGGCCTGGTGTTCGACGAATTCCATGAACTGGCGGGCGACCGCGCCTTCGCCGACGACGCCGCCATCGTCGGCGGCCTGGCCCGCCTGGACGGCCGCGCCGTGATGGTGATCGGCCAGCAGAAGGGCCGCGACACCAAGGCCAAGATCCGCCGCAACTTCGGCATGCCGCGCCCCGAGGGCTACCGCAAGGCGCTGCGCCTGATGAAGATGGCCGAGCGCTTCAAGCTGCCGCTGTTCACCTTCATTGACACGCCGGGCGCCTACCCGGGCGTGGGTGCGGAAGAGCGCGGCCAGTCCGAAGCCATCGCCCGCAACCTGCTGGAAATGTCCGAGCTCAGGATTCCCGTCGTCTGCACCGTGATCGGCGAAGGCGGCTCCGGCGGCGCGCTGGCCATCGGCGTCGGCGACCGCACGCTGATGCTCGAATACAGCACCTATTCGGTGATCTCGCCCGAGGGCTGCGCCTCCATCCTTTGGAAGTCGGCCGACAAGGCCCGGGACGCGGCCGAGAACCTGGCGCTCACCGCCAAGCGCCTGCTCGAACACCAGCTGATCGACCGCATCGTGCCCGAGCCCCTGGGCGGCGCGCACCGCGACCCGGCGGCGATGGCCGCCACGCTGAAGCAGGCCCTGCTCGAAGAGCTGGCCGTGCTGGACGGCGTGGACACGCCCGAACTGCTCGACAACCGCTACCGCCGCCTGCGCAGCTACGGCGCCTACGAAGCCGCCTGAGCCGTCGGGCCGGCGGCACCCCACGGAGCCCCGGTGCTGACACTCCCGCCCGCACCGCACGACGGCCCGCTGGCCATCGCCTTCAGCGGCGGCCTCGATTCCACCGTGCTGCTGCACCTGGCCGCCGCCGATCCGGCGCTGCGCGCGCGCGGCCTGCGCGCGCTGCACGTGGACCACGGCCTGCACCCCGATTCCGCGGACTGGGCACGCGCCTGCGGCGAAACCTGCGCGCGGCTGGGCGTGGCCTTCCAGTCGCGCCGCGTGGCCGTGCGCGAGCGCGGTGACGGCCTGGAAGCGGCCGCGCGCGAGGCCCGGCACGCGGCCCTGCTCGACAGCCAGCGCGACGGCGAACTGATTGCCCTGGCCCACCACCGCGACGACCAGGCCGAGACCGTGCTGCTGCGCCTGCTGCGCGGCTCGGGCGACGGGCTGGGTGCGATGCGCACGCTGCGGCCGTTCGGGCGCGGCTGGCTGTGGCGGCCGCTGCTGGCGCTGCCGCGCGCGCAGCTGCACGCCTACGCCGTGCGGCACGGCCTGCGCTGGATCGACGACCCGTCCAACGCCAGCCCGCACCACGACCGCAATTTCCTGCGCCACCGCGTGATGCCGGTGCTGGCGGAGCGCTGGCCCCGGGCCGACGCCGCTTTCGCACGCAGCGCCGCCCTGCTGGCCACGCAGGAGAACCTGCTGGCCGCCGAGGACGCGAAGCGGCTGGCGCAGGTACAGGGCGTGGACCCCGCCACGCTGTCCGTGCCGGCACTGCTGGCGCAGCCCGAGGGCTGGCGGCCGCGGCTGCTTCGGCGCTGGGCGGCCGATCTCGGGCTGCCGCTGCTGTCGGCGACCGCGCTGGACATCATCCAGGACGAACTGCTGCCGGCGCGCGCCGACGCACGCGCGCAGTTCGCCTGGGCGGGCGCGGTGATCCACCGCTGGCGCGAGCTGCTGCATGCCGGCCGGCCGCAGCCGCCGCTGCCCGCGGATTTCAGCGCCCGGTGGGACGGCACCGGAGCGCTCGAACTGCCGGGCGGCGACCGCCTGCAGCTGTCGCCCGCGCGGGCGTTCGATGCACCGCTGCAGGTGCGCGCACGCGCCGGCGGCGAGCGCCTGGTGCTGCCGGGCCGCACGCATTCGAGCGAACTCAAGCACGTGCTGCAGGACCTGGGCCTGCCGCCCTGGCAGCGCGCGCGCCTGCCCCTGCTGTTCGCGGCCGACGGCGAGCTGCTGGCCGCCGGCGACGTGGCGGTGTCGGGCCGCCTGCGGGACTGGCTCGGCGCGCACGGCGTGCGCCTGCTGTGGCAACCGGGCGGAGCCTGAGCCGCCAGCATTGACCGTGCCCCAAGCCGCCGCGCAAACTTCAGCCATGGCCGCCAAGACCCCCGCACCGCCGCCCTCGCCCGTCGCCCAGTTCGAGACCTCGCTCGATGAACTCGAGCAGTTGGTCCAGAAGATGGAGAAAGGCGACCTGTCCCTGGACGATTCCCTGGCCGCCTACGAGCGCGGCGTGAATCTCTACCGCCAGTGCCAGGGCGCGCTGGAACAGGCCGAACTGCGCGTGCGCCTGCTCAGCGACCCGGCCGACGCCGAAGGCGGCCAGGCCTTCCAGCCCGATGCTTCCTGAGGCCGCGTTCGCGCGCTGGCGCCAGCGCGTCGAAGCCCGGCTCGAAGCGGCCCTTCCCGACGCGGGCCAAGCACCGCAAACGCTGCACGCCGCCATGCGCTACGCCGTGCTCGGCGGCGGCAAGCGCCTGCGCCCGCTGCTGGTGTATGCCTCGGGCGCCGCCATCGGCGCCGATGAAGCGCTGCTGGACGGACCCGCCGCCGCCGTCGAACTGATCCATGCGTTTTCGCTGGTGCACGACGACCTGCCGGCGATGGACGACGACGAGCTGCGCCGCGGCCGGCCCACGCTGCACGTGGCCTTCGACGAGGCCACCGCCATCCTGGCCGGCGACGCGCTGCAGGCACTGGCCTTTGGCCTGCTGGCCGACGCGCCGGCCGATGCATCGCTGCGCGTGGCCTGGCTGGCCGCGCTGGCCGACGCCACCGGTGCCGCCGGCATGTGCGGCGGCCAGGCGCTGGACATGGCGGGCACCGGCCAGCGGCTGGCGCAGGCCGAGCTGGAACAGCTGCACGCGCTCAAGACCGGCGCGCTGATCCGTGCCTGCGTACGCATGGGCGCGCAGGCTGGCGGCGCCGACGCCGCCACGCTGGCCACGCTGGACGACTATGCGTCGGCGCTGGGCCTGGCGTTCCAGATCCGCGACGACATCCTGGACGTCGAGGGCGACAGCGCGCAGCTGGGCAAGACCGCCGGCAAGGACCGGGCCCAGGACAAGTCCACCTACCCGGCGCTGCTGGGCATGGACGGCGCCCGCGCCGAGCTCGCGCGCCAGTCGCGCCGCATGGACCACGCGCTGGCCGGCCTGCCGGGCGCCGACGCGCTGCGCCAGCTGGGCCACTTCGCCGCCCAGCGCTCGCACTGACCGCCGCCATGAAAAAAGCGCCGGCGGGTGGCCCGCCGGCGCTTTTCCACGAAGCCCCGCGCTGGATTACTTGATCAGGCGGAAGATGTACGGGTAGCGGTAGCTCACGCCTTCGTTGGCCTTCAGGCCGCCGATGATCATGAACACCAGCGCCGCGATGCCGATGACGGCGGCCAGGATGTAGAACAGGAAGCCGATCAGGATCACCAGCAGCACGGTGCCCACGATCATCAGGCCGGCAACGACGATGGCGACGGTGATGTTGAAGTTCAGCGCTTCCTTGCCCTGGTCGTCCACGAACGGCATGGTGTCCTTCTTGATCAGCCAGACCACCAGCGGACCCAGGATGTTGCCGAACGGGATGATGAAGCCGACCAGCGCCGAAAGGTGCGCGATCATGCCCCAGGTTTTCTGTTCCTGCGTCAACTCATTCATTGCGTTTCCCCTGCAGTGAACGGCGCCCGCGGCGCCGTTGGCCCCGGTAATTTCCAGCCTTGTGACGAAGCTGTCAAGGCGACCGCCGGTCAGGCCTCGCCGGCCACCATCATCCGCCCCACCAGGATCGAGCCCACGCCGACGTGCGAGCGGCGGTCCACGTCGCTGCCCACCGCCTCGATGGCCTGGAAGAGGTCCTGCAGGCGGCCGGCGATGGTGAGTTCGTCCACCGGGTGCGCGATCTCGCCGTGCTCGACCCAGAAGCCGGCCGCGCCGCGCGAATAATCGCCGGTGACGGTGTTCGCGCCCTGCCCCATCAGTTCGGTCACCAGCAGGCCGCGGCCCATGCCGCGCGCGATGGACGCCAGGTCGCCCGCGTTGGCAGTGACTTCGAGGTTGTGCACGCCGCCGGCGTTGCCGGTGCTGCGCAGCCCCAGCTTGCGCGCGGAATAACTACCCAGCAGGTAACGCGCCAGCACGCCGTCGCGCACGATGTCCGAATCCACCGTGGCCACGCCCTCGGCGTCGTAGGCCGCCGAACGCAGGCCGCGCGGGATGTGCGGGCGCTCCACCACGTTGAACCACGGCGGCAGGATGCGCTGGCCCGCGTGGTCGAGCAGGAAGCTGGCGCGCCGGTAAAGCGCGCCGCCGGAAATGGCGCCCAGCAGGTGGCCGATCAGGCTGCGGGCCATCTCGGGCGCGAACAGCACCGGGTGCTCGCCGGTCCTGATGGGCCGCGGGTCGAGCCGCGCCACGGTGCGCTCGGCGGCGCGCCGGCCCACCTGCAGCGGCGATTCCAGGTCGTCGGGCGACAGGCCGCTGGTGTACCAGTAGTCGCGCTGCATGGCGTCGCCGCTGCCGGCGATCAGCGACAGGCTCAGCGAGTGGCTGGTGCTGCGCTCGGCGCCGACGAAGCCGTGGCTGTTGGCGTACACCGACACGCTTTCGCCGCTGTGCATGCCGGCGCCGTCGGAGTTGGCGATGCGCGCATCGGCCGCGCGGCCGGCGGCTTCGGCCTCCACCGCCAGCGCGATGGCGCGGTCGGCGTCCAGCGCCCAGGGGTGCCAGCCGTCGAATTCGCGCAGGTCCGTGGCCATGCGGTCGGCGTCGGCCAGGCCGGCGGCCGGGTCGGCCTCGGTTTGGCGGGCGATGGCGCAGGCCATCTGCACCGTCGAGGCCAGGCTGGCCGGCTGCAGGTCGGCGGTGCTGGCGCTGCCCTTGCGCTGCCCGAAGTACACGGTCACGCCCACGCTGCGGTCGCGGGTGCGTTCCACGGTCTCCACTTCGCCCATGCGCACGTTCACCGACAGGCCGCTGTCCTCGCCCAGGGCCACCTCGGCCTGGCTGGCGCCCAGCGCGCGGCACTGGTCCAGCACGTCGCGGGCCAGGCCCGAAAGCCGGTCCAGCCGGGCCAGGGAATTATCGGAAGCTGCGGTGAGGGCGGTCATGGGCGTATCCTTTCGCTCCGGGTAGGCGGTGAAACATGCACAGCGACGATCAGTTCGAAGAAGAAGAAGATTTCGGCCCCAGCCGCAGCGAGCTGCGCCGCGAGGCCCTGGGCGTGCTGGCGCTGGCCATGCAGCTGGTGGAGCTGAGCGACGCGCGCATCCAGCAGATCCCGATGGACGATGACCTGCGCAGGCTGGTGCTGTCGACCAAGCGGATTACCGCCCAGATCGCCCGCAAGCGGGCCGTGCAGTACCTGGCCAAGATGATGCGGCGCGAGGAAGACGAGGCCCTGCAGGCCATCCGCGCCGCGCTCGACCACGACAAGGTCGAGGGCCGGCGCGAAGCCGCCCAGCTGCACCGCGTCGAATACTGGCGCGACCGGCTGGTGGCCCTGGGCGACGACGCGCTGTCGGAGCTGCTGGCCGAGTACCCGCACGGCGACCGCCAGCAGCTGCGCCAGCTGGCGCGCAACGCCGCGCAGGAAAAACTCAAGGCCAAGCCCCCGCATGCGTCGCGCGAACTGTTCCGCGAACTGCGCGCGCTCATCCTGGACGCGGGCGCCGGGCAGGATTGAAGCGAAGGTTTTGGCCACGGATTTGCGCGGATGAACGCGGATAGAGCGAAATCCGATGGGCAGCGCCGCAGCCATTGAGTGCGCTCCGCTCCAACTCA
>DAORUD010000112.1:0-7638 GCA_035433005.1 Arenimonas sp. | reverse complement strand
CCCTCGGGCGCGCTGCACGGCATCCTGCGCGTGCGCGGCTTCACCCAGGACGACGGCCACATCTTCTGCACCCCGGACCAGGTGGAGTCGGAAGTCACCGACTTCCATCGCCAGGCCCTGAAGGTCTACCAGGACTTCGGCTTCCAGGACGTGCAGATCAAGATCGCCCTGCGCCCGGAATCGCGCCTGGGCGACGACGCCACCTGGGACAAGGCCGAGGCCGCCCTGCGCGCCGCGCTGTCGTCCTGCGGCGTGGCCTGGGAAGAGCTGCCGGGCGAGGGCGCGTTCTATGGCCCGAAGATCGAATACCACCTCAAGGACGCCATCGGCCGCACCTGGCAGCTGGGCACCATGCAGGTGGACTTCATGATGCCCGAGCGCCTGGGCGCCGAGTACGTGGACGAAAGCTCGACCAAGCGGCATCCGGTCATGCTGCATCGCGCCATCGTCGGCTCCATGGAGCGCTTCATCGGCATCCTGATCGAAAACCACGCCGGCGCCTTCCCGGCCTGGCTGGCCCCGGTGCAGGCGGTGGTGATGAACATCACCGACGCCCAGGCCGACTGGGCCGAGTCGGTCCGGAAAACCCTTGAGAATCAAGGCTTCCGGGTCAAGGCCGATTTGCGGAACGAGAAGATCGGCTATAAGATTCGTGAGCACACGCTGCAAAAAGTCCCCTACCTGCTGGTCGTTGGCGACCGCGAGAAGGAAAATGGGATGATTGCGGTGCGCACGCGGTCCGGGGAGGACCTGGGTTCGATGCCCGTCGGGGACTTCCTGGCCAGGCTGCATGCGGAGAATGGCCCGGTCGCCTGATCAAGGCGGCCGGATCGGTTTCAACTTAATAGGAACAAGCGAATCAACACTTCATCTTCTGACAAAGGCAACCGCAAGAACCTCGAGATCCGCGTTCCGCGCGTGCGCGTGATCGGTCTCGACGGCGAGATGGTCGGCGTGCTCTCGCGCGACGACGCCATCGCGCTGGCCGAGGAATCGGGCGTGGACCTGGTTGAAATCCAGCCGACCGCGGATCCGCCGGTTTGCCGCATCATGGATTACGGCAAGTACAAGTTCGACCTGCAGAAGAAGGCGAACGCCGCCAAGAAGAAGCAGAAAATCGTCGAGATCAAGGAACTCAAGTTCCGCCCGACCACCGACGACGGCGACTACGTCATCAAGCTCCGCAACCTGCGCCGCTTCCTGGAAGAAGGCGACAAGGTGAAGGTCAACATCCGCTTCAAGGGCCGCGAAATGGCCCACCAGGAGCTGGGCATGGAGATGGCCAAGCGCATCGAGGCCGACCTGGCCGACGAAGTGGTCATCGAGCAGCGCCCCCGCCTGGAAGGCCGCCAGATGATCATGATGGTCGCCCCCAAGAAAAAATAACCCAATGATGTAGGAGGGCCTTCAGGCCCGATGCTCCCGTCGAAAAAGCATCGGGCCTGAAGGCCCTCCTACACAAACGATTGGTTTTGTTGCATAATTCGCGGCTCGCCGGCCTCCGGCGGGCACCCGGTGCGGCATCCGGGCCCGGTCCATCGGGCGAAGCCGTCATGGACACGTCATGGTTTCCCCAGGGAAACCAGAGACTTACAAGCCGACAAGGGCAGGACGGAAAGTGTGGCGCAAGCCACCGCCCAGGTCAGTAATAAACGAACCCAAGAAGGGACACCCATGGCCAAGATCAAGATCAAGACCCATCGCGCGGCCGCGAAGCGCTTCCGGAAGACCGCTTCCGGCAAGTTCAAGTGCGGCCACGCCAACCGTAGCCACATCCTCACCAAGAAGGCGACCAAGCGGAAGCGCAACCTGAGGCAGACCAACCACGTCTGCGCCTCGGATGCCGGCCGTCTGATGCGTCAATTGCCCTATCTCTGAGGAGGACTGAACCATGGCACGAGTCAAGCGTGGTGTTACGGCGCGCCGCCGGCACAAGAAAGTCATCAAGATGGCGAAGGGCTACTACAACGCCCGTCGCAAGGTCTTCCGCGTTGCCAAGCAGGCCGTCACCAAGGCCCTGCAGTACGCGTACATCGGCCGCAAGCAGAAGAAGCGCCAGTTCCGCAGCCTGTGGATCGTCCGCATCAACGCGGCGGCCCGCCTGCACGGCCTGAGCTACAGCCGCTTCATGAACGGCCTGCTGAAGGCGAACATCACCCTGGACCGCAAGGCCCTGGCTGACATCGCCATCCACGATCCCGCCGGTTTCGGCGCGATCGCCGAGCAGGCCAAGCGCGCTCTCGCGGCGTAAGGCCAAGCCCCGCGGCGGCATGCCGCCAGCGGGTGCGACCAAAGTGGGGAAGGGCGAGAGTCCTTCCCCATTTTTGTTTCCGGGCAATGCATTGAAGTGGACCTGCGAATGAGCGATCTCGACACCCTGACCCGATCGGCCCTGGCCGACATTGACGCCGCCGCCAGCCTGGACGCGCTGGACGCGCTGCGGGTGTCGCTGCTGGGCAAGGCCGGCAGCATCACCGGCCAGCTCAAGCAGCTGGGCGCCCTGGCGCCCGACCAGCGCAAGCTTGCCGGCGAAGCGGTGAATCGCGCCAAGGACGCCGTGGCCGAGGCCATCAACGTCCGCAAGGCCAGCCTCGAGCAGGCCGCGCTGGCCCAGCGCCTGGCCTCCGAGCGCATCGACGTCACGCTGCCCGGCCGCGGCGCGGAGGTCGGCAACCTGCACCCGGTGTCGCGCACGCTCGAACGCATCACCGACATCTTCGCCCGGCTGGGCTACCAGCTCGCCGACGGCCCGGAAATCGAAGACGATTTCCACAACTTCGAAGCCCTGAACTTCCCGCCGCACCACCCGGCGCGCGCGATGCACGACACCTTCTATTTCCCGCCCGACCAACAGGGCGAGGCGCGCCTGCTGCGCACCCACACCTCGGGCGTGCAGGTGCGCTTCATGCAGCGCGCCGTGGCGGAGAAAAGCGGCCCGCCGCTGCGCATGATCGCCGCGGGCAAGGTCTACCGCAGCGATTCCGACCAGACCCACACGCCGATGTTCCACCAGGTGGAAGGCCTGCTGGTGGACGAGACATCGAGCTTCGCCGACCTCAAGGGCACGCTGGCCGAGTTCGTGCGCGCGTTCTTCGAGCGCGACTTCGAGATGCGTTTCCGCCCGAGCTATTTCCCGTTCACCGAGCCCTCGGCCGAAGTGGACATCGCCTGGCAGCAGCCCGACGGCAGCACGCGCTGGCTGGAAGTGCTGGGCTGCGGCATGGTGCACCCGAATGTGCTGCGCTCGTGCGGCATTGACCCGGAGAAGTACACCGGCTTCGCCTTCGGCCTGGGCGTGGAGCGCTTCGCCATGCTGCGCTACGGCGTCAACGACCTGCGCAGCTTCTTCGAGAATGACGCGCGTTTCCTGAGGCAGTTCGCATGAAGTTCCCCGAAAGCTGGCTGCGCGAGCACGTCACCGTTTCCGCGTCGCGCGACGAACTGTCCGCACGCCTCACCGCCATCGGCCTGGAGGTCGAGGACGCGCAGGTGCTGGGCGAAGGCCTGGACGGCGTCGTGGTGGCGGAGATCCTCTCCTGCGAAAAAAACCCCGAGGCCGACCGCCTGCAGGTGTGCCAGGTCGCCACCGGCGCCGGCACCGTGCAGATCGTCTGCGGAGCGCCCAACGCGCGCCCGGGCCTGAAGGCGCCGCTGGCCACGGTGGGCGCCACGCTGCCGGGCGGCATCGCCATCAAGGCGGCCAAGCTGCGCGGCGTGGACTCGCAGGGCATGCTGTGCTCGGCGAAAGAGCTGGGCATCGACGCCGATGCGTCGGGCCTGCTGGAGCTGCCGGCCGACGCGCCGGTGGGTTCGCCGCTGGCTGCGTACCTGGGCCTGCCCGACGCCAGCTTCGAGCTCAAGCTCACGCCCAACCGCGCCGACTGCTTCAGCGTGCGCGGCGTGGCCTTCGACGTGGCCGCGGCGCTGTCGGCGCAGGTGAATGCGCTGGAAATCCCCGAAGCCGCCATCACCAGCCAGGCCTCGCTGGCGGTCGAACTGCAGGCCGGCGCCGACTGCCCGCGCTACTGCGGCCGCGTGATCGAAGGCGTGGACGCCGCCGCGCGTTCGCCGCTGTGGCTGACCGAACGCCTCAAGCGTGCCGGCCTGCGCCCGATCAGCCCGCTGGTGGACATCACCAACTACGTGATGCTCGAACTCGGGCAGCCCATGCACGCCTTCGACGCCGACAGGCTGTTGGGTCCGGTGGGCGTGCGCCGCGGCCGCGCCGGCGAAACCCTCAAGCTGCTCGACGAACGCGATGCCGCACTCGACGACGGCTTCCTGGTCATCACCGACGGCGACCGCCCGGTGGCGCTGGCCGGCGTGATGGGCGGCTGGGACACGCGCGTCACCGACGCCACCACCCGCGTGTTCCTTGAAAGCGCACATTTCGCACCGTCGGTCATCATCGGCCGCGCGCGCCGCATCGGCCTGCACACCGACGCCTCGCACCGCTTCGAGCGCGGCGTGGACCCGCAGCTGCCGCGCTATGCGCTCGAGCGCGCCACCGCGCTGGTGCTGCAGGTGATGGGCGGCCGCGCCGGCGCCATCACCGAGGCCACGCGCCCCGAACACCTGCCGCAGCCGCAGGCCGTGGCCCTGCGCCGCGCGCGCCTGGCGCGGGTGCTGGGCATCACCGTGGCCGACGCCGAGGTCGAGCGCATCCTGCGCGCGCTGGGCATGCAGGTCGCGGCCACCGCCGACGGCTGGTCGGTGCTGCCGCCGACACGCCGCTTCGACATCGCCATCGAAGAAGACCTGATCGAAGAGGTTGCCCGCATCCACGGCTACGACGCCATCCCCACCAGCACGCCCGCCGGGCAGATCCGCCTGGCGGCGCCGGCCGAAGGGCGCGTGGCCGATGCCGTGCTGCGCCGCCAGCTCACCGGCCGCGATTACCTGGAAGCGATCAACTACGCCTTCGTGGACAGCGAGCTGCTGGCCGCCTGGCAGCTGCAGGAAGGCGCCGTGGCCCTGGCCAACCCGCTGAGCGGCGAACTGGGCGTCATGCGCACCTCGCTGCTGCCCGGCCTCGTGGCCGCCCTGGGCCGCAACCGCGCCCGCCAGCAGCCGCGCGTGCGCCTGTTCGAACTGGGCCGCGTGTTCCACCTCACCGGCGGCGCGCCGCTGGAAACCCCGCGCATCGCCGCGGTGGCCTGCGGCCGCCAGACCGCCGAGCAGTGGACCGCCGGCGACCGCGAAGTGGACTTCTTCGACCTCAAGGCCGACGTCGAGGCCCTGCTGGCCCTGGCCGACGCCACGGCCGAGTTCCGCCCCGACGCCAGCCCGTATGGCCACCCGGGCCGCAGCGCCTCGGTCTGGCGCGACGGCCAGCGCATCGGCTGGGTCGGCCACCTGCACCCGGGCCTGGCCAAGGCCCTGGACCTGGACGGCGAGGTGGTGGGCTTCGAACTGGACCTGGCGCCGCTGGCCCAGCGCGCCGTGCCCCGGGCCAGCGAGCTGTCGCGCTACCCGTCCGTCCGCCGGGACATCGCGCTCGTCGTGCCGGAAACCACCCCCTGGGCGGCCCTCCGGGCCAGCCTGGAGACCGCCCTGGGCCCGCTGCTGCGCGAGGTCGTGCTGTTCGACCGCTACGTCGGCCCGGGCCTAGACAGCGGGTCAAAGAGTCTGGCTATGGGCTTGATTCTGCAGGACGTTTCCCGCACCCTAACTGACCGCGACGCCGACCAGGCCGTCGCCACCGCCCTCGAGGCGCTGGCCAAGGACTGCGGCGCGCGGTTGCGGTCATGATGGCCGCCGGCAACGGCGGGTTACAGGGGATGTTATGGCACTGACCAAGGCCGAAATGGCCGAACGTCTGTTCGAAGAAGTCGGGTTGAACAAGCGTGAGGCCAAGGAATTCGTTGACTCCTTCTTCGATGCGTTGAGGGAGGCGCTGGAGCGTGGGCAGCAGGTCAAGCTGTCGGGCTTCGGCAATTTCGACCTGCGCCAGAAGAACCAGCGGCCCGGCCGCAACCCCAAGACCGGCGAAGAGATCCCGATCTCCGCCCGCACCGTCGTGACCTTCCGTCCTGGCCAGAAGTTGAAGGAACGAGTGGAGGCTTATGCTGGATCCGGGCAGTAACCGAGAGCTTCCGCCGATCCCGGCCAAGCGCTACTTCACCATCGGTGAGGTGAGCGAACTGTGCGACGTGAAGCCGCACGTGCTGCGCTACTGGGAAACCGAGTTCACCAGCCTCAAGCCGGTTAAGCGGCGCGGCAACCGCCGCTACTACCAGCGCCACGACGTGCTGATGATCCGCCAGATCCGCGGCCTGCTGTACGAACAGGGCTACACCATCTCCGGCGCCCGCCAGCGCCTGGAAGGCGAGGCGGGCCGGGTGGAAACCAGCATGTCCGCGCAGATCGTCAAGCAGGTGCGCATGGAGCTGGAAGAAGTGCTGCAGCTGCTGCGGCGCTGACGTATACTGCACACCGAATCGGGGCGTAGCGCAGCCTGGTAGCGCACTAGCATGGGGTGCTAGGGGTCGTGAGTTCGAATCTCACCGTCCCGACCAATTCGAAACGCCGTTCCCCGCCCCACGGGACGGCAAAGAAAAAGCCCGCCAACCGGCGGGCTTTTTTGTGCGCGCTGCGCGGGCGCCCGGCTCAGCTGTCGAACAGCGCCGCGTCCAGCGCCAGCAGGTTGCCGCTGCCGCTGCGCATGGCCGCCGCGTGGCTCTGCGTGCGCGGCAGGATGCGCGCGAAGTAGAACCGCGCCGTCTCGCGCTTGGCGGTCTTGAAGTCGGCGCCGTGGCCGCCGGCGTCGGCCGCGGCAACGGCCTTGGCCCACCAGAACGCCAGCGCCACGTAACCCGAGTAGAACAGATAGTCCACCGAGGCCGCGCCCACTTCGTCGGCGTTGGCCATGGCCTTCTTGCCCACTTCCATGGTCAGCTCGCCCCACTGCTTGGCGATCTCGGCCAGCGGCAGCACGAACTCGGTCATGGACGCGTCGGCCGCGTGCCGGGTGCAGAAGGCCTGGATCATCTTCAGGAACTGCTGCAGGCCCGCGCCCTGCAGCTGCATGGTCTTGCGGCCCAGCAGGTCGAGCGCCTGGATGCCGGTGGTGCCTTCGTAGATGGTGGTGATGCGGGCGTCGCGCGACAGCTGTTCCATGCCCCATTCGCGCACGTAGCCGTGGCCGCCGAAGCACTGCATGGCGTGGTAGGTGCACTCGTTGCCCCACTCGGTCAGCAGGCCCTTCACGATGGGCGTGAGGAAGCCCAGCAGCACGTCGGCTTCCTTGCGCTCGGCTTCGTCCTTCGAGCGCTCCAGCACGTCCACCAGCGTGGCCGCGTGCAGGGCCAGCATGCGGCCGCCCTCGGCCAGCGCCTTGCAGGTGAGCAGCATGCGGCGGATGTCGGGGTGCACGATCAGCGGGTCGGCCGGCTTGTCGGGGAACTTGGCGCCCGACAGCGAGCGGCCCTGCAGGCGGTCGCGGGAATAGTCGAGCGCGTTCTGGAACGCGCGGTCAATCAGGGCCAGGCCCTGCAGGCCCACGGCCAGGCGCGCGGTGTTCATCATGGTGAACATCGCATTGAGGCCCTTGTTCGGCTGGCCGATCAAATAGCCCTGGGCGCCGTCGAAGTTCATCACGCAGGTGGCCGAGCCGTGGATGCCCATCTTGTGTTCGAT
>DAORUD010000111.1:0-7650 GCA_035433005.1 Arenimonas sp. | reverse complement strand
TCGACGACCTCGAGCTGACGGTGCGTTCGGCCAACTGCCTCAAGGCCGAGAACATCTACTACATCGGCGACCTGATCCAGCGTACCGAGGTCGAGCTGCTCAAGACCCCGAACCTGGGCAAGAAGTCGCTCACCGAGATCAAGGAAGTGCTGGCACAGCGCGGCCTGTCCCTCGGCATGAAGCTGGAGAACTGGCCGCCGGCCGGCCTCCAGCAGGGCATGCTGGGCTGAGCCCGGTAATTCACTAAGGAAACACGACCATGCGCCATCGTAATTCCGGACGCCAACTCAGCCGCAACAGTGCCCATCGCGATGCGATGTTCAGCAACATGGCGGCGTCCCTGATCAAGCACGAACTGATCCGCACCACCTTGCCCAAGGCCAAGGAACTGCGCCGCGTCGCCGAGCCGCTCATCACCATCGGCAAGACCGATGGCGTGGCGAATCGTCGCCTGGCCATGTCCCGCCTGCGTGACAAGGAAGCGGTCGGCAAGCTGTTCGTCGAGCTGGGCCCGCGTTACCAGGCCCGTCCCGGCGGCTACCTGCGTATCCTCAAGTGCGGCTTCCGTCCGGGCGACAACGCCCCGATGGCTTATGTCGAACTCGTTGACCGCCCGCGTGACGCTGCCGACGCCGCCGAGTAATCCCGGCAGGCCAAGCTGGCACCTGGACCCCGGCTTCGGCCGGGGTCTTTGTTTTTGGGGTTGACGAAACTTCACCGCCGGCGGGTGGTCTGTGTACCCTGTCAGCCATTGCCCTGGTAACTGCCGATGTCCATCAATCCGTTCGCCTGGTCGTTCCGCGCCCAGTACCTCACCGGTTTCGCGCTGTGCGTGTCGCTGCTGGCCTACGCGCTCTACGTGCAGTTCGGCATGCTGATGCTGCCTTGCCCGCTGTGCATCCTGCAGCGCATTGCGTTTGCCGCCATGGGCGTGGTTTTCCTGGTGGGTGGCCTGCATGCGCCCAAGGGCCGGGTGGGCCGCGCGGTGTACGGCCTGCTGCTGCTGGTGCCCGCTGCGGCCGGTGCGGGCGTGGCCGGTCGCCACGTATGGCTGCAGTCGCTGCCGCCCAGCGACGTGCCGCTGTGCGGCGGCATGGGCCTGGAATACATGATCGAGGCGATGGGACCGCTGAGCGCGCTGTCGAAGGTGCTCGAGGGCTCGGGCGAATGCGCCAAGATCGACTGGACCTTCCTCGGCGTGTCCATGCCGGCCTGGACCCTGGCCTGGTTCATCGGCCTTGGCCTGGGCGCCCTGTGGGCCGCGCTGCGCCGCCGTTGAGCGCCGCCGCCTGAACGATACGTCCTGCCGCCGCGCGGCGGCGCTGTGGCATGATTTCTTTCCACCCCACGATTCCGGATCCGAACCGATGAGCGCCAGCGACCGCAACCTCCAGCCAGTTTCCGTGCCCGGCGATTGGACGCCGGCCGGCTGGCGAGGCCGCGTCGCCACCCAGCAGCCTACCTATCCCGATGCCGCCGCCCTGGCCGACGTGCAGGAAGAGCTGGGCCGGCTGCCGCCCCTGGTCACCTCCTGGGAGATCCTGGCGCTGAAGAAGCAGCTGGCCGAGGCGCAGGAAGGCAAGCGCTTCCTGCTGCAGGGCGGCGATTGCGCCGAGAGCTTCGCCGACTGCGAGTCGGCCCTCATCTCCAACCGGCTCAAGGTGCTGCTGCAGATGAGCCTGGTGCTAGTGCACGGCCTGCGCCTGCCGGTGGTGCGCGTGGGCCGTTTCGCCGGCCAGTACGCCAAGCCCCGATCGGCCGACCTGGAAGAGAAGAACGGCGTCACGCTGCCCAGCTACCGCGGCGACTTCATCAACCAGCCCGAGTTCACCGCGCAGGCCCGCACGCCCGACCCGCGGCGCATGGTGAAGGGCCACGCGCGCTCGGCGATGACGATGAACTTCGTGCGCGCCCTGATTGACGGCGGTTTCGCCGACCTGCACCACCCCGAGTACTGGGACCTGGACTGGGTGGGCCATTCGCCGCTGTCGGACGAGTACCGCAACATGGTGGCCGCCGTGGGCGACGCCGTGCGCTTCATGGAAACCATTTCCGGCACGGCCATGAACAACCTCAACCGCGCCGATTTCTACACATCGCACGAGGCGCTGCTGCTGCCCTACGAGGAGGCGCTGACGCGCCAGGTGCCGCGCCAGTGGGGCTGGTTCAACCTGTCCACCCATTTCCCCTGGATCGGCATGCGCACCGCCGACCTGGACGGCGCACACGTCGAATATTTCCGCGGCATCCGCAACCCGGTGGCGGTGAAGATCGGCCCCTCGGTGACGCCCGACCAGCTGCTGAGGCTGACCGATGCGCTCAACCCCGAGAACGAACCGGGCCGCCTGAGCTACATCCACCGCATGGGCGCGGCCAAGGTGGCCGAGCGCCTGCCGCCGCTGCTCGACGCCGTCCGCCGCGAAGGCCGCCGCGTGCTGTGGATCAGCGACCCGATGCACGGCAACACCGAGAGCACCAGCAACGGGTTCAAGACCCGCCGCTTCGCCAACATCCGCAGTGAAGTGGAGACCAGCTTCGAACTGCACGCCGCCGCCGGCACCCGGCTGGGCGGCGTACACCTGGAGCTGACGGGCGAGAACGTCACCGAGTGCACCGGCGGCGCGCGCGACCTGACCGACATCGATCTCGAGCGCGCCTACCGTTCCACCGTGGACCCGCGCCTGAACTACGAACAGTCGCTGGAGATCGCCATGCTGATCGTGCGCAAGCAGGGGCAGATCGCCCGTCCGGCGCAGGCCTGATCCATCCGCGCCAGGCCGGCAGGCCTGGCGCGCGGTGGCGCGAACCTTCAGTAGGGCAGCGTGGGAATGAACGCCGGCGCCTTGCGCGCGCGCGTCGCCTGTTCGAACGCGTAGGCGTAGGCCAGCAGTTCGGCCTCGCTGTAGGCGCGACCCATGAACACCACGCCGACGGGCAGCCCGCGCACCTCGCCGGCGGGCACGGTGATGCTGGGCGTCCCGGCAACCGCGGCGATGCCGTAGCCGGCGCCGGAGAAATGGTCGCCGTTGACGTGGTCGGTGGGCCAGGCCGGCGAAGTGCTGGGCGCGATCACGGCGTCCAGCCGGTGCTCGTCCAGGGTGGCCAGCAGCCCCTGTTCGCCGGCCAGCCGGCGCGCGCGGTCGCGTGCCTGCACATAGGCCGGATCGGTCAGCGGTCCTTTCGCCTGCGCCTGTTCGAAGATTTCCTGGCCGAAATGCGGCATGGCTTCGGCGGCGTGGGCGTTGTTCCAGGCGATCAGCGCCTCCAGCGAACCGTGCTCGCCATCCGCCGCGGCCAGATAGGCGTTCAGCCCGTCCTTGAACTCGTACAGCAGCACGTCCAGCTCGTCGCCGCCCCACTGCCGCCACGTGGCCACCTCGACGTCCACGACCTCGGCGCCGCCCGCGCGCAGGCTGGCCACCGCGCTCTCGACCGCCGCGTCCACGCCGGGATGGAATCCCATGGCCTGGCGGAGCACGCCGAAACGCTTGCCGCGCAGGGCGTCGGCCCGGAGGCCGGCGGTGTAGTCGGCGGGGATGTGGCCCTGCGCGCCGGCCGCGGCCGGATCGGCGGGGTCAACGGCCGCCAGCACGTTCAGCAGCGCGGCGACGTCGGCCACGCTGCGGCCCATCGGCCCCGCCGTGTCCTGCGAGATCGAGATGGGGATGATGCCGCTGCGGCTCACCAGGCCCACGGTGGGCTTGAGGCCCACCAGGCCGTTCACCGCCGACGGGCAGATGATGCTGCCGTCGGTCTCGGTGCCCACGCCGATCAGGGCGAGGCTGGCGGCGATGGCCGTACCGGTGCCGGCGCTGGAGCCGCAGGGATTGCGGTCGAGCACGTAGGCGTTGCGGGTCTGGCCGCCGCGCGAGCTCCAGCCCGAGCTGGAGCGCGTGGAGCGGAAGTTGGCCCATTCGCTCAGGTTGGTCTTGCCCAGGATCACGGCGCCGGCGTCGCGCAGTCGCGTGACGAGGAAGGCGTCGCGCGCCGGCCGGTTGCCCGCCATCGCCAGCGAGCCGGCGGAGTTGGCCATGCCGACGGCGTCGATATTGTCCTTGAGCAGCACCGGGATGCCGTGTAGCGGGCCGCGCACGCGGCCGGCCCTGCGCTCGGCGTCCAGCGCGCGGGCGTTGGCCAGTGCGTCGGGGTTGAGCTCGATCACCGAGTTCAGCCCAGGGCCGCCGCGGTCCAGCTGTTCGATGCGCTGCAGGTAGGCCTGCGTCAGCGCTTCGGCGCTCAGGGTGCCCGCGTCCAGCCCGGCGTTCGCCTCCGACAGGCTCATCTCGGCGACCTCGGGCGCTGCCGGGGCGGTCGCGGTGTTGGCCGCGCCCGCGCCGCCGGCCACGGCGGCGGTCGGTGCCCCGGCCTCGGTGGCAGGCTCGCGGGTGCAGGCGGCCAGCAGCAGGACGAGGGCCAGCAGGGGCATTGGGCGCATGGGAAGTCCTGGGACCGGGCGGGTGTAGTGACGAGTATCCCGTCGGCCCCGTGAGGCCGCAATCAAGCTAGGGCAGCAGGCCCCAGCCCACGCGCGCCACCAGCGCCAACACCACCGCCAGGAAGATCATCCGGATGAAGCGCTCGCCCTGGCGGATGGCCAGCCGGCTGCCCACGTAGCTGCCCAGCATGTTTCCCACGATCAGCGGCACGGCCAGCGCCCACTGCACGAAGCCGCCCACCGCCAGCACCGTCCAGGAGCTGAGGTCGGCGGCGACGTTGGTGGACTTGGAGACGGCCGAGGATTTCAGGAAGCCCAGCCCGATCACGCTGACGAACGCGAACACCATCAGCGTGCCCGTGCCGGGCCCGATCAGGCCGTTGTAGAAGCCGCAGGCGCCGCCGACGGCCGCTGCGGCCCAGGCCTCTGTGCGGGGCGGGTAGCGGCGCTCCTCGCGCGTGCCCAGGTCCTTGCGCAGCACGGTGTAGACGGCCAGCAGCACGCATACCGCCAGCACGACCATCTTCAGCAGGTCGGCGTCGATGCGTTTGGCGAACTGCACGCCGATGGCCGAGCAGGCGAGGGCGGCCAGCAGCGCAGGCACCACGATACGGCGCTCCACGCTGACGTGGCGGAAGTAGTTCACGGCCGCCACGCTGGTGCCCAGCAGCGAACTGGTGCGCTGGGTGGCGATGGTCTGCAGGATGCCCAGGCCCGGATGCAGGTTCAGCATCGCGGGCGTGAGGATCAGGCCGCCGCCGCCGACGATGCTGTCGAGCAGGCCGGCGGCGAAGCCGGCCAGTCCGGTCAGCAGCCACAGCTCCCAGGACACGCTGGCCGGCCCGGTGTGCGGTCAGCCGCCGCGATTGGCCTTCTTGCGCTCGTTCTCGGTGCGGTCTTTCTTGCGAAGGCGGATCGCCACCGGCGTGACTTCCACCAGTTCGTCGTCGTCAATGAACTCCAGCGCCTGCTCGAGCGACATCTTGATGGCCGGGACCAGGCCCTCGTCCTTGTCGGTGCCCGAGGCGCGGAAGTTGGTCAGCTGCTTGCCGCGCAGGGCGTTGACCGTCAGGTCGTTGTCCTTGGCGTGGATGCCGACGATCTGGCCTTCGTAGATTTCCTCGCCCGGCTCCACCATCAGGCGGCCGCGCTCCTGCATGGCGATCTGCGCGTAGGCCGGCGACGGGCCGGTGCCGTTGGAAATCAGCACGCCGTTCTGGCGCTGGCCGATGTCGCCCTCGGCCTTCGGACCGTAGTGGTCGAAGACGTGGAACAGCAGGCCGGTGCCGGCGGTGATGGTGCGGAACTCGGTCTGGAAGCCGATCAGGCCGCGCGCCGGGATCATGAAGTCCATGCGGACGCGACCCTTGCCGTCCGGCTCCATGTTCTGGAGGATCGCCTTGCGCTCGCCCAGGCGCTGCATCACGCCGCCCTGGAACTGTTCCTCCAGGTCCACCACCAGCGCCTCGATCGGCTCGGACTTCACGCCGTCGATGTCCTTGGTGATGACTTCCGGGCGCGACACGGCGAGCTCATAGCCCTCGCGGCGCATGGTTTCGATCAGGATGGACAGGTGCAGCTCGCCGCGGCCGCTGACCTTGAACTTGTCGGCGTCGTCGGTGTCCTCCACCTTCAGCGCGACGTTGTGCTGGGTCTCGCGCATCAGGCGGTCGCGCAGCTGGCGCGAAGTGAGGAACTTGCCGCCGCTGCGGTCCTTGTTGCCGGCGAACGGGGAGTTGTTCACCTGGAAGGTCATGCTGATGGTCGGCTCGTCCACGGTCAGCACTTCCAGCTGTTCGACCTGCGACGGGTCGCAGACGGTCTCGGAGATGCTGAGCGCCTCGATGCCCGAGATGGCGACGATGTCGCCGGCCTGGGCTTCCTTCACCTCATGGCGCTCGAGGCCGTGGAAGCCGAGCACCTGCAGCACCTTGGCGTTGCGCGGCTTGCCGTTGCGGTCGATCACGGTGACCGGCATGTTGGTGCGGATCTTGCCGCGCTGGATGCGGCCCACGCCGATGATGCCGACGTAGTTGTTGTAGTCCAGCGACGTGATGCGCATCTGGAACGGACCGTCCAGGTCCACCGGCGGCGGCGAGACGCGGTCGATGATCGTCTGGAACAGCGGGGTCATGTCACCCGAGCGCACGTCCGGCTCCATGCCGGCGTAGCCGTTGAGGGCCGAGGCATAGACGGTGGTGAAGTCGAGCTGTTCGTCGGTGGCGCCCAGGCGGTCGAACAGGTCGAAGGTCTGGTCGAGCACCCAGTTCGGGCGCGCGCCCGGGCGGTCCACCTTGTTCACCACGACGATCGGCTTGAAGCCCATCGCGAACGCCTTCTGGGTGACGAAGCGCGTCTGCGGCATCGGGCCGTCCATCGCGTCCACCAGGATCAGCACCGAATCCACCATGGACAGCACGCGCTCCACCTCGCCGCCGAAGTCGGCGTGGCCCGGGGTGTCCACGATGTTGATGCGGTATTCCTCGCCTTCCGGCGACTTCCAGCGGATCGCGGTGTTCTTCGAGAGGATGGTGATGCCACGCTCCTTCTCGATGTCGTTGCTGTCCATCATCCGCTCGGTGGTCACCGTGCGCTCGGCGAAGGTGCCCGACTGCTTGAGCAGGCAATCGACGAGGGTGGTCTTGCCGTGGTCGACGTGGGCGACGATGGCGATGTTGCGGAGCTTTTCGATGGACATGCGGATGGGCGCCGGTGGGCGCACTGTCTCGGTGGGTAATTGAGCCGGGCATTATAGCCTGAATAGCTGAGTAAACGCCCTGAACCGGGGCGGCGTGGCGGCCGCCTGTGGCATCCTAGGCGCCCCCGCCGGCGGCTGCCGGCCCGGACCCACACGGAGCCACCATGTCCCTGATCGCCACCTTCACCACCTCCCGCGGCCCGATCCGCATCAAGCTGCACGCCGAAAAGGCGCCGCTGACGGTCGCCAACTTCGTCAACCTGGCCGAGCGCGGCTTCTACAACGGCCTGAGCTTCCACCGCGTCATCCCCGATTTCATGATCCAGGGCGGCTGCCCCAAGGGCACCGGCACCGGCGGCCCGGGCTACCGCTTCGAGGACGAGTGCCGCGCCGACCTGCGCCACGACAAGCCGGGCGTGCTGTCCATGGCCAACGCCGGCCCGGGCACCAACGGCAGCCAGTTCTTCATCACCCACGTGGCCACCCCGTGGCTGGACGGCAAGCACACCGTGTTCGG
>DAORUD010000110.1:0-7810 GCA_035433005.1 Arenimonas sp. | reverse complement strand
TGGCCGGGTTGCGCCAGCGGGCCTGCATGCGCCGGGCCTGGAAATCGCCGCAGTTGGAGCAGCTGCTGATTTCGCGGAAAGTATCCTGGCTGGGCAGCCACACTTCCAGGTCGTAGGTCTTGATGGCGGAAAAGCCCATGTCGCCGGTGCACAGCAGCACCTTGCGGTACGGCAGGTTGAGTTTTTCCAGCACGGTTTCGGCGCAGCGGGTCATGCGCTCGTGCTCTGCCTGGGATTCTTCGGGCTTCGCAATGCTGACCAGCTCCACCTTTTCGAACTGGTGCTGGCGGATGTAGCCGCGCGTGTCGCGGCCGTGGCTGCCGGCTTCGGCGCGGAAGCACAGGCTGTGCGCGGTCATGCGCAGCGGCAGCTGGGCTTCTTCCACGATGGTGTCGCGCACGATGTTGGTGAGCGGCACTTCGCTGGTGGGAATCAGGTAGCGGCGGTTGTTGGCCGACGTGGGGTCGCCGAACTCGGTGGCGAACAGGTCTTCTTCGAACTTGGGCAGCTGGCCGGTGCCGCGCAGGCTGTCGGCGTTGACGATCAGCGGCACGTTCACTTCCAGGTAGTCGTGCTGCTGCGTGTGCAGGTCCAGCATGAACTGCGCCAGCGCGCGGTGCAGGCGGGCCAGCTGGCCGCGCAGCACGGTGAAGCGTGCGCCGCTGAGCCTGGCGGCGGTGTCGCCGTCCAGCCAGCCGTCGCGGGCGCCCAGCTCCACGTGGTCCTTCACCGGGAAGTCGAAGCTGCGCGGCACGCCGAAGCGGCGCACTTCCTGGTTGTCGGTTTCGTCCTTGCCGGCGGGCACGCTGTCGTGCGGGATGTTCGGGATGGCCATGGCCACCGCGTCAATCTCGGCCTTGATGGCTTCCAGGCGGTTCTCGCCGGCCTTGAGTTCGTCGGCCAGGCCAGCCACTTCGGCCATCAGGGCGGTGGTGTCCTCGCCCTTCCCTTTCGCCATGCCGATGGCCTTGGACCGGGTGTTGCGCAGGTTCTGCAGCTCCTGCGTGCGGCCCTGCAGCTGCTTGCGCTCGGACTCCAGCGCCTCCAGCGCACTCACGTCCAGCGAATAGCCGCGGGTGGCCAGCAGGCGGGCGGCGGTGTCGGCCAACTGGCCGCGCAGGAGGGTCGGGTCAAGCATGGGGTCATTCCACATATGAAACGGGAGCCCCGATTATCGCCGCGAAAGCCCCGCCACCGCAACGCAAACCCGGGGTAAAACCGGGGTCAGAGCCTGAATCTCGCGCAGCCGGCAAGACCCGGTCCAGGGCGCGCGGCATCAGCTCATCGTGGCGGAGGCGCGGCATACTCCACGGCTTGCCCTGCCCGCCCTGCCATGACCGACTACACGCCCAACCACATCCCTGCGAAGTCCCGCTGGCTGCACTCGATCTTCGCGCTGGGCATCCTGGCCTACGGCGCCTGGGGCGTGTGGGTGGACGATCTGTTCCTGCCGGGTCGGCGCGGCCCCGGCATCCACCTGCACGGCACGCCCGCCTGGGTGATGTTCGGCGCCATGGCCTGCGCCAGCCTGATGATGCTGCTGGTGGTGGTGGACCACTACGACCGGCGCAACAACGAGCACAACTACAAGGCCATCGCTTCGGCGGTGTCCTGGGTGATGGGCGGGCTGTTCTTCGCGGCGCTGGGGCTGCACCTGATGCAGGCGCGCGACACGCGCGCGGCGCGGGAAACCGACGCGCCCAAGGGCCCCACTACGGTGATTGACGGCGCCGACTTCGACCGCCGCCAGCAGGCCATCGCCCGCCGCCCGCGCACGCCGGAAGCCGACGCCTACGAAGCCGCGGTGGCCGGCCCGATCAGCGAGGCCGCCTTCGCATGCCGGCAGCCCGGGCAATCGGCCTACGGCGGCTACACGCGCTTCGTAGTGCTGGCGCGGGTCAGCCCGGGCGGCCAGCTGTCCGACCTGGCCGTGCAGCCGCTCACCGCGTTTTCCGACTGCATGGCCGACAAGCTGCGCATCACGCGCCTGCCACCCCCGCCCGCCAGCGCCGATACCGACGGCTTCCCGCTGCTGTTCGTCTTCAACCTCAGCCGCTGAACTTCAGCCCGACGGCCGGGCGGCGGCCAGCGCCCTGGCGAATGCGTCATCAAAGCGCCGGTCGAATTCTTCGAACAGCCTCAGCGTATCGGCCTGCCGCAACACTTCCTCAATCAGCGCCGCCGAACTCTGCACGCCGCCGCCGGCAGGCATGGCGCCATCCGGGGCCGCTTCCGCCGATGACAGTCGGCGCGCACTGGCGATGGCCGACGTCCGCCAGGCACGTACGCCGCGCATCGCGTCGCCGATGGCGGCACGCACGGCGCGGAAATCCATCCGGGCGAACGCCTCGTCCAGCGCCCGCTGCATCGCCTGCGCCTGCTCGGGCGCCAGCGCGCCGGCGCTGAGCCGCCGCCGCAAGGTTCGCCCCAGCAGCACCGTGCGCATGATGTCCAATGGCACGCCGCGCACCGACGTGACGATCTCGACGAACTTGCGCACCGGGAACAGCAGCAGCTGCAGCAGCAGTGTCCCGATAAAGCCCAGGGCACCCTTCAGCCAACCACCCGCATCCCCGTAGAGCGGCTCGAGGCTGGCCACGGCCAGCGACGACCCGGACGCCGCCAGGGTCCGGGACACCACGAAGCGCCGGCAATGGGACCTGACCACGTCGTCCAGCAGGGGAACCGGCAGGAACCGCGCCGACGAAGCCACCACGCCCGCCATCACCCACTGATGCTGCAGCCAGTCGCCACCGGCGATCTTCGCCGCGCGCGACAAGGCCACCTCGGCCAGATTCATGCCGCGCCAGGCGCCCGGTAGTAATCCATCAGCTTGTAGCGCCGCGCATAGAACCCGAATATCGCCGCCGCCACGAACGCAAACCCGGCGAAGAAGAACATCAGGAACGCCATCTCGCTAAGCCCGGTGCTGGCGATGGACGAAGTGACCACGTCATTGCGCACCGCGAAGTTGGTCATCAGCACCCACAGGTTGCCGAAGGTCACCGACAGCAGCCAGAAGCTCATGATGCTGCCCTTCATCGAGGGCGGCGACTGGCTGTAGGCGAACTCCAGGCCCGTGGCCGACACCAGCACTTCGCCGAAGGTCAGCAGCGCATACGGCGCGATCTGCCAGGCGATGGACGTGGGGTTGCCGCCGTCGATGTAAACCTGGATGACGCCCGCCACCACCCAGGCCAGGCCCGATATGGCGATGCCGAAGCCCATGCGCCGCAGCGCCGTGGGTTCGAAGCCCATCTTGCGCAGCGCCGGATACAGCACGAAGTTGTTGAACGGAATCAGCGCCATCACCATCAGCGGGTTGAGCGCCTGCATCTGCGCCGGCTGCTGCACCAGCCAGCTGGGCCACCACCAGCTGTCGTGCGGCATCAGCATCTCGCCGCCCTGCAGCACCCACGTGGAGGCCTTCTGGTCGAACAGGGACCAGAACGGCGTCACCAGCGCGAACACGATCAGGATGCGCAGCACGGCGCGCACGCCCTCCACCGCTTCATCGGGATGGTGGCCGCGGGCACGCTGCAGCTGCATGGACGTGCCGATGCCGCCGAACAGCATCAGCAGGCCCAGCGCCATGCAGAACGCAATCACGAAGCCCACCTGCGGCGTCAGCGCCAGCGCACCCAGCGCCGCGACGGCGCCGATTCCCGCCACCACCAGGCCGGGGCGCCCCTCGCCCTTGGCCATCAGCGCGGTGCGCGAAACGTTGAGGAAGGAATCAGGGTTGGGCGGCGACGGCGGCACGTTCACGTACTTGTGCCGGCCCATCCAGAAAATCAGCGTGGCGATGCCCATCAGGATGCCGGGAATGCCGAACGCCCACGCCGGGCCCCACGCGGCCAGGATGCGCGGCATCAGCAGCGAGGCGAAGAACGAGCCGAAGTTGATGGTCCAGTAGAAGAAGTCGTAGACGATCTTGGCCTTGTGCTTGTTCGTCTGGTCGAACTGGTCGCCCACGAAGGCCGACACCAGGGGCTTGATGCCGCCCGATCCCAGGGCTATCAGGAACAGGCCCGCGTAGAAGCCCGTGCGGTTGTCCTCGAAGAAGGCCAGGAAGGCGTGGCCCACGCAGTACACCAGCGACAGCCACAGCACCGTCTGGTACTTGCCGAAGTAGCGGTCGGACAGCCAGCCGCCCAGCAGCGGGAAGAAGTACACGCCGATGACGAAGGTGTGGAAGACGTCCTTGGCGATGCCCGCGCGTTCGGCCAGCGGGTAGGACAGCAGCAGGCTGGTGATCAGGAACGGCGTCAGGATGTTGCGCATGCCGTAGAAACTGAAGCGCTCGCAGGCCTCGTTGCCGATGATGTAGGGCACCTGGGGCGGCAGCGGTGCGTCAGCCCGGGTGTCGGGGGCGGTGGCGGCGGTGGTCATGGGCAACAGGTACTCCAAATGAATCGGGCCGCGGCATTGTGGCCGCGGCCCGTGGCTTGGGGCAAATCGGTCAGAACGAGCGCCGCACCTTGCGCCCCAGCACCCCGGCGATCGCGATGCCCGCCAGCAGCCAGCCCACGAACTGCTGCGCCAGCATGCCGCCGATGTAATCGGCCGGGAACCGGTACCAGGTCCACAGCGGCACGGCGACCGCCACCCACGCGAAGACACCCAGCGTGGTGGACACCGCCACGCGCTTGCCAAAGCCCCAGGGCGCCAGGCCCAGCACCCAGGCCATCAGGCCCGAGGCCACGATGGTGGACGCCAGCTGAAGGCCCAGTTCGTCCAGCATGTCCATCGCGTTCTCGCCCTGCGGCTGATAGACGATGAAGGCGTACGGATTGGCGGCGGTCTTCTTGCCGAAAGCTTCGGCCTGGGCCGGATCGGCGTATTGCTCGGCCGTCAGCCCGGGCACGATGTAGACGCCCTCGCGCGGCAGGTTGGTTTGCAGGGTGGCCAGCACCGGGTCTTCCGCCACCGGGTATTCATAGCCCGCCTCGCCCAACGGCAGCAGCATGTTGGCCACGAAACCCCAGAAAAACAGCACCAGGCCGCCCAGGAACGCGGCAAGCAGCAGTCGCATGGTCTTGCTCCTTCTCCCCGGAAGTGCCCTGAGGTTACCCGTGTGAAGACGGGGCGCAAGTGCCTGTGCCGCGGCTTCAGGCCGGCCGCATGAGTTCCGCCACGCGCGCACCCGCCCACACCAGGGCGAAGCCGCCCGCCAGCGTGGCGGCCAGGTAGCCCACCAGCAGGCCGGGCTTGTCGGTGCGGGCGTAAACCAGGCATTCGATCATCAGCGCCGAATAGGTGGTCAGGCCGCCCAGCACGCCCACGATCAGGAACGCGCGCAGATACAGCGCGCTGGGCCCGCGGCCTTCCAGCCACACCAGCAGGAAGCCCGCGGCGAAGCTTCCGAGCAGATTCACCGCCAGCGTGCCCCAGGGAATGCCGGTGCCCAGCTGCCTGAGCAGCCAGCCGCCGACAAGATGGCGCAGGCCCGCACCGAGGGCGCCGCCGGCCATCACGATCACGAGCAGGTTCCAGTTCATGGCCACAGAATACTGGAACCCGGTAGGCTCACGCCGAACAGCCGGGAGCCGTGGCATGCGATTCCATTCCTTGACCTTGTGCGGCGCACTGGCCGCGATGCCCGCGCTGGCCGGCGAGCGTCCTGCCGCTCCCCTCGCCCTCGAGCCGCTGTCGACCGGCCTGCAGGGCGCCGGCTGCAGCTATGCGCAAGGCGACGATGCGCCGCCCCTGCTGGTGGTGGACGCGGGTCCAGGCCTTGCCCCTGACAAGCCGACGGCGCGCATCCGGGTCGCCGGACGCGAGCACGCACTGGTGGCAGTGCAAAGCCCTGACCGGTCGCGCTACACGTATCGCAACGAGGCGTACGTGGTGGTGGCCCGCGACTTCGTGGAGACCGGGCCGGGCTGCGCCACCAACGAATGCGAGGGCAGCCGGTACGACGCCGTCCTGGACATCACCGACGGACGGAGCACCGCCACCCTCACCGTCCGCGCCCACTGCGGCGCCTGAAAAACCGGGGTCAGAGCCCGATTTCCCGACCCCCGCCGCCGGAAATCGGACGCTGCCCCGGTTTTGCTACTCTGCGGGGAGTCCCACTTTCCGGTCACTGATCGATGCGCATCTTCCTGCTACCCCTGCTGGCCGTCGCCCTGTCGTCCACCGCGCTGGCGGCCGGTGGCCTGGTGACGGAAGCCGAACAGTCCGGCTTCGTGCGCACCGGGCGCTACGCCGAAGTGGTCGAGCTGTGCGACGCCTTTGCCAAGGCCTACCCCGCAGCCGTGCGCTGCATCGAGTTTGGCACCACGCCGCAGGGCCGGCCGATGAAGGCGCTGGTGGCGTCCACGTCGGGCGCGCTGGATGCCGCCGCGGCGCGTCAGCGGGGCCTGCCGGTGGTGCTGATCCAGGGCGGCATCCACGCGGGCGAGATCGACGGCAAGGACGCGGGCTTCCTGGCCCTGCGCGAGATGCTGGAAGGCAAGGCCGCCCAGGGTGCGCTGGACAAGCTGGTGTGGGTGTTCGTACCGGTGTTCAACATCGACGGCCACGAACGCTTCGGCGCCTGGAACCGCCCCAACCAGCGCGGCCCCGAGCAGATGGGCTGGCGCACCACGGCCCAGAACTACAACCTCAACCGCGACTACCTGAAGGCCGATGCGCCGGAAATGCAGGCCATGCTGGCCCTGGTGAACCAGTGGGACCCGCTGGCCGTGGTGGACCTGCACGTGACCGACGGCGCGCAGTTCGAGCACGATATTTCCATCCAGGTGGAGCCGCTGCACGCCGGCGACCCGGCGCTGCGCACCGTGGGCCGCGCCTGGCGCGACGGCGTGATGGCCGACCTGTCGAAGGCCGGCTCGCTGCCCCTGCCCTTCTATCCCTCGTTCGTGGTGGACGACGATCCGGCGTCGGGCTTCGCGGACGGCGTGGCGCCGCCGCGTTTTTCCACCGGCTATTTCTGGCTGCGCAACCGGCTTTCCATGCTGGTGGAAACGCACTCCTGGCGCACCTACCCCGAGCGCGTGCGCGCCACGCGCAACACCGTGGTGTCGGTGATCGAACACATGGCCGCGAACGGCGCGCAGTGGCAGGCCGTCGCCCGCGAAGCCGACGCCCGCGCCGCCGTGCCCGGCACCGCGCTCGAGCCGCTGGCCTACACCGCCACCGACAAGGCCCGCCTCATCGATTTCCGCGGCTACGCCTACACCCGCACGCCGTCGGAGGTATCTGGCGCGCTGATGACGCGCTACGACGAATCCACCCCGCAAGTGTGGAAAATCCCGCTGCGCGACGAGGTGGTGCCTTCGCTGAGCGTGGTCCCACCCGCCGGCGGCTACCACGTGCCCGCCGAGCACGCGGCCCGCGTTGCCCGCCAGCTGGACATCCACGGCATCGAGTACCGCCGCATCGCCGCCCTGCCCCGCGCCGCCGTGCAGGTGTTCCGCGCTGACACGGCCACGCCCTCGCCCCGCTCGGTGGAAGGCCACCAGCCGCTCACCGTCACCGGCACCTGGGGCGACGACGTGCAGGACATCGGCCCCGGCGCCCTGTTCGTGCCCATCCGCCAGGCGAAGTCGCGCCTGGTGATGGCCATGTTGGAACCGCAGGCGCCCGACTCGCTGCTCGCCTGGGGCGACTTCAACAACCACTTCGAGCAGAAGGAATACATGGAAGGCTACGTGGCCGAAGCCGTGGCGCGCGAGATGATGGCGCGGGACCCGGCGCTGAAGGCGCGGTTCGAACAGCGGCTGAAGGACGACCCCGCCTTCGCCGCCGACCCGCAGGCCAGGCTGGCGTACTTCCATCGGCTGCATTCGTCGTGGGACCAGCG
>DAORUD010000109.1:0-7924 GCA_035433005.1 Arenimonas sp. | reverse complement strand
GGCGGCCAGCACGTCAACAAGACCGACTCGGCCATCCGCATCACCCACCTGCCCACGGGCCTGGTGGTGGAATGCCAGGACGAGCGCAGCCAGCACAAGAACCGCGCCCGCGCGCTGTCCCTGCTCAAGGCCAAGCTGCTGGACGCCGAGCGCAGCAAGCAGCAAGCGGCGCAGGCGCAGGAGCGCCGGCTGCAGGTGGGCAGCGGCGACCGCAGCCAGCGCATCCGCACCTACAACTTCGCCCAGGGCCGCATCACCGACCACCGCGTGGACGGGCTGACGCTGTACGCGCTGCCCCAGGTGCTCGACGGCGACATGGACGAACTGGTGGACCGCCTTACCCGCGAACACCAGGCCGACGAACTCAAACTGCTGACGGAGGCCGCGTGAGCGCCGCGAACCAGTTCATCCCGCTGTCCCTGTGCGTGCTGACCGTGTCCGACACCCGCACGGCGGACAACGACACGTCGGGCGACTACCTGTGCGAGGCGCTCACCCACGCCGGCCACCGGCTGCACGAGCGCGCCATCGTGCGCGACGACAAGTACGCCCTGCGCGCCCTGGTGTCGCGCTGGATCGCCGATGAAGCCGTGCACGGCATCCTGGTCACCGGCGGCACCGGCTTCACCGGCCGCGACTCCACGCCCGAGGCGCTGGGCCCGCTGCTGGACAAGGAAATGCCCGGCTTCGGCGAGATGTTCCGCGCATTGAGCTACGACGAGATCGGCACCAGCACGCTGCAGTCGCGCGCCTTCGCCGGCTTGGCCAACGCCACCTTCCTGTTCGCCCTGCCCGGCTCCACGTCGGCCTGCCGCACGGGCTGGGAGAAACTCATCGCCGCCCAGCTCGACGCCCGCACCAAACCCTGCAACCTCGCCAACCTGCGGCCCCGATTGCGCGAGGCTTGAAAGGCTATCCAGCCGTGGCAAGAATAACAGGAGCTGCAGCATGGCGAAGTTGAAGCGGAAGGAATACGAAGTCGAGCTGGAAAAGCTGCAGATCGAGCTCAACGCCATGGCGCGCTGGCTGCGGCATACCGGCAAGCGGCTGGTGGTGCTGTTCGAGGGCCGCGACACCGCGGGCAAGGGCGGCGCCATCCACGCCATCGCCGACTGCCTCAACCCGCGCCAGTGCCACGTGGTGGCCCTGTCCAAGCCCAGCGAGCGCGAATCCGGGCAGTGGTACTTCCAGCGCTACGTGCCGCACCTGCCCGCGGCCGGCGAAGTCGCCCTGTTCGACCGCAGCTGGTACAACCGCGCCGGCGTCGAGAAGGTGATGGGCTTCGCCACGCCCGAGCAGGTCGACGCCTTCCTCAGGCAGGCGCCGGTGTTCGAGCGGCAGCTGGTGGACGACGGCGTGCTGTTGTTCAAGTACTGGCTGGCGGTGGACCAGGAAGAGCAGGAAAAGCGCTTCGCCGAACGCCAGGTCGACCCGCTCAAGCGCTGGAAGCTGTCGCCCATCGACGTCCAGGCGCGCGACAAATACGCCGAGTACGGCCGGGCGCGCGACGAGATGTTCAAGGCCACCCACCACCGCCATGCGTCCTGGCACGTGGTGGATTTCAACGACCAGAAGACCGGCCGGCTCAACCTCATCCGCCACCTGCTGGACCACCTGCCCGAGCAGGACGTGCCCGCGCCGGTGGTGGACCTGCCGCCGCTCAAGCGCAAGCCCGGCAAGGAGCGCTATGCCGGGCCGGTGAAGCCGATCAAGGGCAAGTACTGAGGCCGGCGGGTCAGCCTGCGGCGGCGGCCTTGTCGATGGCCGCGGCCAGGTCCTGCGACGTCACCGGCCCGAGGAAGCGCTCGGCCACCGAACCGTCGGGCGCGATCAGGTAGGTCATGGGCAGCCCGCGCGGCGTGGCGAAATCCGCCGGCGGGTTGTACACGTCCAGCAGCGCGATGGGGTAGCCGGCGGGATGCTGCTTGAGGAACTCGCGCATGGCGTCGGGTTCGATTTCCTCGTAGGCCAGGCCGATGACGCTGACGTCGTCGCGCGCGGCGTCGAAGGCGGTGAAATCGGGAATCTCCTTCAGGCAGGGCTTGCACCACGTGGCCCAGAAGTTCACCACCACCCAGCCGCCGCGCTTGGCCTGCAGGTCGAAGGTGCCGTTGTCGAGGGTTTCCACCACCAGGGTGGGATGCGTGGGGGCGTCGGCGCCGGCGGGGGCGGCCTGCGCAGCGGGCTCCGCCGCAGTGCCGGCGGGCGCGGCGTCGGCGGCCGGGGCATCGGCCGCGGGCCCTGCGGAAGCGGCCGGCGCATCGGCCGCGGGCGGTTCGGCGGCGGCAGCGGGCGCCGCGTCAGGCGCGGCCGGCTGGCAAGCGGCTAGCAGCAGCACCAGCGGGATCAGGCAAAGGGAAGTCTTCATGCGCCGGTATTGTCCTGTTCGGGTGTCAAGAAGCTGCCAACGCTGCGGGCGAAGGGCCCCTGCAGCGGCTGGCGCAGGTGTTCGAGCGCGCGCGTGGCGCGACGGCCGAGGGCATCGTCGAAGCCTGGAAGGCCGGCCGAGGGCCCGGGGATGCGCAGGCCCAGGCCTTCCTGAAGTTCGCCCAGCGTCACCGTGGCCAGGTCGCGGCTGAGCAGCCAGCCGCCGTCTTCGGCGCGCTGCACGATGTGCAGCCCGCTCAGCCCCGACAGCATGCGCTGCAGCAGGTCGTCGGTGAGCATCGGCTCGCGGGCCTGGATGTCCAGCATGTGCAGGCCCTGGCCGGTGCGGCGCGACTCGTCCATGCGGCCCAGCAGGCGCAGGTAGCCGTACAGCTCCATGCCCGGCGGCAGCTGCAGCGCCCGCGGCTGGTAGCGGAATGCCGACAGCGACGCCGCGAAGGACGCGCCCAGCAGCACCACGATCCAGCTCAGGTAGATCCAGATCATGAAGATGGGCGCCACGGCCAGCGCACCGTAAAGCTGGTCGTACGTGGGCACGCCCAGCAGGTAGGCGGCGAAGCCGCGCTTGGCCAGTTCGAACAGCACCGTGGCGAACAGGCCACCCGCCAGCGCGAACCGGAACGGCACGCTGCGGTGCGGGATGAGCCAGTACGCCACCGAGAACACCGCCAGCTCCACCAGGTTGGGCAGGTAACCCAGCAGGCGCTGGCTCCAGTCCAGCTGCTCCACACCCGACAGCACCGGCAGCGAGAACAGGTAGGACGTGACCGCCAGGCTGGCCACCGCCATCAGGCTGCCCAGCGTGAGCAGCGTCCAGTACACCAGGAAGCGCATCAGCCGCGGCCGCGGCGTTGGCACGCGCCAGACGCGGTTGAAGGTGGATTCGATGCTCCACATCGTCAGCAGCAGCGACACCAGCAGCGCACCGATGCCGGTAAAGGTGAGCTTGCTGGCGCTGGCGGCGAACTCGCGCAGGTAATCCTCCACCACGCGCGCCGAGCTGGGCACGAAGTTGGAGAAAATGAAGCCCGTCAGCTGCGTGCTCCACGTGTCGAACACCGGGAACGCCGACAGGATGCCGAACACCACCACGCTCAGCGGCACCAGCGCGAACAGCGTGGTGTAAGCCAGCGCGCCGGCCGTCTCGAAGCAGCGGTCGTCCAGGAACCGGGTCCAGAGGAACTGGGAGAACGCCTGCACCCGCTCGCGGTCGATGCGAACGATCCATGCGCGCAGCTGCGGGAAGAAATCCATGGGCCGATGGTAGCAAACCGTCGGCAGCAAGCCCGGAACCGTGACCGGAGCCGCGGACACCTGTCCCCGCCCCGGTGCATCCTGCGTTGCCCATGAAGACCGCCGAAGCCCAGGCCCGCTCCCCGACGATGTACCAGCACGCAGCCAGGATAAAACAGGCACGCAGGGATGCCGGCCTTTCGCAGGCCGCACTCGCGACCCGCCTTGGCCTGGACCGCAGCGCCGTGGGGCAGTGGGAGCGCAACACGTCGGCCGGGCCCACGGTCAGTCACCTGGTGAAAATCGCCCTGGCCACCGGCGTCGCCTTCGAGTGGCTGGCCACCGGACGCGGGCCGCGCGTGATCGGCGGCAAGGGCGATGCCCCGCCGGCCATCGTGATGGACTATGTCGCGCAGTGCGAGAGCGAAGAGCGGCTGCTGGTCGCGTTCCGTGCGCTTTCGGCGCTGGAGCAGCTTCCGGTGCTCACGCTGCTGGAGACGCGGATGCGCTCACGCTGACGCGGCGCTGACCCGCGCCCTCGGCGCATCGGCTAGGCTATCGCCACTGCCGGAGCCCGCCATGAGTGAAATCCTGATCCTCTACTACAGCCGCGGCGGTTCCGTCGCCCAACTCGCCCGGCACATCGCCCGCGGCGTGGAGGAGGTGCCGGGCATGCAGGCCCGCCTGCGCACCGTGCCGCCGGTGGCGCCCGTCACCGAGACCGCCGCCGCGCCGGTGCCCGACGAAGGCGCGCCCTACGCCAGCAAGCGCGACCTGGCCGAGTGCGCCGGCATCGCCCTGGGCAGCCCTACGCGCTTTGGCAACATGGCCGCGCCCATGAAGCACTTCATCGACGGCCTGGGCGCCGAATGGGCCTCGGGCACGCTGGCCGGCAAACCGGCCTGCGTGTTCACGTCCACCGCCACGATGCACGGCGGCCAGGAGTCCACGCTGCTGACGATGATGCTGCCGCTGCTGCACCACGGCATGGTGCTGGTGGGCCTGCCCTTCACCGAAGCCGCGCTCAGCACCACCACCAGCGGCGGCACGCCCTACGGCGCCAGCCACGTGGCCGGCGGCCAGGACGACCCCACGCCCAGCGACGACGAAAAGCAGCTTGCCCGCGCACTGGGCCGCAGGCTGGCGGACGTCGCCCGGAGGCTCGGGGCATGAGCGCGGCACAGCGCATCGCGGCCGGCGCCATCGTGGCGCTGTTCGGACTGCAGCTGGCGTGGCACGGCTGGCTGTCGCCGCCGGCCAAGGCCGACCCGTGGCCGGTGGCAGCTTTCTTCGCCCTGCCCATCCTGCCGGCGCTGCTGCTGGTGCTGCTGGGGCACCGCCGCGCCGGCTTCTGGGGCGCCCTGGCGGCACTGCTGTACTTCAGCCATGGCGTGATGGCGGCCTGGGCCTCACCCGGTGAAACGTGGCTGGGGCTGCTGCAGGCCGCGCTGTCGGCCATCCTGGTGGTGGCCGCCAGCTGGGACGGCATGAAGGGCCGGTTCAACAAGCGGCCCGCGCCTCCGGCCGTATAATCGCCGGCAGCATCGCATCGCAGAAAGGAATCGGCATGGACGAACTCCTGGTCGTCACCACCGGCGGCACCATCGACAAGGTCTACTTCGACGACAAGTCGGACTACCAGGTGGGCGAACCCCAGATCGGCCGCATCCTGCAGGCGCTGGGCGTGGCCTTCCGCTTCAGCGTCATTCCGATCATCCGCAAGGACAGCCTGCACATCAACGAGGCCGACCGCGAGCTGCTGCGCGCCACCATCGCCGCACAGCCGGCGCGCCACGTGCTGGTGACGCACGGCACCGACACCATGGTGGACACGGCCAAGGTCCTTTCCAGCCTGGAAGACAAGGTGATCGTGCTCACCGGCGCGCTCAACCCGGCGGGCTTCCGGGGCTCGGACGCCGAGTTCAACATCGGCACCGCGGTGGGCGCGGTGCAGTCGCTGCCGCCGGGCGTGTACATCGCCATGAACGGCCGCATCTGGGACCCGCTGAAGGTGCGCAAGAACGTCGCGGCCAACCGCTTCGAAGCCGCCGGGTAACCGGGGCCCGCAGGCCCCGGCCGGTGCGTCAGTAGGTGCCGGTGACGTTGAGGAACCAGCCCTTCTGGTCGTAATCAAGCACGGTCAGGTTGTCGCTGAAGCTGGTGAAGTTGTAGCCCACGCCCAGGCGGAAGTGATCGCCCAGGTGGCGGTCCACGCCCAGCAGCCAACCGGCGCGGTCGCTGTCGTTCTCGTCCACGCGCAGCCAGCGGTACTCGGCCAGCGCGTCCCACTTGGCCAGCAGGTTGTAGCGGGTCTGCACGGCGGCGAAGTTGGCGGTGGTGTCGAACCACGGGCCCAGCGAACGCGCCTGCCGCGCCTCGCCCGAACGATGCGCCACCTTGCCGGCCAGCTCCCAGTGCTTGTCCAGGCGGTAGATGCCTTCCAGGGAAAGGATCTGCGTGCGCTGGTCGAAGTCGGCCAGCGTGTCCTGGCCCAGGCTGCTCAGGTCGTAGAGGTAGGTGTACTTGCCCAGCAGGGCCAGCCGGTCGTTGGCGGCCGGACGGTAGGCGAAGCCCAGGTTGCCCTCGACGAAGCGGGCATCGGCCAGCGGGTTGATGTCGTCCTGCGTGTCGCCGTAGTTGAAGCGGGCGGCGATGCGCCAGTCTTCGTTCACGCGCCAGGTCACCCGGTTGGTGCTGACCCACTGGGTGCGCTCTTCGACGCCGGTGTCCTGGCGGTACTCGAGCTTGCTGGTCCAGTTCAGGTCCTGGTCGGTGCGGCCGGCGCTGACGCTGACGGCGCGGCGGTCCACCAGGCCCAGCGCGGACTCCAGCTCGCCCTTCTGCAGGGTGAAGCCCAGCGTCCAGCCCAGGCCCGGGAAGAAGTCCATGCCATAGGTGTGGGCGATGCCGCTTTCCTGGCGCGCCTTGAGGAACTGGCTCTCGTTGAACAGGTTGACCTGGTCGGAAATCCGCCAGCGCTGGCCCACGGTGAGGCCGGTGGGCGTGGCGCCGTACAGCGGATCACCCGCCGTGGTGTCGGTGGAGTGCGTGTAGCTGCCGTAGATCGAGTGCAGGTCGCTGAGGCGGTACTCGGCGTTGATACTGGCCGCGTCGCCGCGCTCGCCGGTGGTGAGCTCGGCGCCCACCGTGGACAGGCCGTCGAACAGGTACTTGCCGCCCAGCGTGAAGGCGTCGTTGCCTTCGTAGCTGCCGCCGTCGTCGTCCAGGGTGACCTGGCCGACGCCGTAAAGGTCCAGCGCGTCGCCGAAGCGGTGGCTGTAGCGCACCGCCGCCAGGGTGCCGGTGGCCGACACGCCCGAGCGCGTCTCGGTGACCGTGCGCAGTTCACCGGTGAGCTGGTTGAACTCGGCCAGGCGCCATTCGGCCATCAGCTGCGCCTGTTCGATGCCGTCGTTGCCGCGCTTGGCGTCGCTGTAGCGGCCGGTCAGGCGCAGGTCGTCGGTGACCTGGCCGGCGAACTCGGCGCCGTACTCTTCGATCGGCAGGCCCACGTCCTGGCGCGCCACCGAGAAGCCCGCATCCACGTCGCGCCACCAAGCGCCCAGCGTCCACTCGCGCTGGGTCAGGCCGCGCTCGAGCAGGTTGATGCGCGCCTCGATGCTGCGGGCGTCGCCTTCGCGCGCACCGCCCACCGGGTTGAGCTGGCTGAAGCTCAGGCCGCCGTTGTCGGAGAAGAACACCGGGGCGCTGGTGGCCTCGCTGCTGGCCTGTTCGAACTTGAGGTAGGTGCCGCGGCCGGCCTGCAGGGTGAGGTCGAGCGCCGCGAGGCGGTAGTCCTCGCCCGAGCGCTGTTCGTCCACGTAGGTGCCGCCGATGGCCACGTGGTCGCCCAGCCAGGTGCGGCCGTTGAAGCCCACGGTGGTCTGGTCGGCCGTGAAGCCCGCCGGGATGTACTCGTAGTCCACCAGCAGGCGGTTGTCGAAGCCGTCCAGCGGCGCGTCGCGGATGATCGACGGCAGGTTGTCGCGGACGATCTGCGCCAGCGGACGCGTCAGCAGCAGGCGGCCCTGCAGTTCGTCCATCTCGTAGTCCACGTCGCGCAGCAGGTTCACGCGCGTTTCGACGCGGCCGGTGAGCGGGTCGCGCACCTCCAGCACCACCTGGTCCGAGCCGGGCAGCACGTCGGTGTGGCGCAGGTAGTACAGGCTGCCGCCGGTACCCAGGAACTCGCTGTGGCCGGGCGCGCTCCGCGCCTCCGACCCGAACGCGCGCACCGTGTGGCGGGCCTCGCCCAGCGGCGTGCTGGCGCGGCTGCGCCAGTTCAGCGCGCCGCCGTACAGGC
>DAORUD010000108.1:0-7936 GCA_035433005.1 Arenimonas sp. | reverse complement strand
AACTGCGGCGATTTCCAGGCCCGGCGCATGCAGGCCCGCTGGCGCAACCCGGCCACCGGCAAGACCGAGCCCGTGCACACGCTCAACGGTTCGGGCGTGGCCGTGGGCCGCTGCCTGATTGCGGTGATGGAAAACTACCAGCAGGCCGACGGCAGCATTGAAGTGCCCGCGGCCCTGCGCCCCTACCTGGGTGGACTGGAGAAAATCGGCTGATGAACAACCATCCCGACCTCAACGACCTGCAGTTCTACGCCATGGTGGTGGAACACGGCGGCTTCGCCGCAGCCGAGCGCGCCCTGGGCATTCCCAAGAGCCGCCTCAGCCGCCGCATCGCCCAGCTGGAGACCGAACTGGGCGTGCGCCTGCTGCAGCGGAGCACCCGCAAGTTCGCCGTCACCGACGTGGGCCAGAGCGTCTACCGCCACGCCCAGACCATGCTGGCCGAAGCCCAGGCCGCGCGCGAAGCGGTGGACCGCGTCAGCGCCACGCCGCGCGGCAGCATCAAGGTCAGCTGCCCGGTGTCCATTGCCCAGGAAGTGCTGGGCCCCATCCTGCCCGACTTCATGAAGCAGCACCCGCAGGTGCGCCTGCAGCTGCACGTCAGCAACCGCCGGGTGGACGTTATCCAGGAAGGCTTCGACGTGGCGATACGCGTGCGCAGCCAGCTGACCGACGACGGCGAAATGGTGGCTCGCAGCTTCGGCCAGCTGCGCGAACTGCTGCTGGCCAGCCCTCGGTATCTTGATCGGGTGGGCCGCCCCGTCGTACCCAGCGACCTCGCCCACCACACCACCCTGAGCATGAGCGAAGACGACAGCCGCCAGCGCTGGACCCTGCATGGCCCCGAAGGCCAGGTGCAGAAGGTGGACCTGCAGCCCACCCTGATGGCGCACGACTTCCCGCTGCTGATGGCCGCCGCCGTGGAAGGCCTGGGCGTGGTGCTGCTGCCCGAGCTGACCTGCGCCGAAGCCATCCGCAAGGGCGAACTGGAAGTGGTGCTGCCGGCCTGGAGCCTGCCCCAGGGCATCTGCCACGCCATCTACCCCAGCCGCCGCGGCCTGCTGCCGGCGGTGCGGGTGTTCATTGATTTCCTGGCCGCCCGCCTGCCGCAGCTGATCGAAGACAGCCGCCTGAAGTGCGGCACCAAGGGCGGCGTGCCCTGCGAGCAGTCCAAGGCGCCATGACCCGCTAGAATCCCCGTGGGAGGGCCTTCAGGCCCGACGCCCCACCCAAAATCCGGAGAGATGGCCGAGTGGTTTAAGGCAGCGGTCTTGAAAACCGCCGAAGGGTCAAACCTTCCGTGGGTTCGAATCCCACTCTCTCCGCCACATTTCCATCGCTAGCCGCGACGCGGCATCAGGCCAGCCAGAACGACGTGGCGCTGGCCAGGATGTTCGCGAGCACGCAGGCCAGCACCGAGCGCGTGCGCAGGTACAGGCCTGCGTAAGTCGCGCCCAGCAGAAAATATCCCGCCGCGCTCGCGACATCGGCCGGCAGGTTGGCCGCGGCATACAGCACGGATGAGGCCAAGGCAGCCCCGACGCTTCCCACGCCCCGCTCGGCAAGCGGAATCATCCAGCCGCGGAACGCCAGTTCCTCGATGGCAGGTACGGCCACCATCAAGGTGAAGGCCAGCGGCAGGCCCACGCTGGCGATGGTCATGGAGGGCATGACCTGGGCGGTGCTGCCCGAGGCGGAATCCACCGCATGGGCCAGCGCCAGCGCGACCGACAGGCCCACGCCCACGCCGACACCCCAGGCCACGGTGCCTGGCAGTTGGCCGGTGCTCGCCCTCAGCGTTTCCAGCCGCAGCCGACCCGACAGCGCAACGAAGACGAAGAGCACCATGGCGAGGGGCAGTATCGAAGCGCCCAGTATCACGGACGCCGCTTTCTGGACCCAGGTCTGGCTCTCCGGTTCGGGCAGCTCGTTGATGATGAAGACGTTGGTGACGCAGACACTCGCGCCCGATTCAGACGCGATCAACTCAAGGATTTCGCGTGCGGCCTGTCCTTCGAACTCGCCCAGCATTCCGAACGAGAACTCGTGGGCGCCGCGACGGCACTCGGCCGGAAGCGGGTTGGCTTCCGATGCCTGGCGCGTGCGTCCGTGTTTGAACCACGGGTTTGCCAGAACGCGCCGCTGCGCTTCCTGCAACTGTGCGGGCGTCCCCTGCAGCCAGACGATGGCACGGTCTTTGGACGACACCATCACGGCACCCAGCGTGAAAAACGCCAGGAGCGCCACGGCAAGCACCGGCAGCATCAGCGACTGCGTCAGCGCCATCGCCCGATGCTGGATTTTCATGCTGTCGCAGTCCGCTGCTGTTGCCTCGATCGAGCATAGCGGTGCAGATACGCAGGGTGCGCACTGTCGCCGTTAGCATTTCGGGTCAAAAGCACGGGCTCCGGGCGGTCGCGTTGGTTTCTCCCCTAAGGTGATGCTGCGTCGGCAGGCAGCGGTTATTTCCTACCTGCATTTAGGAGGGCCATGGCATCGCGTGGCCCTGGCTTTGGTTAGGTTGGAGCCTGTTGCCCTGGGGAGAGCGCAATGATCCGAGTATTCCTGTTGGACGACCATGCGCTGGTGCGCACCGGGTATCGGCTGATCCTGGGCCAGGAAAAAGAGTTCGAAGTCGTCGGCGAAGCCGGGAGTGGCGAGGAGGGGCTGCCGATGATCCGCCGGCTCAAGCCTCAGGTCGTCATTTGCGATCTGCACCTGCCGGGCATCAGCGGGCTGGACATCACCGAGCGCATCGTGCGCAGCGAGCTGGGCACGTACGTGCTGATCGTCTCCGTGCAGGAGGAAGGCCCGATGCCCCGGCGCCTGATCGAGGCGGGCGCCAGTGGCTACCTCGGCAAGGGCTGCGATGCGGCGGAGCTGGTGCGAGCCCTGCGCGAGGTCGCCCGCGGCCGGCGCTACCTGGCCAGCCAGGTGGCGCAGCGCATGGCGCTGTCGCGGCTGTGCGGCGACGACTCGCCCTTCGACGCGCTGTCGCCTCGCGAGCTGGAGGTGGCGCGCATGCTGTGCCAAGGGCTTCGGATGGAAGAAATCGGCCGGCGCCTCAGCCTCAGCGGCAAGACCGTGGCCACGCACAAGTATCGATTGTTTGAAAAGCTGGGCATCAAGGACACCGTGGCGCTGGCCCGAATGGCGGGGCAGCACGGCGTGTCGGATCCGGCCTACGCCATTTGATTGCATTCCACGCTTGAAAAAGAAAGGGCGCCTTTCGGCGCCCTTCTTTCAGTTCGGCTTACCCGCCTGCGGCGGTTCGCCCTCATCTTCCAGCAGCCAGTCCGGTGCGGCGGGCGCCGGCGGCGTGGGCTCCGCCGGCTTGGGCTCCGCGGCCTTCGGTGCATCGAAGATCGCCGGCTGCGTGCGCAGGAACGGGTTCACCGGAGCGGCCGGGGCCGCAGCCGGCGCGGGCGCCGCCTCGGGTTCGGCCGGAATCAGGCTGGCCTGCACGGGCGGGGCGGCCGGGGTGGCCAGGGCGAAGGGCGCGGGCGCGGCTTCGGCCGGAGCTGCAACGGGCGTCGGGGCGACGACGGCCGGGGCGGGGGCGGCTTCCACCACCGGAGCCACCACCACCGGCGCCGGGGCGACGGGGGCGGGCGCGGCCGGGGCTTCGACTTCCGCCACCGGCGCAACGAACGCCGGCGCGGCCGGCGCTTGCACCTCGGCCACTTCCACCGGCGCCACGACCGTCGGCGCGGACGCCACCGGTGCGGGCGCGGCCACCACGGCGCGGTCTTCGATCAGCGACGACACCGGCATGGGCGGCACGTAGGCCGGGGCGGGCTTGGGCGCGTCCACTTCGGCGGCGGCGGGTGCCGACATCGGCATCGGGTCGGCGGCGGGTGCCGGCGCCGGCGTGGCCACGGGCACCACGGCGGGGGCGACCACCGGCACGGCGGCGGCCACCACCGGCGCGGCCACGGGGGCAGGGCGGGGCGCACGCACCGGGGCCGGGCCCAGGTCGTCGAAGTCGGACTCGGCGGCGCTCACCGTGGCGGCGGCGCGCGGGGCGCCGGCGTCGGTGTCGCCTTCGTCGTCTTCGTAGTCGGCTTCACTGTCGGCGCCGCTGGCTTCGCTGCCCTCGGTGCCCTCGGTGCCACCGTTCTCGCCACCGGCTTCGTCCGGACGGCGACGACGGCGACCACCGCGGCGGCCGCGGCGGCGGCGGCCGGTGCCTTCGGCGGCGTTGGCCGCTTCGGTGCCGGGCGCGGCGTTGTCCAGGCCTTCAATCACCTGGCCGTTCTCGTCCACGGCCGGGGCCACGGGCAGTTCACCTTCCACCAGCTCACCGCCGCTGGCGGCGGCCTGCGCGGCCAGGCGGGCGGCGCGGGCTTCGCGACGCTCGGCTTCGCGCTTCTGGTTTTCGATGCGCTGCTGTTCGCGGCGCTCGGCTTCCTTCTTCAGGTTTTCTTCGCGGCGCTGCTGGCCTTCGATGCGGCGCTGCTCGTCCTGCTTCTTCTGTTCTTCGGTGCGCTCGGGCTTGGGCGCCTTGGCCTGCTGCTGGGCCTGCGCGGGCTGGCCCTGCGGCTTGCCGCCGGCCTGCTGCGGGCCCTGGGCCGGCTTGTCGCCGCGCTCGGGGCGCGGGCCGCGATCGCCGCGGTCGCCGCCGCCGCTGCGCGAACCGCGGTCGCGGTCACGGCCACGGCCGCCACGGTCGCGGTCGCCGCGGCCTTCGCTGCGGCCGTTGCGGTCGGAGCGCTCGGGGCGCGCCGGCTTGGCCTGGGACGGCGCGGCTTCCGCCGCCGGCTCACCGGCGAAGAAGGCCGCGATGCGTGCGAACAGGCCCGGCTTGGCGGCCGGCGCACGGTTGGAGAACACGGGCGCGGGCGCCGCGGCTTCCACCACGTCCGCTTCCTCGCGCACCGGCGCCGGGTTCGGCGGGCGCACGGCGGTGACGGCCGGCAGGTCGGGCACGTTGATCTGCGCCTTGGTCAGCGAATGCACCGCCAGCTTGCGCGGAGTGGTGCGGTGGTAGCTGGGCTTGCTGCCTTCGTCGGCGATTTCGTTCTCGCGCAGGCGCGAGATGTTGAAGTGCGGGGTTTCCAGCTGGTCGTCGGCCACGATCACCACCGGGGCCTCGTGGCGCTGTTCGATCTCGATCAGCGCGCGGCGCTTTTCGTTCAGCAGGTAGTTGGCGATTTCCGGCGGGGCCTGCACCAGCACCTGCGCGGTGTTTTCCTTCATGGCGTGTTCTTCGGCCAGGCGCAGGATGCTCAGCGACAGCGATTCCACGCTGCGCATGCGGCCGTGGCCTTCGCAGCGCGGGCAGATGATCTGGCTGGACTCGCCCAGGCTCGGGCGCAGGCGCTGGCGGCTCATTTCCAGCAGGCCGAAGCGCGAGATGCGGCCGATCTGCACGCGGGCGCGGTCCTGCTTCAGGGCGTTCTGCAGGCGCTCTTCCACCAGGCGCTGGTGCTTGCCCGAACCCATGTCGATGAAGTCGATCACCACCAGGCCGCCCAGGTCGCGCAGGCGCATCTGGCGGGCCACTTCGTCGGCGGCTTCCAGGTTGGTGTTGAACGCGGTTTCCTCGATGTCGCTGCCCTTGGTGGCGCGCGAGGAGTTCACGTCGATGGCGGTCAGCGCTTCGGTCTGGTCCACCACGATGCTGCCGCCGGACGGCAGGCGCACCTGGCGCTCGTAGGCGCCTTCGATCTGGCTTTCGATCTGGTAGCGGTTGAACAGCGGCGTGGGGTCTTCGTAGAACTTGAGCTTGCGCAGGTTCTGCGGCATCACCGAGGCCATGAAGTCGCGCGACTCCTCGTACATCTCCTTCGTGTCCACCAGGATTTCGCCGATGTCGGCGCGCAGGTAGTCACGCAGGGCGCGGATGATCAGGCGCGATTCCTGGTAGATCAGGAAGGGCGAGGGCTTGGCCAGCGCGGCGTCGGTGATGGATTTCCACACCTGCAGCAGGTAATCGAGGTCCCACTGCAGTTCGTCGGCGGCGCGGCCCACGCCGGCGGTGCGGATGATCACGCCCATGTCATCGGGGATGGTCAGCGCGTCCATGGCCTCTTTCAGGGCCTGGCGGTCGTCGCCCTCGACCCGGCGCGAGACGCCGCCGGCGGTGGGCGAGTTGGGCATCAGCACCATGTAGCGGCCGGCCAGGGAAATGAACGTGGTCAGGGCGGCGCCCTTGTTGCCGCGCTCCTCCTTGTCCACCTGGACGACGACTTCCTGGCCTTCGCGCAGGTATTCCTTCAGGCCGGCCTTGTTCGGGTCGACGCCGGGGACGAAGTAGTCGCGGGAGATTTCCTTGAGCGGGAGGAAGCCGTGGCGTTCACCGCCGTACTCCACGAAGGCCGCCTCGAGGGACGGTTCCAGCCGCACGATGCGGCCCTTGTAGATGTTGGACTTCTTCTGTTCCTTCGACGGCTGCTCGATGTCGATGTCGTACAGGTTCTGGCCATCGACGATCGCCACGCGCAGCTCTTCGGCCTGCGTGGCATTGATCAACATACGCTTCATTGTCTGGTGTCCTCACGCGCTCTTACCGCGAGGAACGCCGGGGTCCGCACCCTGATGTCGCTGACCGGGCGCGCACCGCGCGTCCCGGCCTGGGCAGAACTTCCAGCGCTACTGAACCTTCGGGCGTACCCGCGGGAGCGCTTGTTTTGTTTTGTTCGGTCATGGGTTCCGGAAACCGCCGAGCGTTTTCCGGTCTGTCGCACACTTGTAAGGTGTGTGGCGATATCCGTCCGCCATCGGGACCGGCTAACATGGTCACCCCCGTGGGGTGTGGTAGCGGTTCTTCAGGATTCGCAGGGCGTTGGCTTTCGGCCGGCAGCCCTAGAGAAATCAGGACGTTATCTCGCGAACCGATTGTATAGGCGAAGGACCCATGGCGGCAAATGAACCCTCCACCGGCGTGAAGATGGTCAAGGTCCCGGAGGACCGGGACGGCCAGCGCCTGGACAATTTCCTGCTGCTGCAGTTCAAGGGGGCCCCGCGCAGCCTCATTTACAAGCTGGTGCGCAGCGGCCAGGTGCGCATCAACGGCAAGCGGGCCAAGCCCGACAGCCGCCTGGCCGGGGGCGACGAGGTGCGCCTGCCGCCGGTGAAGCTGAACGAGGCGGGCGAGGCCCGGCCGGTGCCCAAGGGTCTGCTGGACCGGCTGGCGGCCAGCATCGTGTTCGAGGACAAGGCCCTGCTGGCCGTGAACAAGCCCAGCGGCCTGGCCACCCACGGCGGCAGCGGCATCAGCCACGGCCTGATCGAAGCCCTGCGGGCCCTGCGGCCGGGCGAGCCGCTGGAGCTGGTGCACCGGCTGGACCGCGACACCTCGGGCGTGATCCTGGTGGCCAAGAAGCGCTCGGCCCTGCTGGAGCTGCAGCAGCTGATGCGCGGCGGCGAAGACGACGAAGGCCCGGGCAAGCAGTACCTGGCCCTGCTGGTGGGCCGCTTGCCCAACGGCACGCTCACCGTGGACGCGCCGCTGGAAAAGTCCCTGCTGCAGGGCGGCGAGCGCCGGGTGCGGGTGGACTCCTCGGGCAAACCCTCGGTCAGCCACTTCAAGGTGATCGAACGCCTGGGCGGCCACAGCTTCTGCGAAGTGCGCATTGAAACCGGCCGCACCCACCAGATCCGCGTGCACGCCGCGCACCTGGGCCACCCGGTGGCCGGCGACGACAAGTACGGCGACGAGGAAGCCAACAAGCGCCTGGCCCAGCAGGTGGGCCTCAAGCGCCTGTTCCTGCACGCCGCCTCCATCGAGTTCGCGCTGGACAAGGGCGCGACGCCCTACCTCATCAACGCCCCCCTCAGCGACGACCTCAAGGCCGTGCTGGACAGGTTGGCGAAATAACGGGGTCAGGTTCACTTTTTTCGCCCACCAAGGGTGAGCGAAAAAAGTGAACCTGACCCCGTTATTTCAGGCCAGTTGGTCGGCCTTGGCGGCGCAGATGAAGTCGTTGTCGCT
>DAORUD010000107.1:0-8103 GCA_035433005.1 Arenimonas sp. | reverse complement strand
ACAGGCAGATCAGCAGGTCGGTGCCGGGCCGCTGCTTGATGTCGGTGGCGCCGCACTTGGGGCAGTGGTTCTGGCCGTCCTTGAGCTCTTCGGCCGAGGTATCAATGGCGACCGGGTCGGGCGCCAGGATTTCGTCGCGGATGGGCTTGGGCAGCGTGGCCGGATCCACCGGGAACGTGCCCGGCAGCGGCGGCACGTCCTGCGGTGAACCCGGCCCGATGCCGGCCGGCAGGGGCGGGGGTGTGGCCGCCCCTGTGCGGGGCGGCAGGGGCGGTGGCGTGGGGCCGTTGGCGTTGGACATGGGCGCGGCTTACAGACCCAGCGCCTTGGCCTTGAGCGCGTCGTAGTCGCCCTGTGTGATTAGCCCCAGGTCCAGCATTTCCTTGGCCTTCTTGAGCTTGGCGATGGGGTCGTCGGCGGCCGGTGCGGCCGGGGTGGCCGGCTGCTGCAGGCCGCCCACGCCCATCATGCCCGTGGCCATGCCCACGCCCACCAGGCCCGCCGCGCCGCCGTTCTCGCCGGCCGCCTGGATGCCCGCGGCCACGCTGGCCTGCAGGTTGGAATTGCCGCGCGAACCCGACAGCGCATCGGCGCGCTGCACGGTCTTGAGCAGTTCCTTGGTGTTGGCGTCGTACTCGATGGAAATGATGGCGGTCTTGACGATGGCCAGGCCGCGGTCGGAGCTCCACTGGTAGCCCTGCTCGACGGCGGCGGACAGGCTCTTGGCAAACCCGATCGAGTCCTGCTGCAGCTTGCTGATGCGGTTGCCCTTGGCCGGGTCGTTCGAGTACAGGCTGAAGGCCGGCGCCAGCGAACCCACCACTTCGTTGAACAGCTGGCTGGCGGCGGCGTTGTCAATGTCGGTGAAGTCGAACACCTGGCCCGGCTGCAGGTACTTGGCCGGCACGAAGTTCTTCACGAACAGGATGGGGTCGGTGATCTTGAGCGTGTACGAACCGCGCGTCACCGCGCCCACCTGGGTGTTGAGGAAGGCGTCGTCCCAGTAGATTTCCGACTGGGTGCCGAAGCGGTTGTCCGGCAGTTCCTTGAGCGAGACGAAGAAGGCCAGCTGCTGGCCGCCCGGCTGGCCGCCGAACTTGAAGCGCTCCCAGCTCTGCTTGATCAGCGGGCTGACGATGCCGTCGCCGGCGAAGATGGACTGGGAGTTGATGTCGTCCGAGCGCCACTCGTAGCCGCCGGCCTCGGCGGCGAAGCCGGTGATCTTGCCGTCCTGCATCAGCAGCAGGCCGTAGCCTTCGGGCACGACGATCTTCGAGCCGTTGCTGATGATGTTGGTGGAGCCCTTGGTGTTGGACCCGCGCCCGGCGTTGGTGCCCTGGGGCACGGCGGCGAACAGCGCGGCCGTGGCCGGCAGGCCCGCCGGCACCGTGTAGAAGTCCTTCCACTGGTCGGCCAGCATGCCGCTTACCGAACCCACCACCGCCTGCACAAGACCCATGACATCTCTCCGTGGTTCATGGCCGGTAAGGCACCGGCCTGCCTGAGCAATATATATCGGCGACACGTCCGCGGCGCGGACATGTGCCGTTGGTCAGGCAACGATACTTCGGCGCCGGACCGGCCACCGCCGCGGGGGCGTCAGGGCTGGCCGGCCACCACGCGGAGCGGGCGCGTGGCGATGGTTTCGCGGTCGCGGAACTGGTAGCGCAGCTCGTAGTTGCCCGGTGCGTCGGGCAGGGTCAGCTCCACCTGGTTCGTGTCGCCCAGGTAGGTGTAGCTGATGTAGGTGTCGCTGCCGGCTTCGGCAATCTGGATGTTGTCCAGCTCCACGTCCGGGCCCGTCCAGGTGACCACCACGGTGCTGCCGGCCGCCGCCGTGTCGGGGGCGCTCAGCGTGGCCTGGGCGGGGGTGGCCTGAATGGGGCGGGTGGCAATGACGTCCTGGTCGCGATGGCGGTACTGCAGCAGGTAGTTGCCCGGTTCGCCGGGCATGGTCAGGGTGAGCGGGTTGCCGTCCTTGACGTAGCCGTAGTCGTGCACGGTGGGCTTGCCGTCAATGAATTGCACTACGGCGATGGCGTCGAGCCCGGCGTTCGGGCCGGTCCATCGCACCTGCAGGCGCGAACCCATCGGCGCGCTGTCGGGCGCGTCCAGCGTGGCCTGGGCCGGCGCCTGGGGCGGGGGCGGCGGCACGGGCTCGCTCACCACTTCGCCCAGGGCCGCGGCGAGCGCGGCACCGTCGGCGGCCTGCAGGTAGCGGCCGCCGGTGTTTTCGGCCAGGCAGGCCACCTTCGAGCCCTGTTCCTTGGTCAGGCCGAAGCCGATCACGTGGGCGGTGAAGTTGACGCCACTCTTCTCCAGCTCGGTGGCCACGGCGCAGGGGTCGGCGGCGCAGGTTTCCAGGCCGTCGGTCACCAGCACCACCGTGGCGGGCTGCTCGGTATGGCGCAGGGCCTCGGCGGCCTGGCGCACGGCGTCCGACAGGGGCGTCATGCCGAGGAAGCGCATGTCGTTGACCGCCTTGAGCACCTGGCCCGACGTGCCCGGCGCCGGCGGCACCATCAGCTCGATGTCCTTGCAGTCACCCTTGCGGCGGTGGCCGTAAGCGATGAGGCCCAGGGTCTGGTCGGCAGGCAGTTTGCCCAGCACGTTGGCCACGGTTTCGCGCGCGATTTCGAGCTTGGGGCGGCCGTCAATCTGGCCCCACATCGAACCCGAGCCGTCCATCACAATCAGCGTGCGGGCGGTGGCGGCGTCGCTGGCGGCGGCTGGTTGGGCGAGCGCAAGCGCCAGGGCGCTGCCAAGCAGCGCGGGGCGGAGGGAGGCGGACAGCTTCGACATGGCGGGCATTCCTGGGGTGGTGGGATGGGTGCTGTGGTTACGCACGGCCAGGGGCCATCCGGACATCCGGTCGGGCAGCGACCGCCGTGGCGGCCTTGGCTTAGACTCCCGGGATGTCAGCCAGCGCACTGCCAGAGGTGAAGCACGCGATGCCCGCCGCGCTGCGCGTGGTGCTGATGGTCGCCGGACTGGCGCTGCTGGTGTGGCCGGCGTGGGACCTGAAGCGGGCGCTGTGGCCGATCAATTTCCTGACGCCCTTTTTTGCGGTGATCGTCATGGGCGCCGTGTCGGTGGGGCTCGGCTCGCTGGGGTTCGGCCTGTTCGGCGAAGCCATCCACTGGACGTACCCGCCGCGGGCGCTCGCAGTGCATCGTCGGGGATGGTGGCGCGAGACCGTGGTGCGGATCGGCGCCCGCGACGTGCAGGCCGTCGAGGTGCGGCGGGTGGAGAATTCGGAGGGCGCCGATACATGGCGCGTGTTCGTGGTGCCGCGCCAGGGCCTGGCGGGCCTTGGCCCCACGCAGCCCTGGCTGCCTGCGCCGCGGGCGCTGGAGTCGGGGGACTACCTGACCGAAGCGGAGGCCGCCGCGGGACGGGACGCGCTGCTGGCGCACCTGGGCTGACGGCGGCCGGGCGTGGGACCATCGCACACACCACCGCACTGAGGACGACCATGCGCGCTTTTCGGGATTCCGGATGGAACGCCGTGCTGGGTTCGGCCCTGTTGGCCATGGGCTTGGCGGGGTGCGGCGAGCGCGCGCCTGCCGTGGGCGCCGCCGTGACGCCGGCACCGACCCCAGCGGCGAGTGCACCTGCCCCCGCCGCGCCAAGCGGACCCGTAGAGGTGGCGCTCTGGCCCGAGGATTCGCAGGTGATGCGCGATGGCATCCGCGAGCTGGCGGGCGAACAGTGGGCAGCCACCCGCTCGTCCCTCCTGCTTTACGCACCGAAGCAAAATTCCACGCGCACGGCCGTACTGGTGTTTCCCGGCGGTGGCTAAGCGCGTGGCCGTCGGCCCCGACAGCACGCTGGGCCAGGACGGCGCCGATGTCTGCCAATGGCTCACCGACGCCGGCATGACCTGCGTGCTGGTGAAGTACCGCGTGCCCAACACCGGCTGCAACTGGAACCCCGAGACGCGCCGGCACGAACAGCCGCGCATCCCGATGGCGCTGCAGGATGCGCAGCGCGCGATGTCGCTGGTGCGGCACCACGCCGCCGACTACGGCATCGACCCCGACCGCATCGGCGTGATGGGCTTCTCGGCCGGCGGCAACCTGGCCGTGCTGTCCAGCACGGCGTTCCGCACCCGCGCCTACGCCCCTCTGGATGCCGCCGACCAGGCCAGCCTGCGCCCCGCGTTCGCCATCCCGGTTTATCCCGGGCACATGACGATGGAGCACAAGAACCAGACGCCCACGGCGCTGGCGGCCCAGCAGCTGAACACCGACATCCTTGTTTCAGCGGACATCCCGCCCACGCTGCTCATCCACGCCAAGGACGACCCGGTGGATCCCGTGCACTACTCGCTGGTGTACCAGCGCGAGCTTGAAAAAGCCGGCGTGGACGTGACCCTGATGCTGTATGAGACCGGCGGCCACGCCTTCGGGGTGAAGAAGCAGGGCAAGGACACCGATCGCTGGACGGACGATGCCTTGCGCTGGCTCGCGCAGGAGGGATTCCTGACACCCTGAGAAGGGCGCCCGTAGGCCGCACCCGCGCGGCCACGGCAGGTTTCCGGTCATCACGCACCGCACTGTTGGCATAATGCGCGCCGACCCGATGCTATTCCGAGTTTGAAGATGATCACCCACAAGCCCGTCCAGCCGATGGCGCACCAGGCCGCCGCGGCCTGGATGCAGGGCCTCGCATCGGGGAACCGCGTGACCGGCTACGAGCACGCCGCCAAGTTCGCACTCAGCCACCAGGGCCACCGGCTGCAGGCGCGCCGGGGCGGGCAGGGCGGGGCGCTGCTGCTGATCCACGGTTTCCCCACGTCCAGCCGCGACTGGCGCGGCCTGTGGCCTTCGCTTTCCGCGCAGTACGAACTGTTCGCGCTGGACATGCTGGGCTTCGGCGCGTCGGCCAAGCCGCGCGGGTTCAGGTATTCCATCGCCGCCTCTGCCGACCAGTGGGTGGCACTGGCCGAGGCCACCGGCCTGCGCGAAGTGGCCATCCTTGCGCACGACTACGGCAACACCGTGGCGCAGGAGCTGCTGGCGCGGCAGCGCGAGGGCCGGTTGGCGTTCCGCATCACGTCGGTGGTGTTCCTCAACGGCGGGCTGTTCCCCGAGGCCACGCGTCCGCTGCGGCTGCAGCGCCTGCTGGCCAGCCCGCTGGGTCCGCTGCTGGCGCGCTTCACCAGCGAACGCCGCTTCGCGGCCAGCATGGCGCACATCTGCGCCCGGCCCTGGCCCGAAGGCGAGTTGGCCGAAGCCTGGCAGCACCTGACCCGCAACGACGGCAAGGCCGCGATGCCCAAGCTGCTGCGCTACATCGCCGAACGCCGCCAGAACCGCGAACGCTGGGTCGGCGCGCTGCTGCACGCCGGCGTGCCGATCGCACTGGTCAACGGCCTGGAAGATCCCATCTCCGGCCGCAGCATCGTCGCCCGCTGGCGCGAGCTGCTGCCCGCGGCGCCGGTGTTCGAGCTGCCGGGCGTGGGGCATTACCCGCAGGTGGAGGCGCCCGAGGAGGTGCTGGCGGCGTACAGTGCCTTCATTCGAAGCCAGGGCTGAAGGCGAACTACGATCACCGATCTTTCGGACGCGATGACCGAAGCGAGTGCCCAAGTGCACGGACCGGTCAGGCAGGCGCAGCAGGACTCGCGTGTGGCGGCCGTGGCATCGGCGGCGCGCTCTGTGGCACAGCGTCAGCAAGGCGTCGTGGTGGCGGGTACGACGATGGTTGGAAGCAATCGCATGGTGATCGTGAAGCTCGGGCAAGCCAGCTTGGGCGAGGCCCGGGCCAGCATCTGCCGCCAGGCGGCCGCCAGTTTCAAGCAGCCACTGGCGGGGGAGCGGTTGCGCGTGCAGCGGCATCGCGGCGCACAGCCTGCGGTGGATGTTGGCAGCATCACCTGTGACTGACTGACCACCGCCCCTCACGCTCCAGCGACGCCCCCGCGGCTGCAATGCCGCCATGCGATTCCCTCTTGCGTTCCTCGTCCTGCTCGGCGGCTTTGCGCTGCCCGCCGCCGCGAGATCACCCCCGGAGCCACCCGTGCGCACGGTCATAGAGTTCAACGGCGATGCCTCCGAGCCCCGCTGGGTCGCCGTCAACGACGGCGTGATGGGCGGCCGTTCGCAGGGCGGGCCGGCGGTGGCGGACGGGCGCCTGCAGTTCCGCGGTGAGCTGTCGCTGGCCAACAACGGCGGCTTCTCGTCGGTGCGCACGGTGGGGCAGGCCTTCGATTTCAGTGGCGCCACGGCCGTGGTGCTGCGTGTGCGCGGCGACGGCCGGCCCTACCAGCTCAGGCTGTCGGGCGCCGAGCGCTATCGCGGCATCGCCGTTTCCTACGGCGGCGAGTTCGCCACGCAGGCGGGGCAGTGGATCGAGGTGCGTGTGCCGCTGGCGACGCTCGAGCCGACCGTGCGCGGGATGCGCCTGCAGGGTCCGCCGATCCCACTGTCCGACATCCGCGAGATCGGCCTGCTGATTGCCGACAAGCGCGAGGGCGCCTTCGCGCTGGACGTGGACTGGATCGGGCTGGAGTAGCGGCACCCAGGCATTTGGCGCGCCCCGGTTTGATTGCACCCGGCGAGTCCATTTCCTATGCGCAGACGATGCGGATCCGCAGGCACGGCGGCTGTTCGCGTCCTAGCCTTGGTCGATGGCTGGGCGTTCCTGGCCGGCGCAACTCGGGATTGTCACTTGACAACCCCGGTTTTGACGCAGAACATCTGTTTCCACTTCGTCCGCCAATGCCAAGACGCAAGCATCCCCAACCCGACATCGACGCCGCCATCCAGTACGCCCGGGCACGTGGCTGGAAGATTGCGCTGGGCGGCGCTCATGCCTGGGGCCGCATGTTTTGCCCCTACAACGACGACGCCTGCCGTTGCGGGGAGTTCTGCATCACCAGCATCTGGAGTACGCCGCGGAATCCTGGCAACCACGGCAAGCAGCTTCGAAGGGTAGTGGACAACTGTGCCCGGGAACGAGCGAGACACGGCAGGCAATCCCAAGGGGAATCCAACGATGGCTGAGTATGAGTTCACCTTGAAGTTCCATCTGCCGGATGCGTCCGTTGACCCGGAGCAGTACATGGGCGCTTTGGCCGAAGCCGGTTGCGACGACGCCGTGGTGGGTATCGGCCAGCCGGGGCGATTGGCGCTGGACTTCACGCGCGCGTCGTCAACGGCGTTCGATGCCATTTTCTCCGCGGTGACGGCCGTCAAGGCCGCCATTCCTGGTGCGGAACTGGTGGAGGCATCGCCTGATTTCGTCGGTCTGACGGACGTGGCGCACCTGGTGGGCTGCACGCGACAGAACATCCGAAAACTGATGCTGGTGAACGCCGCTACTTTCCCCGCGGCGGTGCACGATGGCTCGCAGGCCATCTGGCACCTGCGCCCGGTACTGGAGTGGTTCCGCCAGACCCAGAAGCGGACCATCGACCCTCGCCTGATCGAAGTATCGGAAGCCACTATGAAGGTCAATGTCGCCAGGCAGGCCCGTCGCTTTGGTGGCGCGCGCCTGGCCAAAGAGGTGGAAGGCTTCTTCGCGTAGACTCCGCCACTTCGACCCCCACGCGCGCCCGCCCAGCGGCCCGCCGGCCAGGACCCCCATGCGAACCTTCGTACTGCGCGCCCGCGCCGCGCCCACCGACCGCCAGAAGCTGCTGGCCGGCGTGGGCAAGGAAGCCCACACCGAAATCCTGGCGCATACGCTGATGAACGCCATCTTCGTGGCCCAGTCGCACCGGCCGGACGTGGTGGTGTACCTGGTGCTGGAAAGCACGCAGGACTTTTCCCGCACCGTGCGCTTCGAGGCCGGCGCCATGCACGACATCGGCGGCTTCGATGAACAGTCGCTGCTGGGCAAGGTGGCCGCGGCGCTGGACGCGTCGCGCGGCATGGGCAAGGAGGAAACCCGCCCGGTGGAATCGGGGGTGACGGTGCGCACGATCAGCTTCGAGAAGCTGGTGCAGGAGCTGGCGGCCGACCATCCTCTGTTCGTGATGGACCGCAAGGGCACGCCCATCCGCGACCAGGCGTTCGAGGGCAATCCCTGCTTCCTGCTGACCGACCACATCCCGATGCCCAAGAACACCTTCCACACCCTGGACCGGCTGGGCGC
>DAORUD010000106.1:0-8161 GCA_035433005.1 Arenimonas sp. | reverse complement strand
GCGCACGTGATCGAACAGCGCATCGACGGCAAGATCATCCGCCCCAGCGCCAACTACACCGGTCCCGAGGACCGCGCGTTCGTGGCGATAGACAAGCGCTGAGATGTACGCCGACTGGGTCGCCAATGCCGCGGTGGTGCTGGCGACCCTGGCCTCGGTGGGCGCCTGCGTGCTGGTGCACTACGAAGGCCTGACGTGGATGTCGCGCAAGCTGCTGCGCCGGCACGACGCCAACCCGCGGCGCAAGGTGCTGATGGGCGTGCTGGGGGTGCTGCTGCTGCACGTGGCCGAGCTGTGGCTGTTCGGCGCGGCGTTCTGGGGTCTGGGCCGGGTGGAAGGCACCGGCCACGTGGTGGGCGCCGATCCGCTGGGCCTGCTGGACGCCGTCTACCTGGCCACGATGTCCTATACCACCGTGGGCTTCGGCGACGTTTCGCCGGTGGGCCCCATCCGCTTCATGGCCGGCACGTGCGCGCTCACGGGCTTCGTGATGATCACCTGGTCGGCGTCGTTCCTGTTCCTGGAGATGGAGCGCTTCTGGCGCCGCTGAGCGCCTGGCTCAGGGAGCCATCCGCTGCACGGCCACCGGACCGGTCGCCACCATCACCGGCGGCGTAAGCCGCTGCACCCGGAAGAAGGTGTGGTCGCCGATGGTGGCCACGCGTGGCGCGGTCGCCCAGGCCGGGCTGGCCAGGTCGAGCGCCGCGAAGTGGCTGGCGCCGGGCACGACTTCATTGCGCTGGCCGGCCGGCAGGGTCCAGTCCTGCTGCGCCTGAAAGGCGACCTGCACGGCCTTTTCCCAGGCCTGGAGGTTCTTCATGCGCAGGCCCGGGTTGACGATGGTCGGGGCGAACTGCTTGCGCGCCATCACTACCTCGCACACCGAATCGCCCCATTGGCCGCTGTCGCGGCGGCGCAGGGCCACCTCGGCCACGGCGCGCTGGCCCAGTTCGGTCTGGTCGCGGGCTTCAAGGTAAACCGTCGTCGCGAGGCACAGCGGGTCGGCGGCAGGCTGCGGCAGGATGGACGCAAGCCAAAGGACGAAAGACAGCTTCATGGCGGAACTCCTTGCTCCGTTGCGCCGCGGTCTTCCGCCCGCACTCGTGCGGGCTGGCCTGTCGAACATCAACAAGGCGGGGAGGGGCCGTCGGCCTGGCGTTTTGGGGATGGACGAGCCTGGCTCGCATTCCGGTCGGGGCGTCGTAGGTTGGGCGCCGTCCGGAAACCCCGCCTGGCCATGTGCCGGGGGGCCGTATTTGGCCGGCCCGTCGGATTCGTCCGGGGCCAGTTCCGAGGCGCATGGTACGGCCGGCCGCCGAACCCCAGCTGAACGCCGGATTCCAAATGATTGATTTTATTTGGAGTAATTGCTCAGGCCCGGCCGCAAGCGCCGGGCTTTACACACTCAGAAAGTTGCGGCGAGGCGGCTGCCCTGGTCGATCGCGCGCTTGGCGTCCAGCTCCGCGGCGACGTCCGCGCCGCCAATCAGGTGCGGGTTCCGGCCCGCCGCCTGCAGCGGATCCACCAGCTCGCGCAGCGGCTCCTGGCCGGCGCAGACCACCACGTGGTCCACGGGCAGCCGCTGTTCACGGCCATCCACGCGCACCCGCAGCCCGCCGTCGTCCACGCCCAGGTACTCCACGCCGCCCCAGGCCTGCACGCCCTTGGCCTTGAGCGCCGAGCGATGGATCCAGCCGGTGGTCTTGCCCAGCTTCGCGCCCGGCTTGCCGGGGCTGCGCTGGAGCAGCCACAGCTCGCGCGCCGGGGCCTCGGGCGCTGGCTTGGCCAACCCGCCCGGGCCGGTGAAGTCGGGCGACACGCCCCATTCGGCCATCCAGCGCCCGGTGTCGGTGCTGGAGGACGGACCGTCGTGGGCCAGGTACTCGGCCACGTCGAAGCCGATGCCGCCGGCCCCGATGATGGCCACGCGGCGGCCCGGCACCACCCGCCCCGACAGCACGTCCAGGTAGCTGACGACCTTGGGGTGTTCGGCGCCCGGGAAGTCCACCTTGCGCGGCCTGATGCCGGTGGCGATCACGATTTCGTCGTAGCCGCCCGCCAGCAGGGCCTCGGCGTCCACGCGCGCGCCCAACCGCTGTTCGACGCCGGTGAGGGCCAGCCGCTTGCCGAAGTAGCGGATCGTTTCGTGGAACTCTTCCTTGCCCGGGATCTGCTTGGCCAGGTTGAACTGGCCGCCGATCTCGGTGGCGCCGTCGATCAGGGTCACGCGGTGGCCGCGACCGGCCGCCACGGTGGCGCAGGCCAGGCCGGCCGGGCCGGCACCGACCACGGCGATGCGCCTGGGTGCGGTGGTGGGGGTGTAGTTGAGTTCGGTTTCGGCGCAGGCGCGCGGGTTCACCAGGCAGCTGGCCTTCCTGCCCACGAACACGTGGTCCAGGCAGGCCTGGTTGCAGGCGATGCAGGTGTTGATCTCGTCGCGGCGGCCGGTGCGCGCCTTGTTCACCCATTCCGGGTCCGCCAGCAGCGGGCGGGCCATGGACACCATGTCGGCCTGGCCGCGGGCCAGGATGTCTTCGGCCACTTCGGGCATGTTGATGCGGTTGGTGGCCACCAGCGGCAGCCGCACCAGCGGCTTGAGCTTGGCGGTGACGCCGGCGAAGGCGGCGCGCGGCACCGACGTGGCGATGGTGGGCACGCGCGCCTCGTGCCAGCCGATGCCCGTGTTGATGATGGTGGCGCCGGCGGCCTCGATGGCCTTGGCCTGCAGCACGATCTCGTCCCAGTCCGAGCCGCCCTCCACCAGTTCAAGCATGGACAGGCGATAGATGAGGATGAAGTCCTTGCCCACCGCCTCGCGGATGCGGCGGACGATTTCCACCGCGAAGCGCATGCGCTTTTCCGGCGTGCCGCCCCAGTCGTCGGTGCGCTGGTTGGTGCGCGCCGACAGGAACTGGTTGATCAGGTAACCCTCCGAACCCATCACCTCGACGCCGTCGTAGCCGGCGTCCCGCGCCAGTTTGGCGCTGGTGACGAAGGCGTTGATCTGCCGTTCGACGCCCCAGCTGCCCAGCTTGCGGGGCTTGAGCGGGCTGATGGGGGCCTTCAGGCCTGAAGCCGACACCAGCAGCGGGTGGGCGGCGTAGCGTCCGGCGTGCAGGATCTGCATGCAGATCTTGCCGCCGGCCCCGTGCACCGCGCTGGTGACGATGCGGTGCTTGTGCACTTCCCAGGGCCAGCTGAGCTTGCCCGCGAACGGCTTGAGCCAGCCCACCAGGTTGGGGGCGATACCGCCGGTGACGATCAGGCCGACGCCGCCCTCGGCGCGCTCGCGGAAGTACGCCGCCAGTTTCGGGAAGTCGCGGGCGTGGTCCTCCAGACCGGTGTGCATCGAGCCCATCAGCACCCGGTTGGGCAGGGTGCAAAAGCCCAGGTCCAGCGGCTGGAAGAGGTGCGGGTAGGGCGTGCTGGTCATGGCGGGACACGGATGGCGGACTAGCCAAACACGATGCCCGGAAAGCGCCGATGCGACAAGCGTATGGCGGCCGCGGCCGGAGCCGGCCTGCGTTCTAGAAGGGGTCGGCGCACAAGCCGGCTTCTGGCACACTCGATGCCTTCACGCCCACCGACCGAATGGAACGCCCGCCCATGAGCCTCCACGACAGCCGCTCCGCCCGGCGCCCCGATCCCGACCAGGCCATGGTCGACATCGCGAACTACATCACCGACTACTACATCGGTTCGTCCGAGGCCTACACCACCGCGCGCTACATGCTGCTCGACTCGCTGGCCTGCGCGATGCTGGCCATGCGCCACCCCGAATGCGTCAAGCACCTGGGGCCGCTGGTGCCCGGCGCCAACCTGCCCGGCGGTGCCCGCGTCCCCGGCACCGCCTACGAACTCGACCCCGTGCAGGCCGCGTACAACATCGGCGTGCAGGTGCGCTGGCTGGACTTCAACGACACCTGGCTGGCGGCCGAGTGGGGCCATCCGTCGGACAACCTCGGCGCCATCCTGGCCGTGGGCGACTACCTCAGCCGCAAGGCCGAGCGCGAACACGGCAAGCCGCTGACGGTGCGCGACCTGCTCACCGCGGCCATCAAGGCCCACGAGATCCAGGGCGCCTACGCCCTGAAGAACAGCTTCAACCGGGTCGGCCTGGACCACGTCCTGCTGGTACGGCTGGCGTCCACGGCGGTGGTCACCCACCTGCTGGGCGGCGGCAAGGACGAGATCATCAACGCCGTCAGCAACAGCTGGGTGGACGGCGGTGCGCTGCGCACCTACCGCCACGCTCCCAACGCCGGGCCCCGCAAGGGCTGGGCGGCCGGCGACGCCTGCCGGCGCGCGGTCATCCACGCCCTGAACGCCGTCAAGGGCTGCGTGGGCTACCCGAGCGCGCTCACCGCCAGGACCTGGGGCTTCTACGACGTGCTGTTCGGGGGCAAGGCGTTCGAGTTCGAGCGGCCGTTCGGCAGCTACGTCATGGAAAACGTCCTGTTCAAGATCAGCCACCCGGCCGAGTTCCATGCCCAGACGGCGGTGGAGTGCGCCATGGCCCTGCATCCCAAGGTGGCGGGCCGCCTGGACCAGGTGGACCGCATCGTGGTGGAAACCCAGGAAGCGGCCACCCGCATCATTGACAAGACCGGCCCGCTGGCCAACCACGCCGACCGCGACCACTGCCTGCAGTACATGGTGGCCGTGCCCCTGGTCTTCGGCCGCCTGACCGCCGACGACTACTCCGACGCCGTCGCCGCGGACCCTCGCATCGACGCCCTCCGGGCCAGGATGGAGGTCCGGGAGAACCCGGCCTTCACCCGGGACTACGTGGACCCGGAAAAGCGCTACATCGGCAACTCGGTCGAGGTCTTCTTCAAGGACGGCAGCTCCACCGGCAAGGTGTCGGTTGATTTCCCCATCGGCCACCGCGAGCGCCGGGGGGAGGGCATCCCCCTGCTGCTCCGGAAGTTCGAGAAGGCCGTGGGGGGGCAGCTGCCGGCCAAGCGGGTGGAGCAGATCTTGGCCCTGACCCAGGACACGTCCCGGTTCGAGGCCACCCCGATCCACCGCTTTGTTGACCTGTTTACCCTCTGAACGCCATGCTTGCCATGGCCGTTCCGGGTTGTTACATTACCGTTAACGCACGTCTGTCAAGCGTTCGGATCAAGTAGCGTTGCCAGCCGTGACCGGTGCGCGAATTGTGTGAAGTTACCCTTGTAAAACTTTGGAGCTAGTCATGAAGAAGAACATCCTGTGCTGCGCCCTGCTTGCCGCGGCCGCCATGGCGCAATCCGCTACCGCCCAAGACTTTGACGATCGCTGGTACATCACCGGCGGCGTCGGCATGAACTTCCAGGATCGCGACCGCGATACCAAGGACTCCCCGTTCGTGACCCTCGGCTTCGGCAAGTTCGTCACCCCGAACTGGTCCATCGACGGCGAGCTGAACTACCAGAACCCGCGCTTCAACGAGCAGGAACTGCTGTTCAGCCAGTACGGCGCCACCCTCGACGCGCGCTACCACTTCATCAAGGAAGGCCGCGCCTGGTGGCCGTACCTCCGTGCCGGCGTCGGCGCGCAGCGCTCCGAGGAAGAGTTCGACGCGTTCCCGAGCATCCTCTCCCCGGGCCAGCGCGAAGACACCAACCTGACCGCGCAGGTCGGCGTCGGCCTGCAGGCTGACTACGACCGCTACGCGTTCCGCGGCGAAATCGGCACCCGCTACTCGTTCGACGACACCAGCGTCGTCAGCTCGTCCTCGAGCAGCTTCGGCGACCTGCTGGCCTCGGTCACCGTGCTCGTGAAGCTTGGCGACCTCGCCGCCCCGGTCACCCCGGAAGCGCCGAAGCCGCAGGCCACCTGCGCTGACCTCGACGACGACGGCGACGGCGTGAACAACTGCGACGACAAGTGCCCGAACTCGGTTGCCGGCCAGGCCATCGGTCCGGACGGTTGCCCGGTCCCGCTGACCATCGACCTGAAGGGCGTGAACTTCGACTTCGACAAGGACACCCTGCGTCCGGACGCCGAAGCCATCCTCGCCGAGGCCGTGTCCATCCTGCAGAAGTACCCGCAGCTGAAGGTTGAAGTGGCCGGTCACACCGACTCCGTCGGCACCGAGCAGTACAACCAGGGCCTGTCGGAGCGTCGCGCCGCCACGGTGTACAACTACCTGACCAACGCCGGCATCGACGCTGGCCGCCTGGTCGGTCCGAACGGTTTCGGCGAGAGCCGCCCGCTCGACACCAATGACACCGCCGAAGGCCGTGCCAAGAACCGCCGCACCGAGCTGAACGTCCAGAACTGATCCGTCGGTTCCAGCGACAGCCTGCGAAGCCCGGCCCCGTGCCGGGCTTCGCTTTTCCGGGGGCGGGAGCACAAGCGTTTGCAAGGTGCGGAGGCGGAGCCTAAGCTTCCCGTACTCCCCGACCTTGCCGGTGCACCATGATCCGCAGCGCAATCCTGTCCCTGACCCTGCTGCCGGCGCTTGCCGGCGCCGCTACGTTGCCCTGCGGCACGCCTGCGCTGGCGCCCATGCCGGCCTCGCTGCCCACTCCCGAAATGCAGCACCGCGCGCCCGCGCTGGCCAGCTGCGTGAACCTGCTTTCCTACACCCAGCGCCTGCGCCAGCCGGCGGTGGCGCCGGCGCGTGCCGCGGCTGCGGCCCCGGCCTCGGGTACGGCCTACGTGCCCAAGACCCAGCACGACAACAGCCCGTGGCGCTTCGACATGAACCAGAACGGTCGCCGCATGACGTCCGCCGAGTTCGATGCCTGGATGAAGGCCAAGGGTATCCGCGTGGCCACCGGCAAGCCGGGCGCACAGGCGCCCGCCGCGCCGGCCGCGGCGGCTCCGAACGCGCCTGCGGCGGGTTCGCAGTAAGGGTTCGGCCCGGCTACTTCACGAAGCGGTAGTGCGCCACCAGCCACTCGTTGCCGCCGGCGTAGCCGAACAGCTCGGCGCAGGCCATCCAGAACATGCGCCAGCGCTGGTTCCAGCGCGCCGCCTCGGCGGCGCCGTAGGCCTGGGCCAGCACTGACATCACTTCCTGGCGGTTGCGGTCCTGGTTCTCCAGCCAGTGGTTGGCCGTGCGCTGGTAGTGCGTGCCGGGCAGCAGCCAGCGCTGCTCGATGCGCAGGTCGCGCTGGAAGTGCAGCAGCGTGTCCGCCGACGGCATCAGGCCGCCGGTGAAGAAGTACTTGCCCATCCAGTTGTCGTCGCCCTGGGTTTCGAACGGGTACATCAGGCTGCGGTGGCAGAAGATGTGCACGAACAGCTTGCCGCCCGGCTTGAGCCAGCGCGCCACGTTGCCCAGCAGCTGCTGGTAGTTGCGCATGTGCTCGAACATCTCGATCGACACCGTGCGGTCGAACTCGCCTTCCGGAAGCTCGAGCCGGTTCACGTCGCAGGTGATGATCTCGACGTTGCCCAGGCCCCGCTTCGCGGCTTGCGCCAGGATGTGCTCGCGCTGGGTGCGGGAGTTGGACACGCCGGTGATGCGGGCCTTGGGGAAGCGCTGCGCCATCCACAGCGTCAGCGAACCCCAGCCGCAGCCCAGCTCGAGGATGCGCTGGCCGTCGGCCAGCTCGGCGCGCTCGCCGTACATCGCCAGCATGGCCTCTTCGGCGGCGTCCAGGTCTTCGGTGCCGGTGGCGTAGAAGCAGCTCGAGTACTTCAGCCGCTTGCCCAGGCAAAGCTCGAAGAAGCGCGTGGGCACTTCGTAGTGCTGTTCGTTCGCGGCGGCGGTTTCAATGGCGATGGCGCTCTGGCGCAGGCCGTCGAGCAGGCGGCGGAACCGCTGGTCCGCGGCCTGCACGTCGTGCGATCCCTCGTCGCGCAGGCGCTGGGCGCTGAGGCGGCGGATGCCGTAGCGGGTCAGGACGTCGGGCACCAGGCCGCGTTCGCACAGGTCGATCAGGGACATTCAAAGGCTCCGTAAATCACGATTCCCGGCGCGGCGGCCAGGGGAAGAAGGCGCTCACCTCGCGCTGGTAGCGGGCGTAGTCCTCCCCACGCGAGCGCAGGGACTGCGCCTCGGTCCAGGGGATGCCGCTGACGCGGTAGAGGAAGGCGAACATCAGCGCGGGGCCCAGCAGGCTCAGCCAGAACCACGGGCTGCCCACCGCCAGCAGGACGTAGCTGGACCAGTGCAGCCACTCGAAGAAATAGTTCGGGTGCCGCGACCACGACCACAGCCCGA
>DAORUD010000105.1:0-8259 GCA_035433005.1 Arenimonas sp. | reverse complement strand
TCACCATCGGCCCGCTGGTGTGCGAGGCGCTGCGCAAGCACGGCGTCACCGCGCCCATTGACGTGCACCTGATGGTGAAGCCAGTGGACCGCATCGTGCCCGACTTCGCCGCGGCGGGCGCCAGCGTCATCAGCTTCCACCCCGAGGCCAGCGAGCACGTGCACCGCACCATCCAGCTGATCAAGTCGCACGGCTGCAAGGCCGGCCTGGTGTTCAACCCGGCCACGCCGCTGGACGTGCTGGACTACGTGCTGCCCGAGCTCGACCTGGTGCTGCTGATGTCGGTGAACCCGGGCTTCGGCGGCCAGGCCTTCATTCCTTCGGCGCTGGACAAGCTCAAGCGCGTGCGCGACCGCATCGACAAGCTGGGCAAGGACATCCGCCTGGAAGTGGACGGCGGCGTGAAGGCCGACAACATCCGCGCCATCGCCGCCGCCGGTGCCGACACCTTCGTGGCCGGCTCGGCCATCTTCAACGCGCCCGACTATGCGGCCGTGATTGCGCAGATGCGCGCCGAAGTCGCCGCTGCGCGCGGCTGACTGCCACGCCGCGCGCACCGGGAGCCTGCCGATGAGCCACAAGACCGCCGACCTGTGCGACGCCCACGAAGACATCGTGCGCGTGCTGGATCTGCCGCTGCGCGACTACGGCGGCCGCGTCGCCTTCCATGGCCCCATCAGCACCATCCGCGCGCTGGAGGACAACTCGCGCGTGCGCGAAGCCGTGGCCGAGCCCGGCGCAGGCCGCGTGCTGGTGATCGACGGCGGCGGCTCCACGCGCCGCTCGATGCTGGGCGACAACCTGGCCGCCATGGCCGCGAAAAACGGCTGGGCCGGCGTGGTGGTGCACGGCGTCATCCGCGACACCGAAGCCATCGGCCAGCTGGCGCTGGGCGTCAAGGCGCTGGGCACCTGCCCGCGCAAGACCGAGAAACTCGGCCAGGGCCTGCGCGACGTGCCGCTGCAGTTCGGCGGCGTTTCGATCGTGCCGGGCGAATGGCTTTGTGCCGACGAGGATGGCGTGGTGGTGCTGGCGCACGCCGTGCCCGTCCCCTGGCCTGACGCGAACCGCATTCCCAGGGGAAACAAGCCATGAAGCCCATGATCGTCCTGCTGTTGGCGCTGCTGTCCGGCTGCGCCTGGAATCCCGTCATGACGCCGTACGCCTACCGGGGCGCCGAAGGCGCCACCGACGGCGTCGCCACTGTCTGGGGCATCGCCGACCAGACCCAGATGTATTTCACCGAGGTTGACGGCAAGGGCTTGCCCTCGCGCGGCGGCGGCGGCTACCCGATCTCGCTGTCGCTGCTTCCCGGCAGCTACACGGTGGAAGTCTATTTCCAGAATTTCGACCACCGCTACGTCTACATCGACTTGCCGGTGACGGTGGAAGCGGGGCACACCTATCGCGTCGAGCATCGGTATTCGCCCGACGGCGCCCGGGTGGGCCTGCAGCTCAAGGACCTGGGGACCGGCACCACGTGCCGCTACGAGCGCTACGAGCAGCTCACCGGTCACGCCAGGCTGGTCTGCGAACCGACCGCGGGCTGAACCGCCTGAAGACCGGCGACCTGTGCGGCGCCAATGCAGTGGCGTCATGAAGGCGGGCGGTGCCGGGCGTACGAATGATCCCTTTCGTGGAAGGAGGCTTCATTCGAAATCGGCACAATCATCGTACGTCAGGTCCAGCCAGCCGCTCGGCTCGCACTTGCCGGCGGCCAGCGCCGCTATCCGCTTCGCGCGTTCGGCGTGGACTTCCGGATGCCTTACGGGGTGGTAGCGGTTCGGGGCTATCGGCATCGCCATGAGGCCGTAGAAATCGTCGTCCGTGACCTGGGATAGTTCCTTTCCGCAGTAGGCCCTCGCCGCCGCCTCGAACCCGATCACGCCCCTGCCGTCCAACGAGCCGAAGTAGGCGGTTTTCACGTATGCGTCCAGTTGCTGCTGTTTCGTGGTGTGCGCGTCCAGCACCAGGGACATGACATCGCGACCAAGATCAATGCGCTTGCAGCAGTTGAACACGCTCCGATAGAACGACTGCATGGCGCCCTGGATGCCGCCGGCGTCGTGGCCTCCCAGGAACAGGTCCCGCGCCAGAATCGAGGTGATCGTGGTCACTCCCTGGCCATTGGAGAGGTCCCATCCGCGGTGCTCGTGGAAGGTGGGGTCTTCGATCCTGAGGAGTACCTTGACATGCCGAGGCTGGAGCAGGGTCGCCTGGCCGCGGTAAGGCCCCTGCGCCAGCAGCTCGTCAACCACCGCGTTGGCCCAGAAGAAAACCAGCAGAAGATAGACAGGCACGAATACCACGACGCCAAGGAGCGCTTTCTTCAGCCACTTCACCATCACGAAAATCTCCTGTGTCGATCGCCTGCGCGTCAGCCTGTTCCATGACGGGTTGGCATCATGAATTCCCAAGCCCTTATCCGCGTTCATCCGCGTCAATCCGTGGCCAAATCCCTTCCTTCCACTCTCGCCAACGTCACGACGTAGCGCATCGGCCCACGCGGAGCCGTCGCGTCGAACGGCCAGCACGTCACCAGCACCAGCGAAGCGCCGTCGGCGCCTGTGGCGATGCGGTGCTGGCGTGAATCCACCACCTGCATCGCGGCCACGGTGAATTTGCGCGGGCCTTGAGGCGTTTCCAGCGTCAGCGTGTCGCCGCGGCGCAGGTCGCGCAGCCAGGCAAAGTGGGTGTCGCGATGGCCGCTGATGAGGGTCGTGCCGATGCCGCTGCCCGGCGCGGCGCTCGATTCCGCCCAGCCCGGCCCGAAGGCCAGCGGCCGGCCGCTGTCGCCGGCCAGCACCACCTGCGAGATGCCCAGCCGCGGCTGCACCAGCCGCGCCACCGCGTGCGTGTCGGCCCAGGGCCAGGGCCGGTGCACACCGCCGTCGGCCTGCGCCGACCGCCACGAGGAATGCAGCAGCTGCTGCGCCAACGCCGCCTTGGCGGGAAGCCAGGCGGCGTTGGCGGCGACCATCATCGCCGCCGCCAACAGGGCGCGGCCAAGCCAGCGACGGGCAGGGAAGGGTGGGGCTTCCCTGCCCCGAGGGTGCGTCCCTGATGCCTGGCGCGTGGCGCTGTTGTTCACGGCGCCTCCTGCGCCATCCGGGGGGAAGGGAGCGGCGACGGCCGCCGCTGCATCAGCGGGCTGGCGTCGGCCGGCACGAAGTGCCAGTGCATGTGCCGCAGCGCGCGTTCGACCGAGCGCGGGCCCGGATCGAGTGCAGTGGGCTGGGGCGCGGTGTCGCGGCGTTCAACGATCAGGACCATGGCGGTTTCCTCGGTGGGGTCAGGCCTGCGCGGGTTCGCGCAGGAGGATCAGCATCAGCAGGCACAGCAGGCAGGCGACGAGGCGGGCGACCATGGCTCAGCCCCTCGCCCGCAGCAGGAAGAAGGCCGACAGCGCCAGCACCAGCGCCAGCAGCAGTTCGCGCAGCCAGCCGGTGCTGCCCTGGGCGAACTGAAGCGAGCCGTCGGGCACGCTGTTCATCAACTGCGTGCTGCCCAGCGACGCTTCCTTCGGCCGCGCCGGCGTGCGGTCTACCGCCACCAGGCTGGTGTAGGTGCTGACCAGGCCGTGGCGCAGCGCCACGTCCACGATGCTCGGTTTGATCGCGTCTTCGTTGCCGCCGCGGCGCAGCTCGTCTTCCAGGGCGTTGATGCGGGCGCGGGCCCAGAGCCGGCCGATGCCCGGCGACGGCGTGGCGTTGTCGCCCGCCAGCGGGATGCGGCGCACCCAGGGCTGCGGGCGCAGGCCGCGCACGGTCACGGCGTCCTGCAGCTTGTCCAGGCGGGCCACCACCTGCAGCGCCTCGCCTTCGTACAGGTCGGGCACGCGCGCCGGGTACATCTCGGCCACGCCCGGCCAGTCCAGCTGGATGTCGCGCATGGCCGGGCGGTCGAGCTTGGCCAGCAGGCGGTCCATCGTTTCGGTGACTTCCTCGACGTTGCGGATCACGGTCGGGGTGCCGCGGCCGGATTCAGCGGCCTTGCGCAGGAAGTGGCCGTTGGGCGCGCTGCCGATGCCCACCGGGAACAGGCGCGCTTCGCCGCGCTCGGCTTCGATCAGGGCCAGCAGTTCGTGTTCGTTGCCCACGGCGGCGTCGGTGGCCAGCACCACCTGGCGCAGGAAGCCGGCCGGCGCGCTGCCGGCAAGCGCCGCACGCAGGGCGGGCAGCATCTCGGTGCCGCCGTCGGCGGTGAGCGAGCGCACGAAGCTGCGCGCGCGGGCCACGTTGCCCGGCTGCGCCGGCACCGGTTCGGGGAACAGCAGGTCGAAGGTGTCGTCGAAGCGCACCACGTTGAAGCGATCGCCCGGGCGCAGGCGCGCCAGGGCGCGGTCGGCGGCTTCGATGGCCTGTTCCATGGACGCGCCCGACATGGAGCCGGAGTTGTCGATCACCAGGATCAGTTCGCGCGGCAGCGGCGCGGTGGGCAGGGTGGGCGGCACCAGCATCACCAGGGCGAAGTCCTCGCCGCCGATGCGGTCGGTGAACACGGCGCTGCGCGGGGCCTGGCTGGGCACCGGCTGCCACTGCAGCACGAAGTCGCGGTCGGTGGCTTCGGCGAAGTTCGACAGCACCACGCGGTAGCTGCGGCCTTCGGCCATCACGGTGACGGCGTGGGTGGGGCTGGTGAGGGTCTGCAGCGGCAGGCCCGGTTCGATGTCGGCGGTGAGCACCACCGACGGGGGCAGCGCGCTGCCGGCGTCGTCCGCGGCGGCCACGGCGGGTAGCGCCTCGGCGGCGTTGGCGCCGCTGCGCATGGCTCCGGCGGCGCTGGCGGCCGGCGTGTAGCGCGGCGTCAGCGTCAGCGGCAGGTTCAGCGAGAACGTGCCGTCGCGGTAGGCGACCGGCTGCCAGTAGCGCACCTCGATTTCGATTTCCTCGCCCGGGCCGATGTTGGCCACCGCGGTCTGGAACAGGTTGGGGCGGTTCTGCTCCACCAGGCTGGCGCGCTGGCCGCTGGCGGCGGCCGCGGCGTAGACGGCCTTGGCCTCTTCCTTCTCGCGGATCTCGCCTTCGATCAGGCGGTCGCCGATGCGCAGGGTCAGGGCGCCGACCGCCGCGTCTTCGGGCAGCGGCAGCAGGTAGCGGCCTTCGCGCCACTGGGGGCTGTCGTTGCGGTAGGTCTGGCGAACGCTCACTTCGGCCAGCAGGCCGCGCACCTGCATGTCCACGGTGGTGTCCATGGCCAGGGTGGCCACCCAGCGGTCGCCTTCGCGCAGCATCAGTCCTTCGGGCTCGGGGTTCTCGGCCCCGTCGCGCTCGTCGGCCAGGGCCGGCACGCAGGCGAAGGCCAGCGCCACGACCAGGGTCATCATCAGGTGGAACCACAGCAGCAGCCGCGGCGGCACGCGCGGGCTGCGGTAGAGGCGGGGCTTGCGGGTCTCGCGGACGTGCATGTCGATCTCCTGGGTGGTGTGGCCATTCCAGGGCCACGCGGAGCCGGCGCCCGGGCCGGATCCGGGCAGGCGGCTGACCAGTTGTGGCGATTTGCGGGCAGCACGTTGCCGCGGCCGGCCGTGCTGGCCTAGGCTGGCCGCCATGTCACGCACCGTTGCCATCGTCGAAGACGAACCCGCCCTCCTGGCCAACACCGCCGAGGCCCTGCGCCGCCACGGCTACGGCGTGCAGCCGCTGGCCAGCCGCGCGCAGGCCCAGGCGGCGTTCGCGCTGAAGCTGCCCGACCTGGTGATCATTGACGTGGGCCTGGGCGACGAGCCCGAGGGCGGCTTCGATTTGTGCCGCGACCTGCGCGCGCGCTCGGCCACGCTGCCGATCCTGTTCCTCACGGCGCGCGATTCGGATTTCGACGTGATCTCGGGCCTGCGGCTGGGCGCCGACGATTACCTGAGCAAGGACACCAGCCTGCCGCAGCTCACGGCGCGCATCCACGCGCTGTTCCGCCGGCTGGATTCGCTGGCGGCGCCGCAGGCGCGCGATTCGGTGTTCCGGCTGCGCGGTCTCACGCTCGAGCTTGAGCGCATGCGGGTGAGCTGGAACGGCGCGGAAGTGGCGCTCACCGTCACCGAGTTCTGGATGGTGCACGCGCTGGTGCGCTACCCCGGCCACGTCAAGACGCGCGAACAGCTGATGCGCGAGGCCCAGGTGGTGGTGGACGACGCCACCATCACCTCGCACATCAAGCGCATCCGGCGGAAGTTCCAGGCGCTGGACGCGACCTTCGACGAAGTGGACACCGTGCACGGCGCCGGCTACCGCTGGCGTGCCTGAGCCGCGCCCATGACGCTGCGCGGCAAGCTGCTGCTGCTTTCGCTGTCCATCCTGGCGCTGCCGTGGGCGGGCTGGCAGTTCGTGCAGCAGCTGGAAGTGCTGCTGCGCCAAGGCCAGGAGCAGGCGCTGCTGGCGTCGGCCGAAGCGCTGGCGCGCGGCGTCGCGGTGCGGCCGGCGAACCTGCCGGCGTCGGGGCCGGGCTGGTTCGTGCACCGGCTGGCGTTTGCACCGCGGCTTGACGGCGAGGACGGCGAATGGCGCTCGTCCGGCGCCGAGCCGGTGGCCTTCGGCGGCGCCACGCCCTGGCTGCGCGCCAGCGTGGGTCGCGCCAACGAACGCGTGCACCTGCTGGTGCAGATGGCCGACACCAGCCGCCAGCGCGGCGAAGCGCACTGGCCGGGCGACCTGGAGTTCGACCGCGTGCGCCTGCGCCTGCTGGGCCCCGGCGGCGAACTGGTGCTGCGCCTGGCCAACACCGACAGCGGCGAGCTGCTGGTGGCGGGCGAGGACGGCTTGCCGCCGCCGATCCGCGTGGAGGGTTTCTGGCGCGAACACGAGGGCGGCTACACGCTCGAGCTGGCCCTGCCGCAGGCCTTCGACGTGCGCGGCCTGGGCATCGAAGCGCGCGACCTGGACGAGGCCGGGCAGCGCCGCCTGGCCGGCACCGCGGCCGACGGTTCTGTGCTGCGCGCCTGGCCCCTGCACGGCTATGCCGGTGCGCTGGAGCCGGCGCTGCTGGCGCTGGCGCCGCCGGGCATGCGTGCGCGGCTGGTGGACCGCGAGGCCTGGGTTCTCGCGCGCGCCGGCCGCATCCGCGCCGACGCCAGCGAAGAAGACCTGCTGCCCTGGCGGCGCGGCCTGTACCGCGCGCTGCTGTTCCGCGACACGCTGCCGGCCGCCGATGAAGCGCCCGACGCCGTCCGCGTGGTCCGCGCCGAAGTGGCTGCCGCCATCGCCGGCCGCTCGGGCACCGCCTGGCGTCGCGACCCCTACGGCGCGCGCCTGCTGCTCTCGGCCGCCGTGCCCGTGACCGTGGACGGCGAGGTGCGCGCCGCACTGCTGCTGGAGCGTTCGAACTCCGAAGTGCTGCTGCTTACCGACCGCGCGTTCTCCGGCCTGCTGGGCGTGAGCCTGATCGCTTTCCTGGCGTCGGGCGGCGTGATGTTCCTGTTCGCCTCGCACCTGGGCGCGCGCATCCGCCGCCTGCGCGACGCCGCCGAGCGCGCGCTCGACCGCGAGGGCCGCGTCACGCCGTTCCCGCTCACCCGTTCGCGCGACGAAGTGGGCGACCTCACCCGCAGCTTCGCCAGCCTGCTCGACCAGGTGGCGGCCTACACCGACTACCTGCGCTCGCTGTCGGGCAAGCTTTCGCACGAACTCAACACGCCGCTGGCCATCGTGCGCACGTCGCTGGACAACCTCGACACCGCCGCGCTGCCGGCCGAGGCCCAGCCCTACCTCAGCCGCGCCCGCGACGGCGTCGAGCGCATGGGCACGCTGGTGCGCACCATGAGCGAGGTGACGCGCATCGAGCACGCGATCGAATCGGCCGAGGCCGAGCAGTTCGACCTGCGTGCGCTGGTTGCCGACTACGCCGAAGGCCATCGCGGCCTGCTGCAGCCGCGCACGCTTCACGTGGATCTGCCGGCCGGGCCGCTGATGCTGCGCGGATCGCCCGACCTGGTGGCGCAGGCGCTGGACAAGCTGTTCGACAACGCCCGCGGCTTCTGCCCGCCCGACGGCTGGGTGCGGCTGTCGCTGGCCGCAGAAGGCGATGGCGCGCGCATCGCGCTGGCCAACCAGGGACCGCCGGTGCCCGAAGCCATGCGCGCGCGGCTGTTCGATTCGCTGGTCAGCCTGCGCGAGAAGACGCAGCGCCCGGAGGGCGCCGCCCACCTGGGCTTCGGCCTCTACGTGGTCAAACTGGTGGCCGAACTGCACCGTGGCCACGCCGAGGCGCGCAACCTCCCGCAGGGCGACGGCGTCGAGTTCACCCTCCACCTGCGCCCCATGCCCTGAC
>DAORUD010000104.1:0-8316 GCA_035433005.1 Arenimonas sp. | reverse complement strand
CGCGGCTACCAGCCGCGCGGCAAGGTGCTGGGCGGCTCCAGCTCGGTCAACGCCATGATCTACACGCGCGGCCACCCCAGCGACTACGACGCCTGGGCCGCCGCCGGCAACGCCGGCTGGGGCTGGGACGAGGTGCTGCCTTTCTTCAAGCTGGCCGAACACAACGAACGCGGCGCCGACGCTTTTCACGGCGCGCGGGGCCCGCTGAACGTCAAGGACCTGCCCGAGCCGAACCCGTTCTCGCTGGCCTTCGTCGAGGCCGGGGTGCAGGCCGGCTACCCCCGCAACCCGGATTTCAACGGCATCGAGCAGGAGGGCGTGGGCCTGTACCAGGTCACGCACCGCAACGGCGAGCGCTGCTCGGTGGCCAAGGCCTACCTGACGCCGCACCTCGGGCGCCCGAACCTGCACGTGATCACTGGCGCGCACGCCACGCGCGTGCTGATCGAGGGCGGCCGTGCGGTCGGGGTGGCCTATGTGCGCGACGGGCGCGAGGAACAGGTGCGCGCCGAGCGCGAGGTGCTGCTGTGCGCCGGCGCGCTGCAGTCGCCGCAGCTGCTGTTGCTGTCGGGCATCGGCCCGGGCGAGCACCTGCGCCAGCACGGCATCGCGGTGCGCCACGAGTTGCCCGGCGTGGGCGGGCAACTGCACGACCACCCCGACGTGGTGCAGGTCTGGGACGTGCCGGGCGCGCGCGAGCTGTTCGGCCTGTCGCCGGCCGGCGCCTGGCGCGCGGCGCGCGGCTTGGGGCAATGGCGGCGCGAGCGCACCGGCATGCTGACCACCAACTTCGCCGAGGGCGGCGCCTTCCTCAAGAGCGATCCGGGCCTGTCCGCGCCCGATCTGCAATTGCACTTCGTGGTCGGCATGCTGGTCAACCACGGCCGCAGCACGGTCTGGGGCCACGGTTTTTCCTGCCACGTGTGCGTGCTGCGGCCCAAGAGCCGGGGCAGCGTGCGCCTGGCCAGCGCCGACCCGCTGGCCGCGCCGGCCATCGACCCGGCCCTGCTGTCCGACCCGGAAGACATGCGCCTGATGGTGCGGGGCTTTCGCCAGATGCGCGAGCTGCTCGGCCACCCGGCGCTGGCGCAGCACGGCGGGCGCGAACGCTCGGCCGCGGTGCGCAGCGACGCCGAGATCGAGGCCTTCATCCGCCGCTACGCCGACGCCATCTACCACCCGGTGGGCAGCTGCCGCATGGGCAGCGGCGCGCAGGACGTGGTGGACGCGCAGCTGCGCGTGCACGGCCTGGCCGGACTGCGCGTGGTGGACGCCTCGATCATGCCCAGCGTGGTGGCCGGCAACACCAACGCACCGGTGGTGATGATCGCCGAGAAGGCGGCGCAGATGCTGCGCCAGGGCCAGGCGGCGCAGGCGCGCGAGGCGGTGCTGGAAGACGTCGCCTGATACTAAGGATTTATCCGTAAATTAAACTATTGCCTTGAGTCGCCTGTGATGCGACGCAGGAGCAATAGATGGGCAAGGCGCATGCCAATTCGTGGGAAGTAACGGACGAGTTCTGGAAGCGAGTGGAGCCCTTGGTGCCGCAGCCAGCACGCGATCCCCAGAGGCAGTACAAACGTGCAGCCGGGGCAGGCCGCCCGACGAAGCCGCCACGGCTGGTGTTCGAGGCGATCATGTATGTGCTGCGCACTGGCTGCCAGTGGAAGGCGCTGCCGGCTGAGCGGTTTGGTAGCGCCAGCGCGATTCATCAGAAGTTCATGGTGTGGTCCAAGGCCGGGTTCTTCGAGAGTTTGTGGAGCGCCGGTCTTGCCGAGTACGACGATTGCGAAGGCATTGCCTGGCGTTGGCAAAGCATCGATGGAGCCATGTTCAAAGCGCCGTTGGCGCAAGAGGCTGTGGGGCGCAACCCGACGGATCGGGGAAAAAAAGGGCAGCAAGCGTCATCTGCTGGTGGACGGGCGTGGCGTCCCGTTGTCGCTCGTCGTGACGGGGGCCAACGCGCACGACGTGACACAGCTTGAGGCTGTGTTGTCGTTTTGCATGATCAAGCGTCCCACACCCCAGCAGCGCCGCAGCAAGCACCTGTGCGCTGATGCTGGTTATCGGGGAAAGAACGCCATGAAGATCATGCTGGCCCATGGCTACATCCCCCATGTGGTGGGCCGCAAGAGTGAGGCTGAATGCAAGAAACGCGATCCGAAGAAGCTGGCGCGCCGCTGGGTGGTAGAGGCCTGCCACGGGTGGTTCAACCGGTTTCGCAAGCTGTTGGTGCGCTACGAGAAGCTTGAACATACCTTTCTCGCTCTCAACCATCTTGCCGCTGCCATCATCGCCCTGCGAAAGATCAGCCTGCCCATCAATATTATTTACGGATAAATCCCAAAAGGCGTTCAAAAGCATCAAACCGTTCGCGTTGAGCCCTTCGACGGGCTCAGGACAGGCTTGTCGAAACGCCGCGCCGGGCTTCGACAAGCTCAGCCTGAACGGTTCTTGCAGTGTGAACGCCAATCGGTACGAGCAGGTGCCCCCCGGCGCGCCACCCCTGGCCCCCGTGCTCGGCGCAGGACGCGGGCAACCTGGATTTGCTACTGTTGTTATAGCTACTCAGGATGAATGGGCGCCGACCAACGGCCAAAAAAGGCTTGAAATCTGGCACCCGGACACGCCGGCTCACTTGTAGCCGTGCCGGTCCATCATCCGGTAGGCGGTGCGCTCGGACACGCCCAGCGCGTCGGCCACCTTGCGCCGGTTGCCGTCGTACTTTTTCAGCAGGCGCGCCAGGTATTCGCGTTCGATGTGCTCCAGCGTGGGCTCGCCCTGCAGCACCAGCGACTCATCCTCGGCCGTGGCGGGGGCGGGCACGGCCATGGCGGGGGCCGGCGCCACGGGCGCGGGCAGGCTGCGCAAGCCCAGGTGCGCCGGGGCGATGCGCGGCGCGTCGCCGACCAGGATCAGGGCGCGCTCGACCACGTTGCGCAGCTCGCGCACGTTGCCCGGCCAGTCGTAGCGCTCCAAGGCCTGCCGCGCCTCGGCGCCCAGCGCCAACGGCGGCAGGCCCTTGCCGCGCCGGCGCTGGACGATGAAGTGCTCGGCCAGGGCGGCGATGTCCTCGCGCCGCTGGCGCAGCGGCGGCACCTCGATCACGAAAGCCGCCAGGCGGTAGTACAGGTCGTCGCGAAACAGCTGCTGGCGCGCGCGCTGGGCCAGGTCGCGGTTGGTGGCGGCGACCACGCGCGCGTCGGTGCGCAGGTCGGTGGTGGCGCCGACACGCCGAAAGCGGCCGGATTCCAGCACCCGCAGCAGCTTGGCCTGGATCGCCGGCCCGGCCTCGCCGATCTCGTCCAGGAACAGCGTGCCCTGGGCGGCGGCCTCGATCAGCCCGGTCTTGCGCCGGTCGGCGCCGGTGAAGGCGCCGCGCTCGTGGCCGAACAACTCGGATTCGAACAGCGTTTCCTGCAAGGTGGTGCAGTCCACGGCCACGAAGCGTTCGTCGCGGCGCGTGCTGGCGGCGTGCAGGGCCTGCGCCACCAGCTCCTTGCCGCAGCCGCTCTCGCCCTGGATCAGCACCGTGACGTCGCTGCCGCCCACCTCCTGAATAAGCTGGCGCAAGCGGCGCATGGCCGGGCTGTCGCCGATCATGGCGCCGGGTCCGTCGCCGCAGGCGGCCTTTTGCGCCAGCAGCTGGCGCCGCTCCAGCGCGCCGCGGATGACCAGTTCCAGCTCGTCCAGGTTCACCGGCTTGACCAGGTAGTCGGCCGCGCCCAGGCGCATGGCCTGCACCGCCTGGTTCACGTCGCCGTAGGCGGTCAGCATGACCACCGAGCGCGAATGGGCGGTCTCGCTTAAGGGGCCGAAGCCGGTGGAGTCGGGCAGGTTCACGTCCAGCAGCACCAGATCGGGCGCGAAGACGGCAATGCGCTCGCGCGCCTGCTGCCACGACGCGGCGCTGTCCACGTCGTAACCGCACTTGCCCAGCGTCTTGACCAGCAAGCGGTTGAGGACGGGGTCGTCTTCGACGACCAGCAGCGAGGAGCTCATGGCACGGGCCGAGAGGAGAGGTCTGGCCCCGGATTGTCGGGCAGCGCGGCCGGCGCGCGCCGCAGCGTCAGCGTGAAGGTGCTGCCCTGGCCGGGCGGGCTGCTGACTTCGATGCCGCCGCCAAAGCGTTCCATGGTGGCCTTGCAGATGGCCAGGCCCAGGCCGGTGCCGCGCTGGCCGTCGACGCGGCGGCTGAAAAAGGGCATGAAGATCAGGGGCAGGTCTTGCGGCGCGATGCCGCAGCCGTTGTCGCGCACCGCCAGGCGCAGGCTGGCGCCGGCCTCGGCCGGCTCGGCCAGGATCTCCACCTGCCCGCCCTGGGGCATGGCGTGCAGCGCGTTGTGGATCAGGTTGACCAGCACCTGGCGCAGCTCGGCCTCGTCGCCCAGCACCTGCTCCTCGGGCGCAATGCCGCCGAGTTGCAGCGTGACGCGGCGCGCGCGAAACTCCTCGCCCAGCAGCGCCAACACGTCGCCGAGGGCGGTTTCCAGCCGCACCGGGCGCAGCTCTTGCGACGGCGCCTGGCTCATCTGCAGCAGGCGCTGGGTGGTGAGCACGCAGCGGTCGATCTCGGTGTCGACCAGCCGCAGGTAGTCGATCAGCTCCTCGCTGGGCATGTCGCCGTCGCGCAGGCCGCGCAGGCAGGCCTGCAGGGCCAGGCGGATCGAGGCCAGCGGGTTGTGGATCTCGTGCGCCACGCCGTTGGCCAGCAGGCCGATGGTGGACAGGCGCTGCTGCTGCGAGAAGCGGATGCTGCGGTCCAGCGGGCGCATCACCTCCACCGTGTAGCGCTCGCCGCCGCCGGTGGTGAAGGGCGCCGCCTCGATGTCCACCTCCACCGCGCCGCCGTCGGCGCGGCGCAGCGTCATCAGGCTGTGCACGGGCTCGGGCCGCAGCCGCATCTCGGCCACCGGGCAGGTCAGCAAGGTGCTGGGACAGGGTTCGTTCAGGCCGCGGCCGACACGGTGGCAGCACTGGCCGATGACGGCCGGCATCTCGTGTCCGAGCAAGCGCGCGTAGGCCTGGTTGGCCAGGCGGATGCGAAAGTCCGGCCCGATCACCAGCACCGGGTCGGGTAGGGCGTCGATCAGGGTCTGCAGAAAGCGCCGCTCCTCGCGCAGCGCGCCCACGGTGTGGTCGATGCGCTCGGCCATGCGGTCGAAGCTGCGGCTGACCCGGCCCAGCTCGTCCGGCGCGCGCGAGTCGACGCGGGCGGCCAGTTCACCGCCGGCCAGGCGGTCGGCGGCCCGCGCCAGCTGGCCCAGCGGCCGGCCCACGCGGCGGCGCAGCGTCAGGCTCATCAGAGCCGCGAACAGCCCCAGCGACAACAGCCCCACGGCCAGCAGCAGCCAGGCCGGACCCTGGCCCAGGCCGGTGGTGGCCACGGGCGCGAAGTCGAGCAGCAGCACCCCGTTCACCGGGTGCTGGGCCGGCGCGCCGTGGCAGCCGGCGCAGCGCGCCTGGTTCAGCACCGGGTAGGCGATGTGGAGGCGCTCGCTGGCTTCGCCGGGGTACCACGTCAGGCGCGGCGTTGGCGGGGCGCAGCCGGCGGTCAGGCACAGCCCGGCCAACTGCTCGCCGGCCGAGCCGCCGACCGCCTGTGGCCGCGAGGCAAAGCGCACCGTGCCCCGCGGTTCGGCCAGGCGCGCCTGCGTCACGCCCGGCACCTGGCCCAGCGCCGACAGGATGGTCGACAGGCCGTCCAGGTCGCGCTTGAGCATGGCGTTGTGCAGACTGGCCTCGAACAGATGCGCCATGCGCTGGGCGGCGGCTTCGTGCTCGGCGCGCACCGCGCCCCGGCTGACGGCCAGCGCCAGCGCGGTCAGCAGGCCGGCCGACAGCAGCAGGGCCACCACCAGGCCCAGCGTGAGCTGACGCGACAGGGACGAGGCGATCCAGGCGCGCAGGCCGCCGCCGCGGCCGGGTGGCGTGTCGGCCGAGGGCGGGGTGTCGGGAGCGGTGGAGGCGGTCATGGCGGGCAGTCCTGCTGCACCAGCCGATTGTGCTGCCGCGGCCGGCCTTGCCGACAGGTCGGGCAGCACGGCGTGGGTTCGCGCTGGGCGCCGGCCGGCTGATGAAAGTCCACCCGGCAGGCCGGGCAAGACAAGCGTGTCAGGAGCACTTCGTCTGGACCTGGCGCGGCCTCGTGCTCGGTCGGCGCGCGCGGGGTGGACAGCGCCTGTGGAATGGACAGCGCCTGTGGCGTGCACACGTCGTGGCACAGGCCACAGCCGGTGCAGCGGCGCATGTCGAGCACGAAGCGGTCCGGCGCGCCTGGCGCCGTGGCGCGCTCAAGCGCCAGCGCGCCGCTCGGGCAGACGCGCGTGCAGGCCAGGCACCAGGTGCAGCGCGCGCTGTCCAGCGCCACCGCCCAGAGCGGCGCGGCGCGGGGGCTGGCGGCGCTCAACTGGGCGGTGATCCAGGCGCGCTGGCCGGCCAGGGGCGGCAGCGCGGCCAGCGCCGCGCCGACCGGTGCGGCGCGGGCGCCCAGAAAGCGGCGCCGCCCCGGCCGTGGCGCGGCGGCGTCGGCGGGTTCGGGCGCCGGCCAGGCGGTGGCGGCGATCGGGCTCAGCGCCGGCACGCGGCGGCCCGCGGCGCGCAGGCGCTCGGCCACGGCCAGCCAGTGCGCGCGCCAGCCCGGGCCGGCGCCGCCGCGCGGGCAGTGGGCGCAGTCGCCCGGCGCCAGGGCCATGGTGTCGGCCGACAGCGCCTCGGCGGCGTGCAGCAGCCAGCCCGGCGACAGGCCGTACAGGCAGGGTGTGACGCCGGGCGCACCGGCCACGCCAGCCCGTTCGCAGGCCAGCAGCAGGGTCCGCGCGCCGCCCGGGCGCGTGACCACGCGCGGCGCGGGGGCCGGCAGCGCCAGCGCATCGGTGGGGCAGGCCGCCACGCACAGGCCGCAGTCGTCGCAGGCCTCGGCGTCGAAGCCCAGGCCGTCCGGGTGCGCGCGCCAAGCCTGGCGCGGGCAGGCCGTCACGCAGGCCTGGCAGCCGGCGTGCAGCACCTGGGCGTGCACGCAGCGCTCGGCCTGGATGGCAAGCCGGCTGGCTCCCTGCGCCGGATCGGCCGCCGCCTGTGGCGCGGGCATGGCAGGCGCGGGGCCTCAGGACAAGGCGCCGCAACCCCCCGGCGGGACCGCCGCGCTCTGCGCCACCACGGGCGGCAGCACGGCCACGTCGGGCAGCGCCTGCTGACAGGCTTCGCAGGCCGACAGGGTCAGCGCGGCCAGGGCGGCGTAGAACGGCGTGTCGGCGCGTTGCACCACCCGACCGGCGAACTGCGGCAGCCAGCTCATCAGGTGGGTCTTGAGAAAGCGCGCCGCCTCGCGCGCCTGCTCGCGCTCCAGCAGCAGGGCCACGAACTCCAGCTCGTGGGTCAGGTGGTCGTCCGCGCGCTGGCGCCAGTCGGGCACCTGCACGCCATGGCGGCGGTAGAACTCGCGCACGCTGAAGGTGGGCGCTTGCAGCATCAGGTGGTCGTCGTCGCGCCACACCGACTCGTGCGGCGAGGCGCGCAGCGTGTGGGTGAGGTAGATCGCCGCGTAGTCGGCGGCCAACTGATCGGCATCGGTGTACGGCAATTCGCCCTCGCTGTCGCAGCGGCTGCTGGCCAAGGCGCGCAGCGCGACGGCCATGGCCCGCGACTCGGGGGCGTCGGCATCGACCAGCACCAGGGTGTCGGGAAAGCCGTTGGCGTACAGCTCGGCCAGCAGCTCGGGCGCGTGTTCCTTGGCGTGCAGCCAGGCCAAGGTGCGCAAGTCCTCGGCGGCCAGGGCCGGCCAGGCGGGGCGAGAGGCGGGCACGGCGTTCATGACGAGGCCTTGGGGGTGGGCGCGGCCGGCACGGCGGGGGCGGACTCGACCTTGCCCTTGGGGTGCGCGACGAACACGATGGAGGGGTTGGTGAGTTCCGGGTTGGCCATGTGCTGGACTTGCCGCACCGGCACGTCCACGCCCTTGACCATGGCCTTGGTGTCCCAGGTGCCGGCGCGCAGCTGGTCGATGGGGCCGATGTCGAGCACGCGCATCATGCAGGCCGACACGCAGTAGGGTTTGCGGCCAGACTCCAGCTCGTCGATGCACAGGTTGCACTTCTTGACCGTGTTGTCGCTGGGGTCGAACTGCGGCGCGCCGTAGGGGCAGGCGGCCTCGCAGCGACGGCAACCGATGCACAGCGAACTGTCGATGTCCACCACGCCGTTGTCGGCGCGCTTCCAGATCGCGCCCGTGGGGCAGGTCGGCAGGCAGGCCGGCTCGGCGCAGTGGTTGCAGGACATGTTGACCTTGTAGGCGAACACTTCCGGAAACGTGCCGCC
>DAORUD010000103.1:0-8640 GCA_035433005.1 Arenimonas sp. | reverse complement strand
CCGTTGTGGCGACGTCACCGTCACGGTCGAAAACTCGCGCGTGATGTCCGTGGCCTTGAGGGCGCTGAACGCGTTGGGCCCGGTTTGCACCAGCGCTGGCATCGAGGGGTCCAGTGCGCCCAGGAACGGGCGGGCGAATGCCAGCGGGATACGTACGGTCTCCATGCCGCCCATGTCCTCCTGCACCTCCGGCGGGCAGCCCTGGAAGGTGACACTTTCGCGGGTGAACTCCCATTCGCCGTCCAGCGGCTGGATGGCGCCTGGCAAGGCCGGCCTGTCCTGGCAGCTTTCCAGCACTTCCTGGCCCCGGGCGCCGAACTGCACGCCCAACTGCCACGTGGATACGCCCCGGCGAGTGCCCACGGTCCATTCGCCGTCGACCGGCGAGACCAGCAACACGTCGCCTGGCTGCACGCCCTGGAGGCGCAGCACCGCCGCGGTTTCCCAGTGGCTGTAGGGCAGCACGCAGCTGTGGCAACCCTGGCCGGGCTCGCAGTACGAAGCCAGCATCGGGTCGTCCATCGTGGGCTGGCGGCCGGCGTCGGGCTGCGCGGAAGACGACGCGCACCACAGCCACAGCGCGGCGATGAGAAGGCTTCGATGCATGGATCCCCCGGTCGGCGGTTTGATGGCGACGTGGCTTGCGCGGGCGTGCGCTGCCCGTGGACCGCCACAGTCTGTGGCTACGGCGACCGGTCCGGCAAGCCGCCCTGGCAAGCGCGAGGGGCGGGCAACCGGCCGGCGATCCATTATCCTTGGCCATCGCTCCCACCCTGGCCGGTGGCCTGATTGCTCGACACCATCTACATCCACGCCGGGCTGCCCAAGACGGGCTCGAGCTCGCTGCAGGACAGCCTGCATGCCCTGTCGCAGGCGGGGCTGCTCACGCGCGTGGGGTATCCGCCGTCCAATCCTGGGCTGGGCACCGGCAACGGCAGCGCGCTGGCGCGCGAGCTGATCTTCACCAACCCCGCGCCCACTTCCACCGCACAGCTGCAGGCGTTCGTGCAGGACATCCTGCAGGCCAGTCGCCCCGGCACGCCCCACCTGCTCATCTCCAGCGAAGACCTGTGCTACGCCGACGTGGAGAAATTTTCCCGGCTCAGGCAGGTGCTGCTGGAGCATGCCCGGTCGGTGAAGCTGCTGGTGGCGGTGCGGCCGCTGAAGGCCTGGAGCTATTCGGTGTACCTGCAGCTGGTGAAGGCGCACGCGCTGGCCGCCGACTACGACGCCGACTGGCTGCGCGGCCACATCGGCGATTTCCTCTACTACTTCCGCAACCTCGATCGCTTCGAGGTTGACACGCTGTGCTTCCGGTACCAGGAAAACGATCTGCTGCGGCACTTCCTCGGGCTGATTGGCGAAGACGAGGCGCTGGCGGCGCGGGTGCCCCACACGGTCGCCAACCGCAGCCTGGCCGACGAGGAGCTGGGCGTGGTGCGCGCCGTCAACGCGGTGTTCGCCGACGAGCGCCTGTGCCGCCGGGTGAGCGAGGCGTTCATGGCGCAGCATCCCGAGCGGCGCGGCGCGCGATTCCCCGGGCACCGCGAGGCCGAGTTCCAGGCCTTCGCGGCGGAGCTTGCCCGCCAGCTCGATGCCTTCCCCGGTCCGGTGATGGACGCGGCGCGGGCGATCCTGTTCGGCGACGCACCGGCGGTGACTGCGCCGGCGCAGGCGCAAGCGCCCGGGACGATGGCCGCGGCCGATGTCGCCGTCGCGCTGCGCGCCCTGCGCGCCCACTTCGAGGCGCGCGACGACGAAACGTCCCAGCTGCGCGGCCTGCTCGATTTCGCGGCCGGGCTGCAGCCGGGCAGGGACGGGTTCGATCCGGTGCACTACCTGCTGATGCACCCGGACGTGCTGCGCGCCGGCTGCGACCCGCGCCAGCACTACGAGCAGCACGGCCGCGATGAAGGGCGGCCCTCGATCCTCGGGCCGCGGCGCTCCGGCTGAAGCCGCGCCCCGGCAACGCGTTGCGGGCCCGGGTGACGGCCCGATGTCGGCGATGTTGCAGAACTGTCATGAAACCGCCTTAGCCTGACGGCCAGCCGCGCCCGACCGCGCGGACGGAGCCCGTGGCATGGAGATCAAGCGGATACGACCGTGGCTGTTCGCGTTGGCGCTGATACCGGTGCTGGCCTGGGCGCAGGCGCCCACCGTGAAGCTGGAAGAGCGACTGAGCCCCGAACAGATGCGAGCCACCGGCCTGGACACGCTCACGCCCGAACAGCTGGCCCTGCTCAACGCGTTGCTGGACGAACAAGCCGCCGCCACCGTGCAGGCCGCGCGCGCCGAGGCCCGTGCCGACGCCGCCGCGTCCGGCACCCAGCGCGACCCCGACCCGTCGCGCTTCATCGGCCTGTCCGACGAACCCATCGCCAGCCGCGCCAGGGGCACGATCAGCGGCTGGGAGCCGGGCACCGAGTTCACGCTGGAGAATGGCCAGGTGTGGAAAGTGCTCAAGGGCAGGCTGCGCCTGGACGCGCCGCGCGAATCGCCGGAAGTGCAGGTGGTGCCGGGCATCGCCGGCCGCTGGTTCCTGCAGGTGGATCCGGACCTGCCCAAGGCGCGCGTTTACCGCATCGACTGACCCGCCCCGGCGGCGCCGATGCGTGCAAGATGGGGCACCTGCCCACGGAGACACCCCATGACCCGACTGATCGGCATTTCCGGCAGCCTTCGCGAAGGCTCGTTCAACACCGCCCTGCTGCGCGCCGCCGCCAGCCTGATGCCCGAAGGCAGCACGCTGGAGATCGCCACGCTAAAGGGCATCCCGCTGTACGACGGCGACCTGGAAGCGGCGCAGGGCGAACCCGCTGCCGTGGCCGCGCTCAAGGCGCGCATCCTGGCCTGCGACGGCCTGCTGCTGGCCTCGCCCGAGTACAACAACGGCATCCCCGGCGTGTTCAAGAACGGCATTGACTGGCTGTCGCGCGGCGACGACGCAGCCCAGGTGTTCGGCAACCGCCCGGTGGCGGTGATCGGCGCCTCGCCTGGCGGCTTCGGCACCATCCTGGCGCAGGCGGCGTGGCTGCCGGTGCTGCGCACGCTGTCCACGCGGCCCTGGCACGGCGGCCGGCTGATGGTGTCGCGCGCCGGCAAGGCCTTTGACGGCAGCGGCGAGCTGGTGGACGACGCCGTGCGCGACCAGCTGCGCACCTTCCTGGCCGGCTTCGCGGCCTTTGCCAAGGCCTGAACCGCTAGAGCTGGGATTCCACCGGCAGCACCTTCATCAGCCAGGCCAGCACGCGCTGGCGCTTACCCGCACCGGGCTCGCCGTCCAGCGTCTGGCTGCCGTCGTTCCAGCGCAGCTGCCCGTTCTCCAGCGTCACCTTCCAGGATCGCGCGCCCTGCAGCTCGCGTTCGAAGATCGCCCGCAGCTCGGCGGCCAGCGCCGGGTGCGTGGCCAGCACGCCCTGTTCGGTATTGAGCGACGTGGACCGGGGGTCGATGTTGTACGAGCCGACGAACACCTGCGTGTCGTCCACGATGGCCGCCTTGGTGTGCAGGCTGGAGCCCGACGATCCGCCCAGGCTGAAGGCCGATGCCTCGTTGCCCGCGGGCTTGAGCTCCCATAGCCGCACGCCGCCCTGGAGCAGGGCGGGGCGGTAGCGCGCGTAGCCGCCGTGCACGGCCGCCACGTCGGTGGCCGCCAGGGAATTGGTGAGTATCCGCACCTGCACGCCGCTGGCCTGCATGGCCACCAGCTGTTCGCTGCCGCGCTGTCCCGGCACGAAGTAGGGCGAGATCAGGGCGACCTCACGCCTTGCCGAGGCCAGTGCGGGACGCAGCGCGTCCAGGACCGCCGACCGCTGGTCCTCGGGCAGCGTGAGCTTCATGGGGTCGTCGCTGACGAACCGCCATTCGCCGGTCCAGTGGAACGTCGTGTCGCCGCTCACCAGGTCCTGCACGCGCGGGTCTTCGCGCAGCACCTGCGCGTAGCGGCTGCGCCGCAGTTCGTCTTCGGCCTGGGCCAGCACGCCGCGCAGTTCCTGCAGTTCGGCGTCGGTGTACTCCTGGGTTTCTAGGCGCTTGATGCGCCGGTTGGATTCGGAGTTCCAGAAGCGGTCGAAGTTGGCGCTGACCTCGGCCACCACCGGGCCGGCCATCAGCAGGTCCAGGTCGACGAAGTTGGTGCCGTCGTGGGCGTCGAAGTATTCGTCGCCCAGGTTGCGGCCGCCCACCAGCGCGATGCGGTTGTCGGCGATCCAGCTCTTGTTGTGCATGCGGTGGTTGAGCCGCTTGAAGCCCAGGCCGAACTCCAGCGCCTTGCCGGCGCCGCCTTCGCGGCTGACCAGCGAGTTGTAGAGGCGCACTTCGATCATCGGGTGCACGTCGAGCGCGGCGAAGCCGTCGTTCTTGGCGCGCGCGTCCAGGTCGTCCACCAGGATGCGCACGCGCACGCCGCGGTCGGCGGCGGCCAGCGCCCGGCTGGCCAGCAGTTTGCCGGTGAGGTCGGCGTGCCAGATGTAGGTCTGCACGTCGAGGGTCTGGGTGGCCGCCTGCGCCGAGTACGCGCGCAGTGCATACGCCTCGGTGCCCGTGCTCACCAGGCGGAATCCCGATTGGCCCGGATGTTTCGCCTCGCGCGGCTGCACGCGTTCGGCGATGCCGCCCTGCGTGGCCGGCGGCATCGCGACCACGTCGGGCAGATCAGGGCGCGGCGGCAGCCGCGCGCACGACGCCAGCACAAGCAGGCCGAGCAGCCAGGCGTGGCGCATCCAGGCTTTCCCCGAAAGTGAGTCCCCACCGTGGATGGTGCCTTCGTCCGCGAGGGCCGGCAATGCAGTTCGCCCGTCTGCCTTCGGGCGGATCGGGCGTTTTGCACTGGGCGATAGGGTCTGCAGGTCAAAAGCACCGGGTTTGCGTGAAATTCGGCCTTGGCATGCAACGTGCAGTGCTGTGTCTACCTTACGAAGGAGCCACCCCATGTCCCTGTCCCTGATCCTGTTGATCGTCCTCATCCTGCTGCTGGTCGGCGCGCTCCCGTCCTGGGGCCACAGCCGTAACTGGGGTTACGGCCCGAGCGGCGGCCTGGGCCTGGTGGTGCTGATCCTGGTGATCCTGCTGCTGATGGGAAAGATCTGATCGCAGCGGAGTTCACACTTCGGGAGGGGCGGCTTCGGCCGCCCTTTTTTTTGCGCGTCACAGGGGCGCATTGCCTCGTGCACCGGGCACCTTCCGCGAGCCGATCATTTCTGCTTCAATGCAGCCAGGATGCGCTTGGGGGAGTGCAAGCCTGGCCGGCTTTCGACCATCCGGCCGTTCCCCAAGCGAGCTGCATTAAATGCAAACGGCGCCAGCGCCTCAGCCGCTTCACACCAGGGGAACAGGGAAATGCACCAGGTCACTTCCGCGGTCGCGCGTTCGTCGCGCTATGTGCTTTTCCTCGGCATGCAGTTGCTGCTTTGTGCCTTCCTGCTCTGGCCCGCGCAGGCCTCCGCGCAGACCTCGCCCTACTGCCCGGCGCAGAACCTCACGGTTGCCAATGGCGGGTCGGTCACGTCCATCAACCTGATCGCCTGCGATGGCCCCTTCAATTTCGGCATGGGCGGGCCCTTCGCGCCGTTCCTGCCCAGCAATGGTTCGGTGAACCTCAGCCCGCAAAGCGGGCCGGGTAACCAGACCGTCACCTACACCCACAACGGCTCGGCCACCACCACCGACACCTTTGCGCTGGAAGATGAAAACGGCGACGAGCTGTTTTTCAACGTCACCATCACGCCGCCCACCTCGGCGATCACCGTGCTGCCCGCCGCACTGCCCACGCTCACTGCGGGCACGCCCTTCAGCCAGACGCTGAGCTCAAGCGGGGGCGTGGCGCCCTACACCTACAGCCTGAGCGGCGGCACGCTGCCGGTGGGCCTGACCCTTTCGGCGGCGGGCGTGATTTCCGGTACGCCCACCCAGCGCGGCGGCTTTGCCTTTGGCGTGCGGTCGCAGGACAACCTCGGTGACTTCGTGGTCAAGGGCTACACAGGCACGGTGCAGAACCCGTCGCTGAACCTGATTACGAGCACCGCGACGGCCATTCAAGGCTCTCCGTTCTCACTGGCCATGGTTACGGCCGGCGGTGTGGCGCCTTACACCTATTTGCTCGAGACCGGCACCTTCCCGGCGGGCATCAGCATCTCCAGCGCCGGCGTCGTCAGCGGCACCACGGCCGCCGCGCCGGGCAACTACCCGGTCACCCTGCGCGTCACCGATGCCAGCACGGGCCCGGGCAGCTACTTCGAACTCGAGCCGTTCACCGTCACCGTCAGCCCGCCGCCGGCGGTGTCCATCGCCGTGGCGCCCGCCTCGGTGTCTGAAGACGGTGCGACCAACCTGACCTACACCGTTACGCGCAGCCTCAACCTCAGCTCGCCGACCACGGTCAACATCACCACCGCCGGCACCGCCACCGCCGGCACCGACTACGCCGGCGCCGTCGCCACGGTCGTCATTCCGGCCGGCGCGACCACCGCGACCATCACCATCAATCCGAACGTCGACGGTACCGTCGAAGCCAACGAGACGGTGATCCTCACCGTCGCCGCCGGCGCCGGCTACACCGTCGGCGCGCCCGCCAGCGCCACCGGCACCATCCTCAACGACGACGTGCCCTCGGCCACCATCGCCGTGGCGCCCGCCTCTGTGGCCGAAGACGGCGCACCGAACCTGGTCTATACCGTCACCCTCAACCAGGCCTCGCTGACCGCCACCTCGGTGAACTTCACCGCGGCCGGCACCGCCACGTCGGGCACCGACTTCGCCGCCGTCACCTCGCCGCTGGTGATCGCCGCCGGCGCCACCACCGGCACGGTCGTGGTCAACCCCACGGCCGACGCCACCATCGAAGCCGACGAGACGGTCATCCTGACCCTCGCCGCCGGTGCCGGTTACACCGTCGGCGCCCCGGCCAGCGCCACCGGCACGATCCTCAACGACGACCTGCCGACGCTGGTGATCAACGACGTCACCGCCAACGAAGGCAATGCCGGCACCACCAACTTCATCTTCACCGTCAGCCTGTCGGCCCCGGCCGGTCCGGGCGGCGTCACGTTCGACATCGCCACCGCCAACGGCACCGCCACGGCGGGCGTGGACTACGTGGCCAGCAGCCTCACCGGCCAGACCATCCCGGCCGGCGCCAGCACCTACACCTTCACCGTGCTGGTCAACGGCGACACGCTCAACGAACCGACCGAAACCTTCTTCACCAACGTCACCAACGTCACCAATGCCGTCGTGGGCGACGGCCAGGGCGTGGGCACCGTCGTCAATGACGACCCGCTGCCGTCGCTGTCCATCAACGACGTCTCGGTGATCGAAGGCAATGCCGGCACGGTCAACGCCGTGTTCACCGTGACGCTGAGCGCCGCCAGTGGCCAGACGGTCACCGTGCTGTATGCCTCTGCCGATGGCACGGCCACCCAGCCTGCCGACTACACCAGCACCTCCGGCTCGCTGACCTTCACGCCCGGCCAGACCACCCGCACGCTCAACGTGCCGGTGATTGGCGAGACGGTGCCCGAGGCCAACGAAACCTACTTCGTCAACCTCAGCGGCGCCACCAACGCCACCATCTCCGACAATCAGGGCCTGGGCACCATCACCAACGACGACGTGCCGGTGACGGTGAACCCGGCCACCGTGCCCAACGGCACCGTGGCGACCGCGTACTCGCAGACCCTCACCGCCTCGGGCGGCGTGGCGCCGTATTCGTTCGCGGTCACCGCCGGTGCGCTGCCGGCGGGTCTTACCCTGTCCCCGGGCGGCGTGCTCAGCGGCACGCCGACGGCGGGCGGCAGCTTCAACTTCACCGTGACCGCCACCGACAGCAGCCCGTTCCCGGGCCCGTTCGCCGGTAGCCGCGCGTACACGCTGGTGATCGCGCCGCCCACGATCTCGCTGCCGGCCACGCCGCTGGCCGACGGCACGCTGGGCGCCGCGTATTCGGCGGCCATCACGCCGGCCTCGGGCGGCACCGCGCCGTACAGCTACGCCGTCACCGCCGGCGCGCTGCCGGGCGGCGTGACGCTCAACGCCGCCACGGGGGCCCTCACCGGCACGCCCAGCGCGCTGGGCACGTTCAACTTCAGCATCACCGCCACCGACAGCAGCACCGGCACCGGCCCGTACACGGCCACGCAGGCGTACGCGATCACGGTGGTGGATGTGCCGCCGGTCGCCAACCCGGTCTCGATCACGGTGCCCTACGGCGCCGGCCCGACCAATGTGCCGCTCAACATCACCGGCGGCACGCCGACCTCGGTGGCCGGCAGCGCTGCCACCAACGGCACGGCCACCGTCACGGGTATCACCGTGACCTACCAGCCCAATGCGGGCTATGCGGGTCCGGACAGCTTCACCTACTTCGCTACCAACAGTGGCGGTGCCTCCGCGCCGGCGCTGGTCACGGTGACGGTGAGCGATCCGATCATCACGATCACCGCCGCGGGCGGCTTCGCGGCTACCGTCGCCGCGCCGTACACGCAGACCTTCACCTTCAACGGCGGCGCCCAGCCCTGGAGCGGCTACCAGGTGACCAACCTGCCGGCCGGCCTGTCCATCACCGGCACCACGGCCAACACCGTCACGGTGTCGGGCACGCCGACGCAGGCGGGCAGCTTCAACCTCAACGTGTCGGCCACCGAC
>DAORUD010000102.1:6910-8665 GCA_035433005.1 Arenimonas sp. | reverse complement strand
GCGGGCGAGTGCTGGGGCGGCTGGGGCGCGATCGCGGATGGGGCGCTAGGGTTCATGAACGGGAGTGAGATATTTGAAGGGAGAACGGCGCGATATTTCGGGATTTCGGGGGAATCGGCGGGACGGAATGGGAAGGGACTTGGAAAATGATTTGCACTTGTCGCAAAAGGGGTGAAGTGGGCTATTTGAATCCCAGTTCGGCGGCCCAGTCGCGGATGATGGCGGTGATTTCGCGGCGGTCGGTTGAGCTCAGGCCGAGGAACGGGCGAGCCGGAATGTTGGCCTCGTCGCGGCCGTACTGGTGGGTGGCGGCGTAGACCGAATCGGTGCCGACCTGCACCGTGGACTTGTCGAGCACCTGGTAGCGGATGCCGCGGCGCAGAAAGCCGCGCGCGGTCAGCACCTTGTCCCGGTTGTGCTTCTTGCGCTCGAGGGTACGCGGCGCGAGGGCGTCCCAGGGGCTGCCGTCGGGTGCGGTCTGGGTCTTGAAGCGATCCTGGGTGCTGGCCTGCAGGTATTCTCCCAGGCGCGGCATCAGGGTGGTGGTGTCCATGCCGGCCAGGCCCTGGATGCGCGCCTGCAGCTGGTCCAGGCCGCGGGTGTCGATGGTGAGGTGGATGCCGGCCATCAGTAGTCCGTCTCGATGTAGTCGCTCATGATGTCCAGCCCCACCGCCGCGGCCGTCGCGTTATTGCTGCGCCAGGCTTGCAGATACGTCAACAGTGTGGTGGTTGATGGCAGCGCCACGCCACCGCTGTTGGCCAGCGTGCCAGCCGCCACATCGCCAGTGTTCAGGCGCTTGACCTGCCAGTGCACGTCTGCCGTATCGGGCGGCGCGAACAGGGCCAGCTCATACACATCGGTGTTGGTCGTGGTTGCCGGAAAGTCGGCCCCGAGATCGATCGGCGTCTGAGCCACGGAGCCGCCGTAGAACAGCCGCAGGTTGGCGTCCGCGGCGCCGCAGCCCACGCCGATGCAGTTGACGAGCGTCGCCGGCTCGACGTTCGTCGGTGCCGCGGTTGATGCCGACACGCCGACGAACATCCGCGCCGCCGTCACCACCGCCGCATCCGACACGCCGAAGCGAGTGACTTTGAAGAACCCCGTGCCCACGCTGCCGCCCACCGTCATCTGCGCCGCCGCCACGCGGGCACCGGCCAGTGACCCAGCCGTGGCGGCCGACACGTAGCCCAGCCTCCTCATGCGTGTGAAGAGGTTGGCGGTTGAGACGTTACGCGCCGTGGCCGTGCCAGTCGCCGTCGGTGCCGTGTAAGTGCCCATCGTCGTCGCCGTGGTGGCGTTGCCAGGCGGGCAGAACATGCCGATCTTGTTGCGCGCCAGAATCGGCTGCACGGCCGTGTCGAGCCCGGATGGGCCGATGAACCGCAACATGCTGCGGTTGGCGATGCGCTTGGCGTACACGCGAAGCTGACCGCCTGCCGGGGCCGGCATGTCCACGGTCTCGGACGTCACGCCCGCGTCGATGTACGCCACGCCAGACGGCTGCGCGGGGCCGCTCAGACTGTTCCACGGTGTCGAACCGTCGCCGATCTTGAACGCCTGAATGTCGGTCATCAGGCCCATCTCACCGGCCGCCAGCGTCGGGTTCGCGGCGGCCCACTGGGCGGCCGTGCCGCGCCGGAGTTGAATCGTCTGTGCCATTACGGCGTCCCTCCATCAATCACGAATACGGGCAGCGTGTCCGATGGCGAGCCGCCATCGATGTTCACAGAGTCGTCGCCCTTGTCGCCCTTG
>DAORUD010000102.1:0-6810 GCA_035433005.1 Arenimonas sp. | reverse complement strand
TCACCCTTTGGCCCCGTGGCGCCAGCGGCTCCTGGCGCGCCGGGCGCACCGTCGTCGCCCTTGTCGCCCTTGTCACCCTTTGGCCCCGTGGCGCCAGCGGCTCCTGGCGCGCCGGGCGCACCGTCGTTGCCTGGGTCGCCCTTGTCGCCCTTCGGCCCCGTGGCGCCAGCGGCTCCTGGCGCGCCGGGCGCACCGGGTGCGCCGTCGCCCCCGCGCACGAACGGCGTCAACGCCAGTTCCATCTCCGCGCTGGGCTCGACCACCACCGCGCCCAGCTGCATGCGGTGCCTAGGGCGCAGCTCACCCAGAATGACGCGCACGATGCTCATTGTGTGGTCTCGCTGTTCTGTATCGATAAGGCCACGGTCTCGGTGTGCATCACAAAGCCGCCGGGGTCGATGAACATCACGTCAAAGCGGGCGTCGCCGATCGGCCAGTTCCACGTCGCAGGCGGCCCTTCGATGGCCATCAGGCCGCCGCCCAGCGTCACCGTGGCGTCGGCGATCTTGCGGCCCGAAGCGCTGTTGATGGTGCAGCGCGCCTGCCAGCCGGTGAAGTCGGCCACCTCGGCGTCGTCCACAAACAGGCGCATCGGCGTGGCGTAGGCAAAGCCGCCGCCGCGCTTGTGGGTCAGTTTCTTGCTGGTTGCCGTCATGGGGGTGATCTCATAGAATCAATGCACTTCATCGGGAGAGACGGCCACGCCAGGCCCGCCGACCCTACTCTCGGAAGGACCCGGTGCGTGGCGTCGCATCGGGTCATCTCATGGGCTCGCGCTGATACAGGCGCACACCAACGCGCCAGTCATCGGGCTTTTGGGACGTTCCCTGAAACGCGGTCACCCCGCTCCAGCCGCCGTCACCCCGGTCGAAAACGACCAAGCCTGGCGCCTCTTGCCCCTCGAGCTCGAACCGCGCGATGTAGCGCCTGCGGACCACGGCGCGCTGCTGCGCATGGTTCCATTCAAGCCGAACCCACACCTCGTCCGGTTCGCGCAGCGCCTGTGCCAGCAGCGCCACGTATTGGCCGCGCCCCTGCTTGTCCGCCTTCCAGGCGCCGCCCGGTTTCTTGAACAGCTCGGCGCCGACCACCACGCGCTCGCCGATGGCGTCCTCGAAGATGGCGGGCTGATCGAGCGTGGCACCAAACACCTGCAGGAAGGCCAGGGCGTAATCCTGCGGCGCCAGCCCTTTGGGCAGCAGCGTATCGGCCGCCACCGGGCGCGGCGGCGGCAGGGCATCGGCCGGGCGCGCATTGGGCAGACCCGGCGCGCCCATGCTGCCGGGCAAATTGGCCCGCTCGGGCGGAATCGCGCTCCTGAGCCTTGATGCACCAGGTGCATATTCAAACCCCGGGTCGATCCCCTCGGGCACCCGCACCACGCGCGGCCCCTCCGGGCTGCGCTGGCCGACCTCGCGGTCCAGCCAGTTGACCTCGGGCGCCTCGTCTGGCTCGTCCTTGCCCAGCTTCTTCAAATCGCGCGCCCACAGCCCGCGCACGCTGCACTGGCAGCCCCAGCCGTTGGGCGGGTAGTGGGTCTGCCACCAGGGGTCATCGCGCGCCAGCACCAGGCCGTTCCAGGCCAGGTGGTCGTGGCGCGGGTTGGTCACCCAGTCGGCATGCACGTACTGCCAGTAGGGCGCGGCCTGCAGCTGCTCGTGGCGGCCGGCGGCGTAGCTGGTGTTCAGGTTGGTCTCGTAGATGACGCGGCTGCGCCAGTCGCGCCCGCCGTTGTAGTCCCAGCCGTGCTTGGCCACGATGGCGTCGAAGTCCTTGCGAAAGGTCTCCAGCGTCGTGCCCTCGGCAATGGCTTTCTCCACCGCCGCGCGAAAGTCCGCCACGATCGCATCGCGGTTGGCCCCCGCCACCACGAAGGCCCAGTCGTGCTCGGCCGTCCAGATGTCCGTCCACGCCTGCGTTGGCAGGTTAAGCTTGCGCCGCAAGAAGGCGATCTGCTCGGTAAACGGCAGGCTGCCGTAGGCGGGATCAGCCACCGATGCCCCCGGCCTCTTGCAGCACCTCGTAGCGGCCCGCCAGCTGGGCGGCGGCCAGCGCCTCGGCCATGGCCTGCGCGTACTGCTCCAGCGTCATGTCCGGCAGCAGCTGCTCCAGGCCGTCGCGGATGTCCTGCAGGCTGGCGGCGCCATCCACCAGCGCCCGGATTTGATCGACCCAGGCCGCGCCCGCCGGCGCGGCGCTGCGCGCCAGCTGGTCGGCCTGCAGCTGGGGCACGGTCTGCGTGCCCGGCGGCTGCGCGCTGAAGGCCGCGCGCGGCAGGCCGCCGCCCAGGCCAGGCAGCGCATCGCCAGGCGCCAGCCCCAGCACCGCCTCGCCGGCTTGCGGCTGCGGAATACCCAACTGCTCGTGCGCCCACTTGACTGTCGGGCGCAGGCCAATGGGCGTGGACGCGCTGCGCTTTGCCACGCCAGCCCAGCTGGATACCCTGATCGAGTCGCTCAAGGGCTGGGTCAAGCGCGGGGAGCGGCTGCCGCAATGACTGCCTACCGCCTGCTGACCGCCGCCGAAGCAGCCGAGCTGGAGCGCCTGATGCCGGCCGGCCTGACCGAGCCCATGCGCGAGCTGGCGCTGTGCCTATTCACCGTGCTGGCGCGGCGCGACGAGCGCTGCGGCCAGGGCGCGCCCGACGCCGACTGGCAGGCCGCGCTGCGCGGGCTGGCGCAGCTGGCGCTGGAGCAGCTGCAATACCTGTCGGGCCACATGGGCGGCGGCGGCTTTTACCTGGCCAAGGGCGTGGCCGCCATGCTGGCGGCGCGCGACGAGCTGATTTGGCGCGAGTTCAATGGCCGCAACTACGCCGAGCTGGCCCGTGCCCACGGCCTGACCGAAATGCGCGTGCGCCAGATCGTGGCCGAGCAGCGGGCGCGCGACATGGCGCAGCGCCAGGGCCGGCTGCCTGGGCTGGACGACCAAGGTTGAGCGTTCGGCGTTGAGCGTTGAGCGTTGAGCGCCGCCAGCGGAACAACACACGCGCAAAATCCAAAGCGCTTTATTTGTAGCGCGCCCCCGTGTCCGGCCACGATGCCGGCATGGCTTCCCACAAGCACTTGCCCCGCCGCCGCAGCGCCGTAGCGCTGGCGGTGTTTGCAGCCGCCGTGGCCGCAGGCGCCACCGACGCCGACGCGGGCGGCCTGCTGCTGCTGCAAGTGACCCCCGCGCAAGACTTTGTGCCCAGCGATGGCCGCGACATGGATGTGCCGGCCTGGCGCATCAATGCCGACATCGCGCAGCGCATCGTCGCCGCCTTCAACGCCACGCGCCAGCCGCTGGTGATTGACTACGAGCACCAGACGCTCAACGCCGAGTCCAACGGCCAGCCCGCGCCGGCGGCCGGATGGATGCACGCGCTCAAGTGGATCGATGGGCGCGGCCTGTTTGCCGAGGTCGAGCTGACCGCCCGCGCCCGCGACCTGGTGGCCGCCGGCGAGTACCGCTACTTCTCACCCGTGCTGGAGTACAGCCGCGCCAGTGGCGACATCACCCGCGTGCTGATGGGCGCGCTCACCAACAACCCGGCCATCCATTGCATGGAGGCCATCAACCTGCTGGCCGCGGCCAGTGCCCGTTTTCCCACCGACCAGGAGGACCCTGTGAACTTTCTTGAGCAATTGCTGGCGGCCCTTGGCCTGCCGGCCACCGCCACCGAGGACGCGGCCCTGCAGGCCGTGGCCGCCATCAAGGCCGAGCTGCAGGCCGCCTACAAGGAGCTGGACATCGACGACCAGACCGAGGCCGGCGCCGAAGCCATTGCCGCCGCCTGCGCCAGGCTGCGCGCCGCGCCCGATGCGGCCCGCTTTGTGCCCGTGGGCGTGGTGGACCAGCTGAAGACCAGCCTGGCCGCGCTGAGTGCCAAGCTGCACGAGCGCGAGCGCGACGACGTGCTGGCCCCCGCGCTGGCTGACGGCCGCCTGCTGCCGGCCGAAGAAGCCGGGCGTGATGGTCGCGCTGGGCGTCATGTGGATGCACGCGGCCGCCTGGCTGCTGGCGTGCGTGTCGTACCTGTATGTCTAAAGGAGCAGACGTGAGCAAGGAAACCATTTTGGTCAAGCTGGCCAAGTCCCACGAGCACGAGGGCCGCGTGTACCCGGCCGGCGGGCAGATCGAGCTGGCCGCCGCCGATGCGCGCTGGCTGATCGGCATTGGCGTGGCCAGCGCCGCCGACACCAACGCGCCCCAGGCGCAACCCACGCAATCGCGTACCAACAAGGAGTGACCCATGGCAGGCGCGCAAACCAAGATCATCTGGAACGGCCAGGGGCCGATCGACTTCGGCATCTATGACCCAGTCAACGGCTCGGCCGCCAGCGGCTACATGACGGGCCTGTACCCGGTGGGCTGCGGCAACCGCACGCTCAGCGTGAGCCTGGACACCGAGACCAACCAGATCGCCGAGAGCTGCAGCGGCCAGCGCCTGACGCTGGCCGAGCTGCCCGGTGCCAAGAGCATGTCGGTCACGCTGACCATGGTGCAGTTCGACGCCCGCACCCTGGCGCGCGCGCTGATGGGCGACGCCGTGGAGACGGCGGCCGGCACCGTGACGGGCGAGCTGCTGCCGCAGCTGGTGGCGGGCGACATCTTCTACCTGAAGCACCCGCGCGTCAGCTCGGTGGTCATCGTCGACTCGACGGGCTCGCCCATCACCTACGTGGCGGGCACCCACTACGAGGTGCTGGACGCCGACCACGGCCGCTGCCGCCTGATCGCGCACCCGGCGTCGCACGTCGATCCGGTCAAGGCGTCGTACAGCCATGAGGCGTCAGTCAACATGGCGACGTTCAGCAAGGCGAACGTGGAGACGGCGATCGCCTTCAGCGGCGTGAACAGCTTCGGGCAGAAGGGTCGCCTGATCATTCCGCGCACCAGCTTGAAGCTGAGCGGCGACTTTGGCTGGATCACCGACGGCGGCGCCAGCGAGCTGACGCTGTCGGGCCAGGCGCTGTATGCGTCGGAGCTGCAGAACGACAGTGTTTACGGCGGCTTTGCGCGCGTGACGCTGATGCCGGACCTGTGACGCCCGAGCGGCATGCCGCGGGCGTGCCAGGCAAAAGCCGCGCCCGGCGCATGCCCGGCGCGGCTTTTGTTTGGGCGCCTCAGCGGCGCCGGGGCGGCGCCAGCAACACCCACGCCAGCCAGGCAAAGGGCGCGGCCACCAGCAGCGCCAGCGCCAGCAGCGCGGCCTGCACGAACCCATGGCCGGCCGCCACCACCGTGGCGGCCAGGCAGAACAGCATGAAGCGCAGCATGGCGCGATCTTAAGACCAACGAGGGCACCATGGACGACGATTTGAAAGCAAAGCTGACACTTGAGGCGCAGGCCACCGGCGGCGACGAGCTGCGCGCCATGGCCGAGCAGGTGCGCGCCATGGGGCAGGACGCAGGCGCCTCCGCGCCCAAGCTGAATGCGCTGGCCGCGGTGCTGGACCATGTGGCCGACCAGCAGCAGCTGATCGACAGCTTCAAGGCCGGCAAGCGCGCCGTGGCCGAGCTGGAGGCGCAGATGGGCGCCGCCGCCACGCAGGTGGAGCAGCTGGCCGCAGAGCAGGAGCGCGCCGCCCAGGCCGCCGCCGCCGCCGCTGCCGCGCAGGCCAACGGCGCGCGCCAGCTGGAGGCCGCGCGCGCCGCGCAGCAGGGCTACAAGGACGCCATTGCCGCCGCGCGCGCCACCGGCTGGTGGGTGCCGAGCTGGACCTGGACGCCGCCGTGCTGGCCTGCGCCATCGAGGCGCCGGTGGGCGAGCCGCCGGCCATCGAGACGACGCGCCTGTCGGCGGCGTTCGACCCGCTGATCCAGCCAGGTATCACGGTGGAGGTGGCGAACGGGGAGATCATTTTCACGGCGCGCAACGAGCGCGGCCAGCCGCTGCCGGGCGCCCGCATCACGCTGGACGGCGGCGCCAAGCGCATCGCCGACGCCAATGGCCGCGTGTCCTTCCCCGTCGCACGCGGTCGCCATGTGCTGCTGATCGAGGCCGATGGCTACCCGCCCAGCGAGGCGGTGGTGGTGGTGTGATGGAGCGCCGGCGTTTCTTCCCGTCTCGCCCGAGCCAGCAGGTGCCTGGGCAGCGCGTTGAGCTGGAGGTGCAGCTGCGGCCTGAGGCGGTGGTGCCAGTGGCTGAGCCAGTTGCTGAGCCAGCCGCCGAGCCCGTCATGGCCACCTGGCTGCCTTTCGAGCTGCTGAGTAAGTGGATGCAGTACCCATCGGGCGGCGTGGCCGTGGAGGTCGAGCCTGGGAAATGGGAGCTGACGCATCCGTGGGCCAGTCAGTACCGATCAACCAGGTGGGTCGGAGCACCGTACATGGTAGGTGGTGTTCCCGCGCCGCAGCCGTCGCGCGAATGGAGATGCGTGTGGGCCGAGGTAGATGGCGGCGCGGACGTGTGCGGGGCAGTGCTTGAGGCGACCAGTGCCGACTGGTCGCTGACTTGGGCTGACCCAGACCCATCCGGCAGTCCTGACGGCGATGGGTACTATGTCTCAGACGAAGGAGACGCTGCGATCGCGCGTCAAGCGTGGCTGATCGTGCACACCACTTCGGGCAGCGGTGGCGGAGGATCAGACGTCCTGACTGCCGACGCTTCGGTGGGTGGCGCTGATGCTGGACGGATCCAGCTCAAGGTCATCTACGGCGAGTGGTGATGGCGTATCGTTGCCGCCTGCGCAATTCCTTTGCAACCTCCACAACTCATCCGACGCTCAAATATCGCACGTTTTGAGGCTCAAATATCGCGCGCGGCTTCAGGTTCACGCGGGCATCGTACACAAGGTGCTAGCAGGCTCAGCCCCTAAGATGCAG
>DAORUD010000101.1:0-8741 GCA_035433005.1 Arenimonas sp. | reverse complement strand
AACCGCCGACACGGGGATTTTCAATCCCCTGCTCTACCAACTGAGCTACTCGGCCAGAATCTGGCTGGAACGCGCATCCGGCCGGGCCGGTGCGAGCGCGAGATGATAACGGACGCGGGCCCGGCGAGGCAAGCCGCCGGGTCTGGACGCCGGATGGACCGCGCCGCGCGGGGCGCTGCGTAAATTCCCGATGAATGCCGGTACGGCGGCCTATGGGCCGGCGCGAGGCGCAGGGGTAGGGTGGGGCATGGTCCGATCGGGGCCCCAACCGGAGTGTCGCCATGTCCCCCCGTCTTGCCCTCATCTCCCTGACGGCTGCCTGTGCCCTGGCCGCCGGCCCCGTGCTGGCCATCAACAATGCCGCCGACGACGCCAAGGACGCCGCCCGCCTGGAAGCGGCGCGCGCCAACGCCGGTGAGCCGGTGAAGCACGTGCGCTTCCTTCGCCCCGTGCATCGCTACGAGGTGGTCGGCGGAACCTCGCTGCTGATCTGGGAAACCACGTCCAAGGCCTGGCTGGTGGAAGTGCGCCCGGGCGAGGCCTGCCAGGCGCGCGACCTCGACCAGGGCTGGGCCATCGGCCTGGAGGCCGCCTATGACACCATGAACACCAGCAATGGCTACGTGGTGGGCCAGCACAACATGCGCTGCCGCATCACCGAAATCCGCGAAGTGAACGTGCCGGCCATGCGCGATGCCGAACGCGGCGGCGCCGCGGTCGCCCAGGGCTGATCGCCCCGCGGTGGCCGGGCAGGGCCCGCGCTCCGGCGCGGGCCTTTGCTTTTCAGGCTTCCGGCGGCACGTAGCCCGCGGGCTTCTCGGCGCCGTCGCCGAACAGGAATTTCTCCATCTCGCCCTCCAGGAACACCCGGTGCTTGGGGTCCATGGGCGAGAGGCGGTTTTCGTTGATCAGCATGGTCTGGTGCGCCAGCCACTGCTGCCAGGCCTCGCGGCTGATCTCGCTGAACACGCGCTTGCCCAGCGCGCCGGGCCAGGGCACGAAGGCCAGGCCTTCGGCTTCGCGCTGGAGTTTGTGGCAGTGCACGGTGCGGGTCATGGCGGCAGGGTTCCCAGTAGTTTCTTGACGGGCGCGGGCAGGCCCACGTCGGCGAGTTGGTCGAAGGGCTGCCAGCGATGGTCGTCGTGCAGCGCCACGCCGGGTTCGGCGATGCGCCAGCCCAGCGGTTCGATGTGCAGGCGGTAGTGGCTGAAGGTGTGTTCGATCAGCGGCAGCGATTGTGCGGCGTCGAAATCGGCGCCGGCGTGGCGGCTGACGAAGGCGCGCGCCTCGTCGTGGTCGCCGGCTTCGGGCAGCGACCACAGGCCCGACCAGATGCCGGTGGCCGGGCGCCGCGCCAGCAGCACGTGGCCGCGCGAATCGCGCATCAGCAGCATCAGCGTGCGGCGCTCGGGCAGCGGCTTGCCGGGCTTGGCTTCCGGCAGCTGTTCCACCAGGCCTTCGCGGCGCGCCACGCAGGCGTCCTGCAGCGGGCACAGCACGCAGGCCGGGTCGTGGCGCGTGCACAGGGTGGCGCCGAAATCCATGATGGCCTGGGTGTAGTCGGCCAGCCGCGCCTGCGGAAGATGTTCTTCGGCAATCGCCCACAGCTGCTTTTCCACCGCGCTGCCGCCGGGCCAGCCGCCGATGCCGTGGAAGCGGCACAGCGTGCGCTTCACGTTGCCGTCCAGGATGGGGAAGCGAAGCCCGTGCGCCTGCGCCAGGATCGCGCCCGCCGTGCTGCGGCCGATGCCGGGCAGGGCGGTGAGTTCATCGAGGTCGCGCGGCAGGTCGCCGCCGTGTTTTTCCACGCACACCTGCGCGGCCTTGTGCAGGTTGCGGGCGCGGGCGTAGTAGCCCAGGCCGGCCCACAGCGCGTGCACCTGGTCGCTGTGCGCGGCGGCCAGGTCGGGCAGGGTGGGCAGCGCGTCCAGGAAGCGCGCGTAGTACGGGATCACCGTCTGCACCTGGGTCTGCTGCAGCATGATTTCCGACAGCCACACGCGGTACGGCGTGCGCGGGTGCTGCCAGGGCAGATCGTGGCGGCCGTCGCGGTCGAACCAGGCCAGCAGGGTGTCGGCGAATCCGCTCACGGTTCCGGCGTCGCATTGGCCGGGGCGTCTTCCTCGATCTGGATCGTCACGCCCTGCAGCGTGGCGCCGGACACCTCCAGGGTGGGCGTGGAAACCTCACCCAACAGTGGAGGCAGCAGGGCGAGATCACCGGAATCCAGCCAGTCAAGCAAGTCATCCATCCGGAAGGACGCGTTCGCCTTGGCCGCACCCCAGCCCAGCTTGGCCTCCATCAATGCCTCGCCACCCGAGGGAATCCAGTAGCGTAGGTCGAACTGAGTAGGTTCTCCGGACAATGGTGCAGGAAGAACGGGCCAGGTATCGGGCCAGTCCTTCATCCAGCCATTGGTGCGCACCTCGACCACATGGCCTAATCTGCCGCGACCTATGCTTATGAAGGCCTTCAACGTAGGCAGTGGGGATTCACCTGAAAACATCAGATCGCCGCAGTTGATGACTTCGTCTCGCTGCTGGGGCTGGCCTGGCGCCAGGTGATACCCGCAGTCGGTTGCAGCAAGTGAGAACTTGCTCTGGTGGCCGGTGAACTGCGCTGTGCCTGCTGCGGACAGTGTTCCAGACGTACTTTCCGTGAGTCTGGCAATGGTGATATCCGAGCTGAATTCGACCTGGACACCTTCGGTGGCTGCCCGGCCCGCCAACTTCAGCGCCAGGGGCTGTTGCCGTTCAAGTCGGTCGAGTTCCAATTGCACGCTATCTACACGCCAGTCGCCGTAGGTGAGCGTGCCGCCACGTATGGATGCTCCGCGTGTCAAGGTTGGGAATTCGCCCTCCGCCGGTGGTCGCGATGCTTGCCATGCAAGCAGTGCATCCAAATCCAGCTGTGGGTTGTCGAGCGCGACGCGCGTGATCACCAGCGAACCTCCGCCGGTGAGCGTGTCCCAGGGCAGCGAGATTTCCGCGCGCGCGGCAGTGAGCAGCGGTGCGGCGGCGCCGGGCTGGCGAACGGTGAGTTTTGGCAGCACCAGCCTCGGCTCCGGCCGCAGCGCGTACTCGGGCGTGCCGTCGATGGTGAGTTCAAGCCCGAGCGCGGCACCGGCGCGGGCGAGCACGGTGGCGGTGAGCCGCGTGGGCTCCAGCTGGCGGTCCACCCACCAGGCGCCGAAGGCCAGCAGCGCGGCCAGCACCGCAAGGTAAAAGGGCCAGCGGCGCTTGCGCGGCGCGTCCGCCACTCAGGCCCCGAGCGTGCCGGGCAGCAGCGCGTCCACGAAGCCCTCGGGGTCGAACACGCGCAGGTCTTCGGTTTTCTCGCCCAGGCCGATGAAGCGGATCGGGATGCCGAACTCGCGCGCCAGCGCGAACACCACGCCGCCCTTGGCGGTGCCGTCGAGCTTGGTCACCACCAGGCCCGTCACCTGCACCGCGGCATGGAACTGGCGCAGCTGGTTGAGCGCGTTCTGGCCGGTGGTGCCGTCGATGACCAGCAGCACTTCGTGCGGTGCGCGCGGGTCCACCTTGGTGATGACGCGGCGGATCTTGCCCAGCTCCGCCATCAGGCCCTGCTGGGTGTGCAGCCGGCCTGCCGTGTCGGCAATCAAGATGTCCATGCCGCGCGCCTTCGCCGCCTGGATGCCGTCGAAGGCCACCGACGCCGCATCGGCATTCTGCCCCTGCGCCACCACGGCCACGTTGTTGCGCTCGCCCCACACCTGCAGCTGCTGCACGGCGGCGGCGCGGAAGGTGTCGCCCGCGGCCAGCATCAGGCTGTGACCGTCTTGCTGGAAGCGGTGCGCCAGCTTGCCGATGGTGGTGGTCTTGCCCACGCCGTTCACGCCCACGGTGAGGATGACGAAGGGCTTGGCGGCTTCGTCCACCACCAGCGGCTTGGCCACGGGCTTGAGGATGGCCAGCAGGTCGTTGCGCAGCGCGCCGAGCAGGGCCTGGGCGTCGGCGAACTCGCGCGCCTTCATGCGCTTGCGCAGCCGCTCGATGATTTCGGTGGTGGCGGGCATGCCGACGTCGGCGCTGACCAGCGCCGTTTCCACTTCGTCCAGCAGGTCCTCGTCGAGCTTGGGATTGCGGGAGAACAGCCCGCCCAGGCTGCGCGCGAACAGGCTGCCGCCCAGCGTGCCGCGCATGGCCTCGCGGCCTTCGGCGCGCTCGATCTCGGCGCGTGCGGCCTTTTCTTCCTGGTGCGTGGTGAAAGCGCGCGCCAGGTCGTCGGGGCTGAACCCGGTGCGTGCGGGGGCCTCGGCGGGCTTGGCCGGCGGGGTCTTCTCGGGCTTTTTCTTCAGGAAATCGAACATCGCGCTGCTTTCGCGGACAATGGGGCGATGTTACCACCCGGCCCCCGGACTCCCCGATGAACCAGCGCCCGACCGGCTCCGTCCGCATCATCGCCGGCCACCTGCGCGGCTCGAAGCTGCCGGTGCCCGACCGCCCGGGCCTGCGCCCCACCAGCGACCGGGTCCGCGAAACCCTGTTCAACTGGCTGCAGGACAAGGTGCCGGGGGCGCGCGTGCTGGACCTGTTCGCCGGCACCGGGGCGCTGGGCCTGGAGGCCGCCTCGCGCGGCGCGGCGTCGGTGGTGCTGGTGGAGCGCGACCCGGGCCTGGCCGAGGCGCTGCGGGGCCACGTGGCCCGGTTCAAGCTCGACAGCGCCCGGGTGGTGCAGGCCGACGCCCTGGCCTGGCTGTCCGGGCCGCCCGCGGGCCAGTTCGACCTGGCGTTCCTGGACCCGCCCTTCGACGGCGCGCTGTGGGAGCCGGCGGCCCGGGCGCTCGAGACCTGGCTGGCGCCGGGCGCCTGGATCTACGTCGAAGGCCCGCCGCGCCTGCAGGCCGCCTGGCCGCCCGGCTGGCGCCTGCACCGCGAGGGGCAAACCCGCGAGGTCCGCTTCACGTTGTTCCAGTCCCGAAACGGCCAAGCCGCGGAAACCGCTGATACACTCCGTGAAGAATCCACACCGCAGGTCCAACCCACGGCATGAGCCTGGCCCGAAACCGTGTCGCGCTGTATCCCGGCACCTTCGACCCCATCACCAACGGCCACATCGACCTGGTGGCCCGCGCGTCCACGCTGTTCGAGAAAGTGGTGGTGGGCGTGGCCGAGAGCCCCGGCAAGGGCCCGGCCCTGCCGCTGGCCGAGCGCGTCGAGCTGTGCCGCATCGCGCTGGCCGGCTTCGCGAACGTGGAAGTGCAGGGCTTCAACTCGCTGCTCGCGCACTTCGTGCACGAAGTGGATGCCGGGGTCCTGCTGCGCGGCCTGCGCGCGGTGTCCGATTTCGAATACGAATTCCAGCTGGCCAGCATGAACCGGCACCTGATCCCCGACGTCGAGACCCTGTTCCTGACGCCGGCCGAACAGCACAGCTTCATTTCTTCCAGCCTGGTGCGAGAGGTTGCCCGCCTTGGCGGCGACGTGTCCGGGTTCGTGCACCCGGCCGTTGCCCAGGCCCTGTCCACCCGATGGAAGCGTTCCTGAGACCCACTCACAAAAGAGGTATCGCCATGAACCGCGTTTTTGCCCCGCTCGCCATCCTGCTCTCGCTGTTCCTGCTGTCCGGCTGCAAGAAGGCCGAAGAAGCCGCCCCGGTCGAAGCCCCGCTGGTGGCGCCCACCGGCAATGACGACGCCGCCTGGAAGGAATACCTGGGCCGCGTGGTGAACGCCAACCAGGCCGGCGTCACCGACCGCATCTTCCCGTACTACCTGCCCAACAACAGCAGCGAGCCGGCCGAAGGCGACCAGGACGGCAAGACCCAGTACGACCGCCAGCTCGAGAACGTCACCACGGTTGTCCAGCGCACGGTGCTGCCGGGCAACATGCTGGCCTTCGGTTCGCCCGACAGCACGAAGATGGCCGACCTGATCGTGGCCGCCTTCGCCAACCCCGACCCGAATGCGCTCAAGGGTTCGCAGGTGCTGTTCATCGGCAGCCCGGCCGACCAGGCCCGCGTGCAGGCGGCGGTGGAAGCCGCCGGCGGCAAGTTCGTCTTCGTCGAAGCCAAGTGAGTCCCGGCATGCGCCCCGGCCCGGTGCCGGGGCGCATGCGCCGTCCATGTCACTCCTGATCAACCAGCTCTGCATCAACTGCGACGTCTGCGCCCCGGCCTGTCCCAACGACGCCATCAGCCAGGGCGAGACCATCTACGTGATTGACCCGCGCCGCTGCACCGAGTGCGTCGGCCACCATGACGAACCCCAGTGCGTGGTCGTCTGCCCCGTCGAGTGCATTGACCTCGACCTGGCCCATCCCGAGTCCCGCGAACAGCTGTTCGCCAAATACCTGAACCTGCAGCAGGAGCCCGCCGCGTGATCCGTTCCCTTTTGCTGGGCTTGCTGCTGCTGGCGCCCGCTGCGTTTGCCGACGCGCCCGCCCCGGCGAAGACGCCGCGCCAGGCCGCCATCGCCAGCGCCAACGCCTACGCCACCGACGCCGGCATGGAAGTGCTGGCCAAGGGCGGCAATGCCTTCGACGCCGCCATCGCCGTCAGCGCCACGCTGGGCCTGGTGGAGCCGGAAAGTTCGGGCCTGGGCGGCGGCGGCTTCCTGCTGCTGCACGTGGCCGGGGAAGGCCGCGACGTGTTCGTGGATGCGCGCGAGCGTGCGCCGCTGGCCGCCACCCGCGACATGTTCCTGGACGCGCAGGGCAACGCCAACCGCAGGCTGTCGGTGGACGGTGCGCTGGCTGCGGGCATTCCCGGCACGCCGGCGGCACTGCAGCACCTGGCCAGCCGCTACGGCCGGCTGCCGCTGTCGCAGTCGCTGGCGCCGGCCATCCGCCTGGCGCGCGAGGGCTGGAAGTTCGGGCCCAAGAACGCCGCCATGCTGGGCTTCCGCCGCGACGCCATCGCCGGCAACAAGGCCGCGGCGGCGCTGTTCCTGCGCGGCGGCCAGGTGCCGGCGCAGGGCACGCTGATGCGCAACGAAGACTACGCGCGCACGCTGGAGCTGATCGCGCGCAGCGGCGCCGACGGCTTCTACCGCGGCGCCTACGCCAGGAAGCTGGTGGCCGGCGTGCGCAAGGCCGGCGGCATCTGGAGCGAACGCGACCTGGCCGAGTACCGCGTGGTGGAGCGCGAACCCATCCGCATCCGCCACCGCGGCTTCGACATCGTCACCGCGCCGCCGCCGTCGTCGGGTGGCGTGGCGCTGGCCACCATCCTCAACATCCTGGACGGCTACGACTACACCCGGCTTGATCGCACCGCGCGCAGCCACCTGGTGGTCGAGTCCATGCGCCGTGCCTACCGCGACCGCGCCATTTACCTGGGCGACCCGGACTTCGTGCCGGTGCCGGTGCCGCTGCTGGCGGGCAAGGACTACGCCGCCGGCCTGCGCGCGGGCATCAACACCGAACGCGCCACGCCCAGCGACATGCTGCCGGGCGTCACCGTGCCGCCCTCGCGTCCGGACACCACGCACTTCTCGATCGTTGACGCCGAGGGCAACCTGGCCGCGGTCACGCAGACGGTGAACCTGCCCTACGGCAACTCGCTGGTGGTGCCGGGCACGGGGTTCCTGCTCAACAACGAAATGGACGATTTCTCGGTGAAGCCGGGCGTGCCCAACGCCTTCGGCCTGGTGGGCGAGGACGCCAACGCCATTGCGCCGGGCAAGCGCCCGCTGTCGTCCATGACGCCCACCTTCCTGCTGGGCAACGACCGCGTGGCCGTGCTGGGCACGCCGGGCGGCAGCCGCATCGTCACCATGGTGCTGCTGGGCCTGTTCGAGCTGATGGACGGCAAGGGCGCGCAGGCCACGGCCGACGCGCCGCGCTTCCACCACCAGTACCTGCCCGACCAGCTGTCGGCCGAACCCGGGGCGTTCAGCGCCGGGGAGATCGCGGCGCTGAAGGCCCGCGGCCACGACGTCGCCGTGGGCGACCGCAGCTGGGGCAATATGCAGGTGGTGCTCTGGAACCGCGCCACCGGCGAAGTCGAAGCCGGCACCGACGGCCGCTGGAAGGGCGTGGGCAAGGGCTCGTCCACCGATTCGGGTTCGATCTACCGCTAGGAGAACCGCATGAAGCTCTGGTCGATCATGGGCAACTCGCAGCGCCTGGACGGCGGCGCGATGTTCGGCAACGCGCCGCGGGCGATGTGGGGCAGGTGGCTGCCGCCGGACGAACACAACCGCATCCCGCTGGCGTGCCGCGCGCTGCTGGCCAGCCCGCTCAACGGCAAGGTGGTGCTGTTCGAAACCGGCATCGGCGCCTTCTTCGACCCCAAGATGCGCGAGCGCTTCGGCGTGGTGGAGGAGAACCACGTGCTGCTCGAGTCGCTGGCCCGGGCGGGCTTCTCGCACGAGGACGTGGACGTGGTGGTGCTCAGCCACCTGCACTTCGACCACGCCGGTGGCCTGCTGGCGCCGTGGCGCGAAGGCGAGGCGCCGTCGCTGCTGTTCCCCAACGCCACCTTCGTGGTGGGCGCCGAGCACTGGCAGCGCGCACGCCATCCGCACCCGCGCGACCGCGCCAGCTTCATCCCCGAACTGGCGGCGCTGCTGGAAGCCAGCGGGCGGCTGGAAGTGGTGCAGGGCGACCACTGCCGCGCGCTGGGCGACAGCGTGCGCTTCCACTTCAGCCAGGGCCACACGCCGGGCCTGATGCTGGCGGAAATCGTCGGCACGCCCGACGCGCACGGCCGCCCGCACGGCGGGGTGGTGTTCTGCGCCGACCTGATACCGGGGCGGCCCTGGGTGCACGTGCCCA
>DAORUD010000100.1:0-8800 GCA_035433005.1 Arenimonas sp. | reverse complement strand
GGGGTTCAGCGCACTTCGAACTCGCCCACCAGCACGTTGTCGCCGTCGGGCACCAGCCGCACCGTCAGCCGCTCGTCGCGCTGCCGGGGCGTGCCGAAGCCGGTGCTCAGCCACACCTGCACGGTCACCGCGCCGCTGACCAGGGCCTGCGACTCGCCGAAGTAGTCCACTTCGATGCGGTATTTGCCGTTGGCCGACCGGCGGATGGCGTATTCCTCGGGCCCGTAGCCGCCCGTGAAGTCTTCGGACAGGCGGCCACCGGCCGCCGTGCGCTGGTTGTTGTACCCGCAGCGCTCGCCGTCGGGCTGGGTCACCCACAGGTCCATGTCGGTGTTGTCGGCGTCCCAGCTCAGCACCGCGCGCAGCGCCAGCGGCAGGTTGTGCAGCAGGCGCGGATCGATGGCGCGCACGTCCAGCTTGCCGCGCTCGCGCGCGACGATGGCGTTGAGCTCGGCCAGTGCGATCAGGGCGATGCCGCCGAAACGGTTGTCCCAGGGGCGCGACACCACTTCGTACAGCGCATTGATCGCCTGCTGGGGCTGACCGACGGCGTCCAGGGCCAGGCCCAGGTCGCGGTAGCTTTGCGGCTCCTCGCCCGCCACCACCCGCACGCGCTCGAACACCGGCACGGCCAGCGCCGGCTCGCCGGCCTGCATCAGCCGGTAGCCCAGCACGCGCAGCAGGGCGCGGTTCTCCAGCTGCAGCTCGGCCAGGTTCGACAGCACGCGCAGGCCCAGGTCGCGCTGGCCGCGCTCGAACAGGATGTCGGCCACGTCCAGGTAGAAGGCGCTGCTTCCGGCATTCGCGCTGCGTTCGTCCAGGTACAGGGCATACACCTGGTCGGCCGGCGCTGCGCGCAGGCGGCGCGCTACCTCCGAGTCCGGTGCCCAGGGCTGCAGGGTGATCACGGCGGTGCGGCCGGCATCGGTGTCGCCGTCGCCGCCATCGTTGCCCGCGGCGGCATCGGCCATGGCTTCTTCGCTGATGCGCGACCCCACCACCTGGACGGAGTCCAGCGTGGACGCCTGGTCGCCGGGTGCAAGCGCGGCGGGCGCCGGCGGCGACATCATGTCCTGGGGCGCACCGCGCTCAAGGAATTCGCTGGTGCCGCCGTCCCGGGCGCGCGGCGGTTCGGAGGCCACCACCGGCTCGGGCGCTGCCAAAGCCGCGCCGACAGGCACGGCTTCGTCGCGGCGCGCATCGGCCTTGGCGCGGCCGGCGAAGGTCGTGGCCCACCAGGCCTGCTTTTCCTGGAAGGCCGCCACCACCTGTTCGAGATGGCTCGCGGTGGCCGCGGCCTTTCCTGCGGCGATGTCGCGGCGCTGCGCCTCGAAGGCTTCGCGCAGCGGCGCGGGCGGCACGATGTCGTACTGCACGTAGTCGTCCAGGGTCTCGAGCACCAGCAGCGAGGTTTCCGCCGAGGCCAGGCCGAAGTCCTGGCCCAGCTGCCGGATGCGGGTGCGGTTGAGCGTGGGTTCGGCCTGCAGTTCGCGCAGTCGGTAGCCGGCCCAGGCCTGGGCCAGGAAGCGGCCCGGACGTGCGCGGGCCTCGCCCAGCGGCAGGCGCAGCTCGCGCACGCGGCCGCCCTCTTCCAGGCCCAGCACCAGTTCGCCGCCGTCCACTTCCAGGCGGCCGGCGATGCTCAGCACGCCGCCGCTCGGGAACACCGACGCGGCCACCACGTCGCGGGCACCGGTGGCGTCCAGGCTGCGCAGGCGCGGGCCGTCGCGCAGCAGTTCGGCCTCGGCGCGCGCCAGTTCGGCGGGCGCAGCCAGGGCGATGAGGCGGCCGCCGCGGGCTTCGGCCAACGCGCGCAGGCGCGCCGAGTCGGCCTTCGCGCCCGAGGTGCTGATGGCGTACAGGCGCTGGCCGGGGCGCAGCGAAGGCACGGCCTGCGCGCCGTAGTTGGCCAGGCCGTCGCTCAGCAGCAGGTATTCCTGCACGCTGGCCTGCGGCTGCCAGGCGCCCAGGTCGGTGGCGCCGTCGGGCACCTCGGCGCGCAGGGCGGCCTTGAGCGCGCTCCAGTCGCCGCCGCTCACCCGGAAGCGGCGCACGGCGCCGGCGCGGTCGCGCAGCACCTGCAGGCTGACATCGGCCTGCCCCACCGCCGCGAAATAGCGGTCCAGCAGCGCGAACTCCAGCGCCCGGTCGCGCTTGTCCGCCGAACCCGACGCATCCCACAGCAGGCCGATGCGCTGGGGCATCGCGCGCGGCGCGGCCACGCCGGGCAGCGGTACCTCGGCATGGAACCAGCGCTGCCCTTCGAACTCCTGCACCTGCACCTGCGGCTGGCCCGACAGCGGCCAGCGCAGCACCAGTCCGCCCGCGGCCTTGAGCTGGCGCGGGCCGAGCGCGGCCGCCTGCCCGTCGTCCGACGCCGCCAGCACCAGGTCGCTGCCCGCCGTGGCGCGTTCGCCCTGCACCCGCAGCGGCACCGAGGCCAGCCCGGCGGCGAAATCCAGCGGCAGCGCCAGCTGGCGCGCACCGTCCACCCGCGCCAGGGTTTCCACCAGGCTGAAGCGCACGCGACGCTCGCCGCCCGCGGGAATCGGGAACACGCGCAGGCGGAAGTAGTTGCCCTCGGTGCGCTCGAGCAGCGCCGGGTCCACGTTGCGGCGTTCGATGGCCTCGAACACTTCGCGGCCGCGCTCCTTGGGCACGGGCACCGCATCGTGCATCACGCCGTCGATGTCGAGCGCGAACGCGGACACTTCCTGGCCCGGCTGCAGCGGGAAAGCCAGCTGGCCCTCGAGAGGCCGGCCGTTGGGGTTGTGCAGCACCAGCTCGATGGTGGTCTGGGCCTGGCCACCGGCCACGTCCACGTCCATGCGCGCCGAGGCCAGGCGCACGGGTCGCTCGGCGCCGGCGGACGCCACCAGCGGCGGCAGCGGCCCGCTGATCTGCACCTGCGCGAAGGCCGGCGCAGCAAACAGGAGCGACAGCAGGAAGGCAATGACGGAATGGCGCATGGAAACCCCGGGCGTGGCGGCGCGGCCGGCGGCCGTGCTGGCCTAGGTTAACGGGCCTCGCGCGCGAACGGGGTTACGCGTCCCTGCCTCAGTTTCAGGGCGCGGGCTGCCAATGGCGCACCAGCAGCTGCACGCCGCGGCGGCCGCCCCAGTCGTCGAGTTCGAGCTGGTAGGCCACGTGGATGCGCGCCGGCGGCGGCGCGCCGGTCCAGCCGCCGAAGTGGATGGCCGACAGCGGCGCCCCGCCCCGCTCCGGCACCAGGCTGAGCTTGAGATGGCGCTCGGCCAGCGGCCTGCTCTGCAGCACGGTGAACACGCCGTCGAACAGCGGCTCGGGGAATCCCTGGCCCCAGGGGCCGGCCAGGCGCAGCTGTTCGGCCAGCGGGCGACCGAGTTCGGCGGCGCTGAGTTCGCCGTCGCTCAGCAGCTCCGAGCGCAGCTGTTCGGGCGACAGCATCGTCGCCACCTGCGCCTCGAGCGCGGCGCGGAAACGGTCGAAGTGTGCGGCCGGCAGGCTCAGGCCGGCCGCCATCGCGTGGCCGCCGAATCGCTCCACCATTCCCGGGTTCATCGCGTCCACCGCCGCCAGCGCATCTCGGATGTGCAGGCCGGGGATGGAGCGCGCCGAACCCTTCAGCATCGCGCTGCCCGGTTCGGACGGCGCGAACGCGAACACCGGCCGGTACATCCGGTCCTTCAGGCGTGAAGCCACCAGGCCCACCACGCCGGGATGCCAGGCCTCGTCGCACAGGCAGAGCACCGGCGGCAGCACGTCGCCGTCCAGCGGCACGGCGGCCACCAGCGCCTCGGCGGTGTCCACCATCTGCTGCTGGATGCCCTTGCGCTCGCCGTTGATGCGGTCGAGCACGCTGGCCAGTTCGCGTGCGCGCGACGGGTCGTCGCACAGCAGGCATTCGATGCCCAGCGCCATGTCCTCGAGCCGGCCGGCCGCGTTCAGGCGCGGCGCGATGCCGAAGCCGATGTCGCCTGCCGTGAGCTGCGCCAGGTCCTTGCCGGCCAGCTCGGCCAGCGCGCGCAGGCCGGGCTGGCACTGGCCCTGGCGCAGCCGGCGCAGGCCGGCGGACACCAACAGGCGGTTGTTGTAGTCCAGCGCCACCAGGTCGGCCACGGTGCCCAGCGCCACCAGGTCGAGCAGCGACGACAGGTCGGGTTCCCCGTGCGCGAAGGCGCCGTCTTCGCGCAGCCGCTTGCGCAGGGCCAGCAGCAGGTAGAACACCACGCCCACGCCGGCCAGGGCCTTGCTGGGGAAGCCGTCGCCGCCCAGGTTCGGATTGACGATGACGTCGGCGGCGGGAAGGGTTTCGCCCGGCAGGTGGTGGTCGGTGACCAGCACCTGCCAGCCGCGCGCCTTGGCCGCGGCGATGCCCGCGTGGCAGGCGATGCCGCTGTCCACGGTCAGCACCACGTCGGGCGCGAAGGCTTCCAGGTGTTCCACCAGCGCGGGCGACAGGCCGTAGCCGTGGGTCACGCGGTGCGGCACCTGGTAGCTGACGTGGGTGGCGCCCAGCAGGCGCAGCCCGCGCACGGCCACGGCGGTGCCGGTGGCGCCGTCGCAGTCGAAGTCGCCCACCACCACGATGCGGCGGCCATGCGCGATGGCGTCGGCCAGCAGCGCCGCCGCTTCGGGCAAATGGCCCAGCGCGTCGGGCGGCAGCAGGCGCGCCAGCTTGAGCTCGCCTTCGGCCGGCGTGGCCACGCCGCGCGCGGCGTAGATGCGCTGCAGGGCCGGCGGCACGCTGTCGGGCCACGGGCCGTGCGGGGGAACGTCGCGCCGCAGGATGCGTACCGGTGCCGCCCTCACGCCAGCTGCGCCAGCGGGCGGCGCCAGAAGCGCCAGCGCTGCGAGGCCTTCAGCCGGTAGCGCGCGCCGTCGGCGAAATCCAGCAGCACTTCGTCGGCGCCCAGCTCGCGCAGGCCCGGCAGCAGGCGCTGTTCCACCGCCGTCCAGTCGCGCGCCTGGCGCAGGTCCAGCAGCTGCGGGCCCGCGGGCGTGTTGGCGATGCCCGCCAGCTGCGCCAGCGACAGCAGCTCCGGGTCCGGGCTGGCCAGGCCCGTGTACGGGCTGCGCACGTGGTCGGGCAGGCGGCCGGCACCCCAGAAGCACAGGCTGTTCACCGCGGGCTTGCCGGCGGCGATGCGCGCGTGGTTCACCGGGTGGTTGTGCAGCAGCACCTGCGCTTCGTTCAGCAGCGCGCGCCAGCGCCGGCCTTCGGGGCCATCGGGCAGATGCGAGAACAGGTCGTCGCCCAGCACCTGTGCCGGCGCCGAGAAGACCGGCAGCTTCGCTTCCACCGGCAAGGCCACGTACCAGCGCGACGGCACTGGCGCCGACAGCTGGAAGCCCAGGTCGCCGAACAGCGGCCGCAGCGGCGCCAGCAGCGCCTGCGCCTCGTCCTGGCCGAGCCCGAGCTCGCCGATGGCCAGCACGCGCGCCCCGGTCATGTCGGCGCGCACGTGGGCGGGGTCGGCGCGCAGCCACTGGTGCAGCACGGCGTCGCCGGCATCGCGCTGGCGGGTGATGGCGGCCATGGGCCAGCCCCGCGGCAGCAGGTCGAAGTGGCGCAGCAGCTGGGCCTGTTCGCCGCTTTCAGCGTCCGCCGCGCGATCGGCGCGGGCCAGCCAGCGGCTCGCTTCGGCGCCCACCGGCTGCCCGGCGAAGCGTCGCCGCTCGGGCAGCAGCACGGTCAGCGCGGGCGTCGTGGCGGCGACGGGCGAAGCCATTGGGCGCGATCAGCCGTCGTAGCGGACGGCGATGATGTCGTAGTCGCGGTCGCCCTTGGGCGCCTGGATCGTGACGGTGTCGCCCTCGTGCTTGCCGATCAGCGCGCGCGACAGCGGCGAGGAAATCGAGATCAGGCCCTGCTTGATGTCCGATTCCAGGTCGCCGACGATCTGGTAGGTCACTTCGTCGCCCGTATCGCAGTCGGCCAGCTCCACCGTGGCGCCGAACACCACGCGGGTGCCGGCGTTGAGGCTGGCCACGTCGATCAGCTGGCAGTGCGACAGCACGTACTCCAGCTCCTGGATGCGGCCTTCGATGAAGCCCTGCTGCTCGCGGGCGGCGTGGTACTCGGCGTTTTCCTTCAGGTCGCCGTGGGCGCGGGCCTCGGCGATGGCGGCGATGACGGCCGGCCGCTTGACGGTCTTGAGGTTCTCGAGTTCATCGCGCAGGCGCTGGGCGCCCTTCATGGTCAGGGGAGCGATGGCGCTCATCCGTGCAATTCCTTGTGCAGTTCCTGCAGCGACCACACGCGCGGGTTGCCGCGGGTGTCGGTGGCGCGGATCAGGGCGCGTGCGCCCGGGATGGTGGTGGAATAGGTGACGCGGTGCTGCAGCGCCTCGCGCCGGATCGAGAACGAGTCGGCGATGGCCTGCTTGCCCTCGGTGGTGTTGACGATGTAGCAGATCTCGCCGTTCTTGATCAGGTCCACGATGTGCGGACGGCCCTCGATCACCTTGTTGATGCGCTCGCAGGCGATGCCTTCGGCGTTGAGGAACTTCGCCGTGCCTTCGGTGGCCACCAGCGTGTAGCCGCGGTCCACCAGGTCGTGGGCCACCGGCAGCAGGCGCTTCTTGTCCGGATCGCGCACCGACACGAAGGCCTTGCCCGGCATCGGCGACTTGATGTTGGCGGCCTCCTCGGCGCGGCCGAAGGCTTCGGCGAAGGTGCGGCCCACGCCCATCACTTCGCCGGTGGAGCGCATTTCCGGGCCCAGGATGGGGTCGACGCCCTGGAACTTGGCGAACGGGAAGATGGCTTCCTTCACCGAGAAATACCCGGGCACGATTTCCTTCGTGGCGCCCTGCCCGGCCAGGGTCTTGCCGGCCATGCAGCGCGCGGCGATCTTCGCCAGCGGGATGCCGATGGCCTTGGACACGAAGGGCACGGTGCGCGAAGCGCGCGGGTTCACTTCCAGCAGGTAGATGGTTTCCACGCCCTCGCCGTCGGTCTGGATGGCGAACTGGGTGTTCATCAGGCCCACCACCTTCAGCGCACGCGCCAGCTGGGCCACCTGCACGCGCAGCTTGTCCTGGGTGGCGGCCGACAGCGTGTAGGGCGGCAGCGAGCAGGACGAATCGCCCGAATGCACGCCGGCTTCCTCGATGTGCTCCATGATGCCGCCGATCAGCACCTGGCCGTCCCTGTCGGCGATCACGTCCACGTCCACTTCCACGGCGTTGTCCAGGAAGCGGTCGAGCAGCACCGGCGAATCGTTCGACACCTGCACCGCCTCGCGGATGTAGCGCGACAGGTCGGCGTCGGAATACACCACTTCCATGGCGCGGCCGCCCAACACGTAGCTGGGGCGCACCACCAGCGGGTAGCCGATCTGGTTGGCCAGGGCGATGGCCTGTTCGGCGTTGCGGGCGGTGCGGTTGGGCGGCTGCAGCAGGCCCAGGTCTTCGACCAGCTTCTGGAAGCGCTCGCGGTCCTCGGCCAGGTCGATGCTGTCGGGGCTGGTGCCGATGATGGGCACGCCCGCGGCCTCAAGCGCGCGCGACAGCTTGAGCGGGGTCTGGCCGCCGTACTGCACGATCACGCCCTTGGGCTTCTCGACGTCCACGATCTCCAGCACGTCTTCCAGCGTCACCGGCTCGAAGTACAGGCGGTCGGAGGTGTCGTAGTCGGTGGACACGGTTTCGGGGTTGCAGTTGACCATGATGGTTTCATAGCCGTCCTCGCGCAGCGCCAGCGAGGCGTGCACGCAGCAGTAGTCGAACTCGATGCCCTGGCCGATGCGGTTGGGGCCGCCGCCGAGCACGATGATCTTGTCGCGCTGGCTCGGCAGGGCCTCGCACTCGTCCTCGTAGGTCGAATACAGGTAGGCGGTGGACGTGGCGAACTCGGCCGCGCAGCTGTCCACGCGCTTGTACACCGGGCGCACGCCGAAGGCGCGGCGCAGCGCGCGCACGGCCGATTCGTCGGTGCCGGCCAGCTGGGCCAGGCGCGCGTCGGAGAAGCCCATGCGCTTGAGCTGGCGCAGGCGCGCCGCGTCCAGGCCGGCCAGGCCGGCGCTGGCGACGTCTTTCTCAGTGGAGATGATCTCCTCGATCTGGTCCAGGAACCACGGATCAATGAAGCTCAGGCCGTACACGTCCTCCACGCTCAGGCCGGCGCGGAAGGCCTCGGCCACCTGGAACAGGCGCTCCGGGCCCGGCTCCTTCAGCTCGCGCCTGATGCGCAGCAGGCCTTCCTCGCCGTCGCCGGCGGCGCCGGTGGGGTCGAAGCCGACCTTGCCGGTTTCCAGGCCGCGCAGGGCCTTCTGCATGGACTCCTGGAACGTGCGGCCGATGGCCATCACCTCGCCCACCGACTTCATCTGGGTGGTGAGGCGGGCGTCGGCGGCCGGGAACTTCTCGAACGCAAAGCGCGGGATCTTGGTGACCACGTAGTCAATGGTCGGTTCGAACGAGGCCGGCGTGGCGCCGCCGGTGATGTCGTTGCGCAGTTCGTCCAGCGTGTAGCCCACGGCCAGCTTGGCGGCGATCTTGGCGATCGGGAAACCGGTGGCCTTCGAGGCCAGGGCCGAGCTGCGCGACACGCGCGGGTTCATCTCGATCACCACCACGCGGCCGTCCTGGGCGTTGATGCCGAACTGCACGTTCGAGCCGCCGGTGTCCACGCCGATCTTGCGCAGCACGGCGATCGAGGCGTCGCGCAGGCGCTGGTATTCCTTGTCGGTGAGCGTCTGCGCCGGGGCCACCGTGATGGAGTCGCCGGTGTGCACGCCCATCGGGTCGAGGTTTTCGATGGAGCAGACGATGATGCAGTTGTCGGCGGTGTCGCGCACCACCTCCATCTCGAATTC